>NZ_OY762999.1:0-42500 GCF_963666665.1 Maridesulfovibrio sp.
CATGTAACCCTTTTCGATAACAATGTCGTAGACTGAGCGTCCTGATTTAAGCGCTTCATTAGCTACTTCGGTTGATTTTTCATAACCTATGTAGGGGTTGAGTGCGGTAACCAGTCCGATGCTGTTTTCTACATAGCCGCGGCAGACATCTTCATTGGCGGTGATGCCGGAGATGCAGCGGTCGGCCAAGGTGCGGAATCCCCGGCGCATGATGGTCAGGGAATTAAGCAGGCTGGCAGCAATGACCGGCTCCATTACGTTCAATTCCAGCTGTCCTGCTTCGGCAGCCATGCTGACGGTGACGTCACTGCCGATGACGGTGAAAGCAATCTGGTTGACTACTTCCGGGATGATCGGGTTGACCTTGCCTGGCATGATGGAAGAACCCGGAGCCATGCGTGGCAGATTGATCTCATTGAGTCCGCAGCGCGGTCCGGATGAAAGCAGGCGCAGGTCATTACAAATTTTGGAAATTTTGACAGCTACGCGCTTGAGTATACCGGAAAGCTGGACATAGGCTCCGGTATCCTGAGTGGCTTCCACAAGGTCAGGGGCCAGCTCAAGATCAAAGCCGCTGATTTCCTTAAGTTTTGCAGTGACCAGTTCAGCGTATTTGGGCGGTGCGTTCAGTCCGGTGCCGATGGCGGTTCCGCCCATGTTGATCTCGCAGATCAAGGCTTTCGCTTCGCGTACACGTTCAACATCTTCTCCGATCGTCACCGAATAGGATGTGAATTCCTGACCGAGAGTCATGGGCACTGCGTCCTGAAGCTGGGTGCGGCCCATTTTAAGGATGTGTGAAAATTCCTTGCCTTTTGCTGCAAAGCTTCCCTGCAGGTATTCCATGGACTCGATGAGCTGGTCCATCTTGGCAATCAGGGTCAGTCGCAGGCAGGTGGGGTATACGTCATTTGTGGACTGGGCCATGTTGACGTGAATGTTGGGGTGCAGGTTATCGTATTCTCCGCGTTTGAATCCGAGGTGTTCAAGGCCGATATTGGCGATGACTTCGTTGGCATTCATGTTAGTGGAGGTTCCGGCACCGCCCTGAATGATGTCGACCACAAACTGATCATGGTACTTGTCGGCAAGCAGTTCGTCGCAGGCAAATACGATAGCTTTGGTCTTTTCATCGTCCAGCTTGCCAAGATCATTGTTGGTCAAGGCGGCAGCTTTTTTGATCTGTGCCAGAGAGTAAATTATGTGCGGATAATGGGAGATGGGGATTCCGGTAATGCGAAAGTTCTCGGATGCCCTCATGGTCTGTGCCCCGTAAAGGGCATCTTCTGGCACTTGTTTCTGTCCTATGCAGTCATGCTCATTACGAAATTTCATTTCTTTCTCCAAAGAATAGTATAGTGGTGTATTCCGGGGGAGAAAGTACCGCTGAAGAAAAGACGGCACTGTATTGCCCCGTTAATTCCGTTCTATCATATCGGCATGCGGGGTCAATACAACTATTTGAAATCTTTATTCAGACTGGTTGTTGTTAGAAATGTGCCTTTTTTGTGAAAACAATGCTGATTTAAAATGCGTAGCCGTTTTTACCCTGATTCTTGGCCTTGTACATGGCTTCATCTGCAATGCGGATCAGTTTTTCTTTTTCTTCGCCGTTATCCGGGAAAATACTGATTCCAATGCTCACTCCGATCCTGTAGATTTTTTCGCCTACATAGAAGGGCGCGCGCATGGAGTCTATTATCCGCTGGGCTACTACTTCGATTTCTGCGCAGGTCCCTACATCCTGTAAGATAAAGATGAATTCATCTCCGCCGATGCGGGAGAGGGTGTCGCTGGTGCGCAGGCAGTCGCTGAACCTTCCTGCAACGTCTTTAAGTACCGTATCTCCTGCCATGTGTCCCAGTTCATCATTAACCTGCTTGAAGTTATCAAGATCGGCGTAGAGTATGGCAACTTTCATGCGGTTACGGTTGGCGTGGGAAAGGGCCTGTTTTAACCGGTCATCAAAGAGGACGCGATTCGGTAAACCGGTCAGGTTGTCAAACATGGCCAGGCGGCGCATGGTCTCCTCGTGTTCCTTGCGTTCAGAAATATCCATGAGAAAGCCGTCCATGCGCACAATATGTCCATCTTCATCTTCGACAGCCATGATAGTTTCACTGGCCCAGAAGGTAGAACCGTCTTTGCGTTTCTGGCGGGCTTCAAAGTTGCTTGTATGGCCGAATTTGCCGAGGATGGTCATGAGTCTTTCCCGTTCTTCGGGCTGGGCATAACAATCCCGCGCAATATCGGTAACTTCACTCAGGAATGATTCAGGAGAATCGTATCCGTAATATGCTGCCATCTGGCTGTTGGAACTGATGAATTTTCCCTGCGGTGTGGTTTGGAATATTCCGAGTGGTGCTGTGGTTACCAGCGCACTGTAATTTTCTTCTGCCTGCTTAAGGGCTTTTTCCTCGTTTTTGCGGTCAGTAATATCAAGGATGAATCCGACCATGCTGTTTTCTTCAGGAAGAACAGTCCCTTTTTCATAAACCCAGCGTTGAGTTCCGTCGCTGCGGATGATGCGGTATTCATGTTCAAACGGCCTGTTTTGACCGAGGGATTTGCATATTACATTCTTCAATCCGGTCCGGTCCTCAGGGTGTACAAGATCGTAATACATGCTCTTGTCGCCTTTAAGGAAAATGTCGGGGTCAAATCCGGTTACCTTCCGTATTTTAGAACTGATGTAATGCATTTCAAAGGGCGGTGCTATCTCACACTTGTAAATAACTCCCGGAGCGTTGCCGGCAATGGCTTCGAAAATATTATCCTTGCTTTTCAGTTCCTTGTTCTGGCTGATAAGAAGTTGTTGTGACCTGTGGTAGTAAAAGAAAAATACAACTGCGAAGAAGAGCAGTGAAAGGAATACAAACATTGCTGCCCGTACAGCCTGTATGGAGGCCAGTGAACTGGTCGCATCGGTTTCTGGAGCGGAAAGGGCGACAACAAGTTTCATTTCTCCAAAACGTACGGAATGCCAAGCGACAAGTTTGCGTTCCACATGTTTGTTTCGCTTTACAGTGAAGGAATATTCTCCGGTTCCTTCGAGTTCGTGAAGCATGCGAGAGTCTATCTTGATCAAATCCTGATAGCCTTTGTGGAGCGTAAATACGTTTTGCCCGACTATCTCGGTTTCCTGATCAAAAAGTACCGTGCCTGATCCGTCGATAATATATCCCGACCCGAATTTACCGATTTGCAGTGGGCCGATGTATTTGTCCGTAAGTTTATTCAGATCGATAATGATAGTGAGAATTCCTGAGAAATTATTCCCGTTCCAGACAGGCATAAGTACCCCGGCAAAATAAATATTCTTCTTAATCACAGGTTTCGGGGTCACGAATCCTGAACGCATGCCTGAGACAGCAGAGAAATATTTCTCAGTCCATTCCTGAGCAATATTGTGGGCCTGTATTAATTTGGGTGAATTTATCTCAGAAGTGAGTTCATCTCCTGCTGCTGGTTGGAAGCTGATCAGGGTCAGAGATGTCTGATCTGTTTGTTTTATTTTGAATAAATGTTTTATTGATTCTGAGGAGCGTTTTCCGGCGATAAAATCAACCAGCGAGTATTTTGCCAGTGTTGAGGATGATTCAACGATATTTCCAATCTGATCTTCCAAAGCTGTTGCGACCAGTTTTGCTTGCAGGGCCTGTTGCTCATTGAAAATCCTCTCCTGATCATGGATGGACATGGTGTCCAGCTTGACACAGATGTAACCGGCTACAGTCAGAATCATAATCAGGGGGATTATCAGTCTGAGCGGAATCCACTTACTGAAAAAGTTGCTTTTCTTGGGTGCTAGAATCAATTTTATGCTCCGGCCCTGCTGTGCGGATTAATTGTTTGCCTTTGAAATTCTGTTGAAATTTTTATTCAATCCATCCGCAACATATACTGCAATTCCGCTCCAGATAAAGACGAAAGTAACCAGCCGTGCAGAGTTGAATGGCTCTTCATATACAAATACGCCGAGCATCAGTGCCAGAGTGGGAGCGATGTACTGCATCATCCCCAATGTTACCAAACGCAGTCTGCGCGCTCCGTGGGCAAAAAAGATGAGTGGCAAAGATGTTGCGGCACCTGCTCCCAGTAACAGGAGATTATCCATCAGGCTGATTTTGTATATACTTATTTCTCCCGAAAAAGCCAGCCATAGTAGATAAACTGCAGATAAAGGGGCAAGTACAGCTGTTTCCACAAAGAGTCCCGGCAGGGATTCCACTTTCATCACTTTGCGCACCAGTCCGTAAAAGGCGAATGAAACAGCTAACGTCAATGCTATATAAGGAATGTGTCCGAAATCAATTATAGAATATGCTACCCCGCACGCAGCAAGGGCAATGGCGATGATTTGGAGGCGGGTCAGTCTTTCCTTCATGAAGATGAAGCCGAGCAGGGCATTCATCAGCGGGGTCATATAATAGCCCATGCTGGTGTCCACCACATGGTTATGGTTGACTGCCCATATATAAATGAACCAGTTCGTCCCGATCAGGCAACTGCTTATGGTCAGCAGAACTTTTCCTTTTTTGTCCGCAAGGGCACTCTTAACTTCTGCCCAGCGTTTTTTGCAGGAAAGTAGAATTGCGACAAAAAAGAGTGACCAGACAATTCTGTTGCAGAGAAGTTCCAGTGCGGGAACTTCTTCGAGTGCCTTCCAGTAAACAGGGAGCAGTCCCCAGAGTATAAATGCTGCTGCGGCATAGAAGATACCGTCGTGAGTGTCTTTATTCATTTTTCCCGGTCCGTAATAATTAATTGAGTCGGGAAAGATATTCCAATACCCGTGCGGTTGCAACAAGCATTATAGTATTGCTGCACTTAGAACTGAATTAAGTGCTGATATCAATGCAAAGTATAGGGGATTTAGGCGTGTCGTACATTTTTGTGGAAACAGTGACGCAATTGTTTCCCGATGCAAGTGATATGTACGGGGCTGTGGTGTGCCACTGGTTTCCTGTCTTGATGGTCAGGTAGTATTCCTTCAGGGAGTGGTCTGCCCCCACCGGGGCAGGTTGGTAAATGAGCCGTCTGTTTTCCATGAGCTTGTATGGATTACAGATGGTTTCTGAAACCTGAATCCCGTTGGTGTCCAGAATATAGGCACACTCGATGTTTGTATTTTCAGTAATGAAGGATGAAAGTGCGGAATCCATTGTTCCGGGTGTTCCGTCGATTAAAGCCTCCCGCAATTTAGCAGCCATCCTCTTGTAGCTGTTCTCCATTATTTTCTGGCGGTTAATTTTTTCCAGAACATGGGTTTTGAAACGTGAGGCCAGATATCTTACCGGAGTCATGTCAGTGTTGATGGCCATGGCTGCAGGTGCCGGCTTGCTGAAGAAGTACCCCTGAAAAACATCGATGCCGAGACTCATCAGGGTCAGGGCTTCCTCAACGGTTTCTATCCCTTCGGCCAAAGGAAGGCACCCAGTTCTTTCTGCAAGGCTTATCAGGGAACGGGTTACTTCCATATTATGGAATTTCCTGTTGATATCAGCAATGAGGGAACGGTCTATCTTGATAATATCAGGCTTTAGGGAAGGTATGCGGTCAAGATTGGAGTGTCCTGTCCCGACGTCA
Organism: Maridesulfovibrio sp.; assembly: GCF_963666665.1. Lineage (NCBI taxonomy): Bacteria > Pseudomonadati > Thermodesulfobacteriota > Desulfovibrionia > Desulfovibrionales > Desulfovibrionaceae > Maridesulfovibrio > Maridesulfovibrio sp. Next base: position 5,590 of record NZ_OY762999.1, read on the forward strand.
TCAAGAGCGATGAGAAAGCCGTGTTCACGGGATTTTTTAACAAAAGATGAAAGTGCTGTGTCATTACCCGCTTTGGATTCAATTATTTCAAGGATTACATTTCCGACAGGTATGGAGCATTCATCAACCATTTTTCCGGTCAGCCCGTAGTTGAATGTCTTCTCGTTAATAATGGCTGCGTCGATGTTTACAGACAAAAGCAGTGAGCGGTCTGTTTTTGAGATGGGCGCGAATGTTTCAAATGCTTTTTTTCTGCAGGCCCGGTCCAGCCGGGTCAGGGTTTCAAGGTCCTCGCACATATTGAAAAGAGTGAACGGGGGGATACTCTCCCCGGTGCGGGGATTGATAGCCCTTGTCAGGGCTTCAAAGCCTAGTAATCCCTTGCGGTTCATGGAGATAAGGGGCTGCAGCACAGTGGTTAAACCATCGTTCTCAATGAGTTCGGAAATGGAAAAATCTGGAGTAGTCTTCATGGTGCAGTCACTTTGTTTTCTAAAAAAGCGGCCGAAAGGGTGGGAAGTCCCTTTCGGCCGGTGAGGTCCGATGGAGGTGGGCATCGGACTGAGCCGGGTTTAACTGCCGATGATAAACCCGGCCTGCTGTACACTAATTGGGGTTAGAGTGATATATGCTTAGGTTCTTGTGTGGTTAAAGTGATTCTTCGCCTGTTCTGATTCTGATGGTCCGGGTAAGATCCTGAACAAAGATGACACCGTCACCTTCCTTGCCTGTCTGAGCACCGGTCTTAATGGCATCCAGTGCTCCTTCGAGTTTTGATTCGTCCAGACCTATTTCGATACGGACCTTTTTAAGCAGGTTAACTTCCATAACTACCCCGCGGTATGTTTCGGTGAATCCTGCCCCCCGGCCGGAACCGAGGATGTTGGTTACCGACATGGAGTAGATGCCTTTGGCGTAGAGGGCCTGTTTTACCGGGGTAAGGCATTCGGGCCTGATGTATGTGATGATGAGTTTCATTATATTATTCCTCGCTTTCTGATAGTTTGACTATTCGTTGGAGAAGATCTGGAAACCGTTGTAGGATTCCATGCCGTGCTCGCTGATGTCGAGACCCTTCATTTCTTCTTCCGCGGTAACCCTGACGCCCATTACAGCCTTGGCGACGGAGAATGCGAGGTAACCCATTCCGAATGCCCAGATAAAGCATACTACGATACCGATAATCTGAGTGGTAAGAATTCCGAATCCACCGCCGTAGAAGAGGCCACCAGTACCGTCGTTAAGTGCGGGAGAGGTGAACAGGCCGCAGGCCAGAGTTCCCCAGGCACCGCATACACCGTGCACGGAAACCGCACCAACCGGGTCGTCGATTTTCAGCACTTTATCAATGAACTCGATAGAGAGAACTACCAGTATGCCAGCGATAAGCCCGATGATAATGGAAGCTGCGGGAGTTACTGTTGCACAGGGAGCGGTAATACCGACCAGTCCTGCCAAGGCACCGTTACAAGTCATGGAGATATCGGGCTTGCCGTATTTGAACCATGAGGTGAACATTGCACCGAGGGTTCCCGCACAGGCGGAGAGGCTGGTAGTTACTGCGATGAGGCCGATAGAACCGTCTGCGGTTGTGGTGGAACCGGGGTTGAATCCGAACCAGCCGAACCAGAGGATAAATACACCGAGGGATGCCAGCGGAATGTTGTGGCCGGGAATAGCTTTTGCTTTGCCGTCTGCGGTGTATTTACCGATACGGGGGCCGAGGATCATGGCACCGGCCAGAGCGATCCATCCACCTACCGAGTGAACTACGGTAGATCCTGCAAAGTCCATGAATCCCAAGCCTTCAAGCCAGCCAGCCCCTGAGTCTCCGAGCCAGAGAGAGCCCCAGGCCCAGTGTCCGGAGATAGGATAGATAAGTCCGGTTACGATACAGGTGACAAGGATGTAGCTGCTGAATTTGGTGCGTTCAGCAATACCGCCGGATACGATAGTGGCAGCGGTTGCCGCAAATACAGACTGGAAGAACCAGAAAGTGATAGTCCACTGTCCATCCGGGGTAGTGAGTCCTATTCCTGCAAGTGAAAATCCGGATGTGCCGATAAAGCCGCCGGCATCAATTCCGAACATAAGGCCGAAGCCGAGCAGGAAGAAGATGATTGATCCGGCTGCAAAGTCGAGAAAGTTTTTCATCAGGATGTTGCCTGCACTCTTTGCGCGGGTGAATCCTGCTTCGACGCATGCAAAGCCTGCCTGCATGAAAAATACGAGGATCGCCGCGAGAAGGGTCCAGAGAATGTTGCCGTAAGTCTGGGACATGGCTTCTTCTGCTGCGAATGCCGCGGAAGGTGCTGCCAGGAGCATGAGAGTTGCGAGGGCCGGAATTTTGCGGCCTGCCATTGAACGTTTGGTAGTCATACAGTCCTCCTTAGGGATGTTGATTGCTTCAAGGATGTTTTTCTTAAAGCATGGACTGTGCCAAAAATATAACATGTTGAAATTAAATGTTTTTTTTAAAATAACTCAAAAATGTCGATTACAAAAATGTATTTTTGAACTTTTTTGTCGTATAGAAGGTGGGTATAAATTACAAAAAGGTAAACATATCGAAATATGATGAGGTGTAGCTTAATGAAAATTAACAATCAGCGTTTATTATATTAATGATGGTAAAAAAATAAAGAAAGTTGTTGACAATTTTTTCAGGACCCGGTTAAGTAATTCCTATGCAAACTTTCAACACCCTAGGCACTGGCCTCTCTTACTTTTTTTACTTTTTTTATTTTTGGTGCACCCACGCTTGTGGTCGGGTGGAGGTTTGCTTGTACAAAAAGTAAAAAGAGAAACAAAGCAAACGACCTCTACGAAAGGGCCGCAGGCGAAGAATCGCCGGCGGCCCTTTTTTTTTACACGGGTCGCCAAAAGGGAAGCGGATCTTGGAGAATCTAGAGGCAAACTTCAGGAGAAATTAAAATGCAGATTGGAAAAAGCGTAAGAATGGAACGGATAGTAAACCGTAATACAGGCCGGACCATCGTTGTTCCCATGGACCACGGTATAAGTGTCGGACCGCTGAAAGGACTTCGTTCCATGCGCAGGGCGGTTAACGATATGGTCAAGGGAGGAGCCAATGCCGTGCTCATGCACAAAGGTCTTGTCCGCTGCTCCCACCGTGAAGAGGGCGGCGACGTCGGCCTCATCGTTCATCTCTCCGCCTCCACTTGCCTTTCACCCCTCCCCAATAAAAAAACTCTCGTCGGTACTGTTGAAGACGCACTTCGCCTCGGTGCGGATGCTGTTTCCGTTCACGTTAATCTCGGTGATGAAGCTGAAGCGCAGATGCTTTCCGATCTCGGCGAAGTTGCTTCCGCTGCCACCAGCTGGGGTGTTCCGGTTCTGGCAATGGTTTACGCCCGCGGTCCTCAGATCAAAGATGAATTCGATCCCGCAGTTGTGGCTCATTGCGCCCGCGCAGGTGAAGAACTCGGCGCTGATATCGTAAAAGTCCCCTACACCGGTGACGTTGAAACTTTCAAAGACGTGGTTGAAGGCTGCTGCATCCCGGTAGTAATTGCCGGAGGCCCCAAGCTTGATTCCACCCGCGATTTCCTGCAGATGGTAGCAGATTCCATCGAAGCAGGCGGTGCAGGTCTTTCCGTTGGCCGTAATGTCTTCCAGCATGAAAACCGCGTCAAACTCGTAGAAGCCCTGCACATGATTGTTCACGAAGATGAAACTGTAGATAACGCTCTCGCGCACATCGGCGAATAGTGTAGGAACAGGAAAATGAAAAAGATTATATTCAAAGCGATCCCTTTCGATAAAAAACTTCTCAGCCTTGCACTCGAGTCCGGAGTGGATGCCATCCTCACTTCTCCGGAAGACAAGGAAACCGTTGAATCCCTTGGGCGCGTATCTGTCATTACTCCGGAAGAAATGCCTTGTGTAGCTATTAACGAAAAGGCTGATGAAGCCGTTGCTGTCGATCTTGACAAAAAAGGCAAAAGCGTTTGTCTCGCCGCAGGCTGGGAGATTATCCCGGTTGAAAACCTGCTTGCCCAGATTGATTCACTCGCTCTTGAAGCTGAATCTCTTGACCGGGCAAGGCTTGCTGCATCCGTCATGGAGCGTGGTGCCGATTCAATTGTAGTCACTCCCGAAGGTGCTGCCGATCTCAAGCAGATCGTAGCTGAACTGAAACTCTCGCAGGGCAAGATGGAACTCCAGAAAGCAACCGTAACCAGCATTGAATCCGCAGGTCTGGCCCACAGGGTCTGTGTGGATACCACTTCCAAACTCAAGAAAGGACAGGGAATCCTTACCGGAAATTCTTCCGCTTTCACATTTCTTGTGCATGCTGAAACCGAATCCAACCCTTACGTTGCCGCGCGTCCTTTTCGGGTGAACGCCGGGGCTGTTCATGCCTACGCCATCCTTCCCGGTGACAAGACCACTTATCTTGAAGAACTCCGTTCCGGTTCCGAAGTACTGGTTGTGGATAAAAGCGGTGAGACTTCCGTGGCTGTTGTCGGACGCAGCAAACTTGAAGTTCGTCCCATGTTGCTGATTACCGCCGAGGTCCAGACTCCGGAAGGTCCGGTTTCCGGCAAGGTTTTTCTCCAGAACGCAGAGACCATCAGAGTTGTAAGCGGTGACGGTGAACCTGTAAGTGTGGTAACATTGAAAGAAGGCGACGAAGTTCTTTGCCGTATTGATGTAGCTGGCCGACATTTCGGCATGCGCATCAAAGAAGAAATTTCAGAGGATTAATAATAAAATGTCACAGTCCAGCAAAAAAAATCTTGGCGATCTGCGGGTGGAAATCGATTCCCTCGACAGTGAAATTCTGGAGCTTCTCAACAAGCGTGCCGCTGCGTCTCTCGCAGTTGGAGCAATCAAGGCCGGATCATCTGATCAGATTTTTAAGCCTTTCCGGGAGCAGGAAGTATTGCGCGGTCTAATTAAGCGCAATCCCGGAACTCTCCCCCCTGAGCACCTTGAAGCAATTTATCGCGAAATTATTTCTTCCTCCCGCAGGCTGCAAAGGCCTGAGCGAGTGGTCTATCTAGGCCCCGAAGGGACATTTTCATATTTTGCCGGGCTACAGCACATGGGACGTCAGGCTGACCTGCTTCCCAAAAACAATTTTGAAGATATTTTTGTGGCCGTTTCCAAGGGCGAAGCCGACCTCGGCATTATCCCCCTTGAAAATTCGCTCAAGGGAACGGTCGGGCAGAACGTTGATCTGTTTATGCGCTACCCGGTTTTCATTCAGGCCGAGCTGTATCATCGCATCAGCCACGGACTTATGACCAAGGGTGCCGACATCAGCGAGATCAAAACGGTCTACTCACACTCCAAGGCACTTGAGCAATGCACCGGCTGGCTTCGTGCCAATATGCCCGGTGCAGAGCTCGTGTCTGTGGAATCCACTGCCAAGGCCGCACAGATGGTCGCTGAAAGCGATGGACCTGTTGCCGCTGTAGGGCACGTAAAGCTGGCAAATCTTTTCGGTCTGCACGTAACTGCTGAAGCCATTGAAGACCTGCCCGATAACTGGACCCGCTTCCTGATTATCGGACCCAAGCCCGGACAGGAAGGTAAGCGCGACAAGACTTCGCTGCTTTTCACCACCCCGGACCGTCCCGGTGCACTTGTGGAAGTCCTTAACGAGCTTTCCGGTCATGATATAAACATGACCAAGCTTGAATCACGCCCAGCTCTAGGTGAAAAGTGGAAGTATATGTTTTTCGTTGACCTGCAAGGTGATCTCGGAGCCGAAGAACACGCTTCGCTGATTGACGACCTGAAAGCTCGTTGCCTGACATTCAAGATTCTGGGTAGCTATCCTGCAGGTTCTCAAGACGGCAGTAAAATTTAAATAAAATTTCAAAAGACTGGAAACAGTCAGGATATACAAAAATGACTTCTGAAAATGTAATCGTAATTAAAGCTCCTTCGTCCAAGTCGCTTTCGCACCGCGCACTAATCGCAGGAGCATTGTCTGAGGGAACTACTGTTGTTCTTGATCCTCTCGACAGTAACGATATCAACCGGACCATGGATTGCCTGACCACCATGGGTGCGCAGTTCAATATTGATGGAACAGCCACTACCGTGACCGGTATGGACGGTGGGCCCCGTGGCGGTGCCAAGGAACCTGCTGTTCTGGAAATGCGTGACTCCGGCACCACCTGCCGCTTGATTACTGCTTTGGCCGGCGCAGGTAAGGGGCTTTTCAGGGTGCAGGGTACACCGCGTATGCATGACCGGCCCATCGGTGCCTTGACCAGCGCACTGGAATCACAGGGCACCAAGGTTACTTTCTCCGATAAGAAGGGGTACCCTCCGGTGACTCTTGAGGCGTCCGGCTTCAAAGGTAAGCAAATGGATATTTCCCTTGAGGAATCCAGCCAGTACCTTTCCGGATTGCTGCTTGGCGCACCGCTTGCCGATGAAACCACCATCATTAACGTGATCGGCGAGAAAGCTGTTTCATGGCCTTACGTGGCTCTGACCCTCAATGTAATGGAAGATTTCAGAGTAAAGTTTGAGGTTCAGGCCAAGAAAAACGGTGTATGGAAAAAGACAAACTGGAGAAAAGTCGAGAAGGTTGTTCCCGGCGAGATCCGTTTTGTTGTTGAGCCTTCCAAGTTTGACCGCGATGAATACCGCGTCGAAGGTGACTGGTCGAACGCTTCCTACTTCCTCGCTGCCGGGGCTGTAGGTAACAATCCTGTTAAAATTGAAGGAATGAACGTAAATTCCCTTCAAGGCGACCGGGCAATCATGTACATCCTTGAATCCATGGGCGCGAAGATCGAAAGTGATGATCACAGCGTAACTGTTTACCCCTCCAAGCTGCACGGCGTAGAGGTGGACATGAGCAAGTGTCCTGATCTGGTGCCTACTGTGGCAGTAGCTGCCGCTTTTGCGGACAGCCCGACCACCATCACCAATGTCGCTCACCTGCGCATCAAGGAATGTGACCGCCTCGAAGCAAGTGCTGCCGAAGTAATGCGCGCAGGCGGTAAGGCCGAGATTACCGACGATTCCATTACCATTATCCCGGCACCTCTCAAGAAGGGCGAACGTATAGTCTTCGATACCTATGACGATCACCGCCTTGCCATGTGTACTGCGATTTTCGCCATGGCAGGTATTGAATCAATTCCGGCTGAACCCGGTTGCGTTGCAAAATCTTTCCCCGGTTTCTGGGATGAATGGGAAAAAGTTAAAAAAGGAAACGGTTGTTAGTCATGGAGTGCGAGTTTGAGAAAATACATAGCGTAGCCATCATCGGGTCCCGGGGCCAGATGGGGGGCTTCCTCGCGCTCACTGCCGAACGGGCCGGAATGATGGTCTACCGTTTTGACACTCCGCTCGACGAGGAAAAGATGGCCCGCCGTCTGCCGGATACCGATCTGGTTATCCTGTGCATTCCGGTAACGGTCATGGACGAGGTCCTGCCCGTGGTTATCCCGCACATGAAAAAGGGGGCGATCCTTTCAGATGTAGGTTCGGTCAAAGGCCGTCCGGTACAGCAGATGCTTCGTGCCTATGATGGTCCCGTGGTAGGCACTCATCCTCTGTTTGGACCGGTGATTCCTGCTGATTTTGATCCAACAGTGGCTCTTGTTGCCGAGCGCGAAGAAGACCGTCCTGCCATGCTGGCTGTGAAGGATTTTTTTGAACGCCTCAATTTCGGTGCCTTCGAATCTTCTGTTGAAGAGCACGATAAAGCCATGGCTATGATTCAGGCCCTGAACTTCAGTTCCACAATTGCATTTCTGGCCTGTTCCCGGGAAATTCCCAATATTAAAAAATTTGTGACCCCGTCTTTCAAGCGCAGACTCGAATCCGCTCGTAAGATGGTCACTCAGGACAGCGATCTATTCGGTACTATTACTGATGCCAACCAGTACAGTCAGGAAGCGACTCGTCTGTTCCGTTCTTTCCTATCTTTGGCTGCCGCAGGTGATATGGACCTGCTTGCAGACCGTGCTTCTTGGTGGTGGCGTGACAACAATACCTAGGGAGAAGTGCATCTAAAAAAGATTAAGACCGCGTTCTCCCGGAACGCGGTCTTTTTTTTATATAAAAAATTGGTGTGAGCGATTACAATAAGTTGTCATACAACTTATTACGAAAAGTTAAACCGGATACGGAGAAATTTAAAATGAAGATTGAACTAACTCAGTATGGCAAATGGTTGCCTGCTGATACGCAGACCCCGATCAGTCTGTATCTAGGCTTGGTCGGTGATGCGCCGGGAATTCTATTGGAAAGTGCCGAGGTTGACGGACGACTTGGACGTTACAGCCTTATCGCTTGGGATTTCAGACTCAAGCTTACGCCTGTGCGCGGTAAGCTTTCCGTGGAATGCGCTGATTCAAGGCTTGCCGGATTGGCAACTTATTCGGGCATGGATTTTCTGGAGGGGATGCGTGCAGTCATGAAGGCTCTGCATCTGAATGCGCAGCCGGAACTTGGAGAGCTTCCTCCCTTCACCCGTGGCCTTTACGGAACACTTGGCTACGGTATTGCCGGAATGTTGGAGCCGAAGCTTAAAGACAAGCTGCCCGCTGATGATGCTGAGGTCCGTTTGGCTCTGCCCGGACGGGTTGTTCTCTTCGACCATCTCAAGCACAGCTGCTGCTTTCTTTCTCTGGATAAGGATGATGCTCCTGACTTTACACCGCCTGTTTTCGGTGCCGTGTGCGAGCCGACCAAGGTCGGTGATCCGGTAGCTGTTCCGGGCAAGGAAAAATATATGGAAGGGGTCAAGAAGGTTAAGGACCTCATTGCCGAGGGCGAGTGCATTCAGGTGGTGCTTTCCACCCGTTTTTCCGCTCCCTTCAGTGGCGATTCCTTTGATCTTTACCGCCGCCTGCGTCAGGCCAACCCCTCGCCGTTCATGTTCTATATGAAGTTCAGCCGCGAGGAAATCCTGCTCGGTTCTTCCCCTGAACTGATGGCCCGTTGCGATAAAGGGCGGCTGGAAGTTCGACCCATCGCTGGGACCCGGCCGCGAGGCAAGGATGCTGCCGGAGACCGCAAGTATGCCGAAGAGCTGCTCGCTGATCCGAAAGAAATCGCTGAACACGTCATGCTGGTCGATCTCGGCCGCAACGATCTTGGACGTATCGCCAAGCCCGGAACTGTGACCGTCGAGAAATTCAAGCAGATTGAATACTTCAGCCATGTCATGCACATCACTTCTTACGTGGAAGCAGATCTTCGTGATGATCACGATGCCATTGACGTGCTGCAGGCGACTTTCCCGGCGGGAACCCTTTCCGGTGCTCCGAAAATCAGGGCCATGGAAATCATCTCCGAAATCGAGGAAGTACCGCGCGGTCCTTACGGTGGCTGCATCGGGTTTATCGGTCTGGATAAGGATTCCGTGAACCTTGATACTGGTATCACTATTCGTTCCATGTGGATTCGCGACGGCAAGTGCCATTGGCAGGCCGGGGCCGGAATAGTTTATGATTCCGATCCTGAAATGGAATGGAAGGAATGCAACAACAAGGCAAGGGTTCTTAAGGAAATTCTGCAGTCGGAGGGCGGTGATGTTTTTACTCGTAGATAATTTTGATTCCTTTACCTTCAATCTGGTGCAGGCGTTCCAGCAGCTTGGGGCTGATCCGCTGGTGTTGCGTAATGACCGTGAGGAAATCCTTGAGCTTGCAGAGTCCGGCAAACTGGAACGGGTCTGCCTTTCTCCCGGTCCCAGCAATCCGGAAAACGCAGGGCTGTCACTTGAATTCCTTTCCCGTCTGCCCAAGGAGATTCCGGTACTCGGCGTCTGCCTCGGTCACCAGACTTTAGGGCATTTTGCGGGGGCATCCGTAGTCCGCGCCGGACGGATCATGCACGGCAAGACTTCCGATGTTTATCACAACAATGAAGGCATTTTCACTGGTCTGGACAATCCTTTCAATGTCTGCCGTTATCATTCTCTGGTGGTCAATGTGGATGAAGCACCGGATCTGCTGGAGCTGACCGCATGGACAGATCAGGATGAAGTCATGGGCCTTCGCTACAAGGACCGCCCGTGGACAGGATTGCAGTTCCATCCCGAATCAATCCTGACCCCGGATGGACCGAAACTGCTGAAGAACTTCTTGGACGGAAATATTTAGCTCTATCATTATATATAGAAGGAAATAAAAATGTCACAGATAATAAGCGAAGCCCTGAGCGCACTTTCTTCCGGTCAGGACCTGACCACAGAACAGGCTGATGCGGTATTTGAAGAACTCTTTTCCGGTGAAATGACCAATGCTCAGGCGGGGGCGCTGCTTATGGGGCTGCGCTCTAAAGGTGAAAAAGCTGTTGAAGTTGCTGCCGGTGTACGCGCGGCCCTGCGTGAGGCCAAGCTGATCAAAGGCATCAACAGTCCGTGCATTGATACCTGTGGAACAGGCGGTGACGGTACCAACAGTTTCAACTGTTCTACTGCGGTGGCGATTTATCTTGCGGATATGGGCTATCTGGTTACCAAACACGGCAACCGGGCGGTTTCATCTTCCTGCGGTTCTGCGGATGTGCTGGAAGATTTGGGTGTTTCACTGGGAACTACAGTGAACGAAGCGCGTGATGTGCTGCTGCGGGATAAATTTGTGTTCATGTTTGCCCCGAATTACCACCCGGCCTTCGGAAAAATTGCTCCCATTCGTAAAGAACTTGGAATTCCGACCTTGTTTAACCTTATGGGCCCCCTGTTAAACCCCGCACGTCCCACCCATCAGATTCTGGGTGTGGGCAGACCGGAGATTTTTCGTCTCATGGCTGAAGTGCTGGTGCTGACCAATGTGGAAAAGGCTTATGTTATACATGGCGCAGGTAATTTTGATGAATTGACTCCGTTTGGTGTGAACGATGCGATTCTTGTTGAGAACGGTGAACTTACCGAAGTCAAGATTGATCCGGCTGATTACGATTTTGCAGCAGCCAAGCCTGAAGATGTTGCTGTTAAAGATCGCCCTGAAGCACTGGAAACAATCCGCAAGGTTCTAGCAGGTACCGCACCGCAGGCCATGCTTGATATGGTGGCACTGAACCTTGGGGCGGCAATATCCATTCTTGATGGTGTATCTTTGGAAGAGGGCATGGAAAAAGCCAAGGCCAAAGTCGCCAAGGGCGTGGATAAGGAATACTAGGTCATGCTCGATAAATTCAGGAAAGCAAAACAGGCCGAGCTGGATATGCTGGCAAGGATGCAGTCCGAAGGGAGAAAGTTTACTCCATATGCGGGGGAACGTGCTTCTTTTGCTGAAGCTATTCGCCGCGATGAATCCGGGCTGAAGGTCATTGCCGAGTATAAGCGAGCTTCTCCGTCCAAGGGTGATATCAATCTTGGTCTGAGCGCAGCGGACGTTGCCAAGATGTATGCTGCCGGAGGTGCTTCGGCTATCTCCGTGCTTACCGAAGAGGAATACTTCAAGGGCAATCTCAGCTACCTCGATGAAATTAAACCCAGCGGATTGCCTATGCTGCGTAAGGATTTCCTTACCGATCTGATGCAGATTGAGCAGACCTTGGCTACTCCGGCTTCGGCGCTTTTGATCATCGTACGTATGTTTGAGGATGATGGTTATCTGAAAGAAATGATCGAGCAAACCCATGCTGCGGGGCTTGATGCAGTGGTTGAGGCTTTTGATGATGTTGATCTTAAGCGGGCCAAGCAGGCCGGAGCGCGGATCATCCAGATCAATAACCGCGATCTTGATACCCTCGGCATCGATATGAATCGTTCCATTGAATTCATCAAGCTTAAGGAAGATGGTGAAATCTGGATCTGTGCCAGCGGAATCAGTGAACCTGAAGATTGCGCAGAAATGAATGAATTGGGTTACGATACCGTGCTTATAGGCACCTCAATCATGTCCAGCCCGGATCCGCAGGCCAAGCTTGCCGCGCTGGTTGCTGGAGGCCGCTCATGAGCCTGTTGGTCAAGGTTTGCGGAATGACTTCCAAAGAAGACGCGGACATGTGCGAACAATTGGGCGCGGATTTTTTGGGATTCATCTTCCATCCTTCCAGTCCGCGCAATGTTGATGCAGCCTTTGCCCGTTCCGTTAAAACTGACGGAGCTAAAAAAGTAGGGGTATTCGTTAAGCAGAGTGCAACGGAAGTGATCGAAACCTTGAAAAACGGTCAGCTCGATTTTGCGCAATTGCACGGTGGTCAGAATGAGGAATTCTGCAAAGCCGTGGGCAAGGAGCAGGTGATCAAAGTTCTCTGGCCTCAGAAGTACGATTCATTAAAAGCTTTTCAAGCGGACATTGACCGTTTTGCTCCGCATTGCACTTACATGCTTTTTGATGCTGGAAAATCCGGTGGCGGGCATGGCGTTGCAATGGAATTCGAAGTGTTCAAAGATGTAACCATTCCGGTTCCATGGTTGCTGGCAGGAGGTCTTTCAGCAGAAAATCTGGAAGAAGCGTTGGATACAGCAAAACCAAACGGGGTTGATCTCAATTCCGGTGTGGAATCTGAACCGGGTAAAAAAGATAAAAATAAACTGGCTGCGGCTTTTGCAGCTATGAAATAATAACAATTTGCCAGACAAAGCGGCGAAGCCCTACTAAGAGTTTTTGAAGAGTCCAGAGAAACTTTTTCCAAAAAGTTTCTTTGGCCCCCGGAGGGCCGCCGGAGGCATATAAAAAAAGGAAAGGATCATGAAACGAGGATATTTTGGTGATTACGGCGGACAGTTTGTTCCTGAACTGCTCATGCCGCCGCTGCTCGAGCTTGAAGAGGCCATGGAAAAGATCATGAAATCTAACGAATTCCAGCAGGAATTCACCCGACTTCTTAAAGATTTCGTTGGTCGTCCCACCGCACTGACCCATTGCGCGAATATTTCCCGCGAACTGGGCTTCAACCTCTGGCTCAAGCGTGAAGACCTTGCCCATACCGGCGCACATAAGGTCAACAATACCGTAGGGCAGGCCCTGCTGACCAAGATGATGGGAAAACCCATGCTGCTGGCTGAAACAGGAGCCGGACAGCACGGGGTTGCAACCGCAACCGCAGCCGCTCTTCTTGATCTTGACTGCGAAATTTACATGGGTGCTCTGGATGTGAAACGTCAGTCTCATAACGTGCGCCGCATGGAACTTCTGGGCGCGAAATGTGTGCCTGTGGAATCCGGTACCCAGACCCTGAAAGATGCTATTAACGCCGCTCTGCGTAAATGGATTGCTGACCAGCAGACCACCCATTACTGCTTCGGTACTGCTGCCGGACCGCATCCCTTCCCGCTGCTGGTTCGTGAATTTCAGGCAGTTATCGGACGTGAAGCCAAGGATCAGTTCAAGGAAAAAACAGGTGAACTGCCTTATATGGTCGTAGCCTGCGTGGGGGGCGGTTCCAATGCGATTGGTATGTTCCATGAGTTTGTGGAAGAAAAATCAGTTAAGATCGTAGGTGTTGAGGCTGCGGGTACCGGGGAACCGGGCTGCACCAACTCTGCACCCATCAATCTTGGAACTCCCGGTGTTCTGCATGGTATGAACACCTTGCTGCTCCAGACTGAAGAAGGCCAGATCCTGCCTTCACATTCCATTGCCCCCGGCCTTGATTACCCCGGTGTTGGCCCCGAACACGTGCATCTGCATGCAACCGGTCGTGCTCAGTACGGCACAGTTAACGATCATCAGGCACTGAAAGCGTTCCAGATGCTTTGCCGCAGGGAAGGCATTCTGCCCGCGCTGGAAAGTTCCCATGCTGTTGCTTGGGTCTTGGAAAACAGGGATTCCATCCCCAAAGATGCTAACGTCATAGTCAACCTGTCCGGTCGCGGCGACAAGGATATGGGAATTCTTGAAGATTACCTCGCTGAGCATGGAGAATAGGGGAGCGATAAAAATGAGTATTACCAAACTTGCAGATAAAATTAATGAGGCTAAAGCAGAAGGCCGTCTCGGCCTGATTCCGTTCCTGCCCGGTGGATATCCCAACCGTGATCAGTTCTGGAAAGAGATCCTTGAACTTGATGAAAACGGTGCGGATGTAATCGAAATCGGTATGCCTTTTTCCGATCCCGTGGCAGATGGCCCGGTGGTTGAGGCAGCGTCCCTGAAATGTCTTGAGGACGGCATTAACCTTAAGTGGATTCTGGCCGGACTTTCCGAGCATCGTGCGAAGATCAGTGCCGGTGTTTTGCTCATGGGTTACTATAATCCGGTACTGCAGTACGGATTGGAAAAATTTGCCAAGGATGCCAGTGCATCCGGGGTAAACGGTCTGATCATTGCCGACCTGCCTTATGAGGAAGGTGTGGAGTTCCGCGATCTGCTTGCAAAGTACGACATCGCGCTGATCCCGCTGGTCGGGCTGAATACCGAGTCGGACCGTATGGCTCTCTATTCCAAGGGCGGAAACGGTTTCTGTTACTATGTTTCCGTTCTCGGTACTACCGGAGGAACAGCGACGTTGCCTGAAGAAGTCAAGCAAGGACTCGCCAAGGCACAGGAAGTATTCGATATCCCGGTGGCTCTCGGTTTCGGCCTGAAAGATCCTTCCCAGCTCAAGGAACTTGAGGGACTTGTCGATGCGGCAGTATTCGGATCCGCGCTGATCAAGCATATTGATTCCGGAAAAAGCAGTGCAGAGTTTATGAAAGTCTGGAAATAAGATATAAAAAATCCCGGTAGATTTAATCTACCGGGATTTTTTATGGAGGAGACTTATGTCACAAGATGAATTTACTCGTAAGGCAAAGGAATGGGATAGCAATCCTGAACGCAAGCGCATTGCGGATGAATTTGCAGCGGCAGTGGAAAAGGCGATTGATTTCAAGGCTGAAAGTGAAGTTCTCGATTTCGGATGCGGGACCGGACTGGTCGGTCTGCGTTTCGGTAAAAGGGTAAAGACTCTCTATGCGTTGGATACATCTGCTGCCATGCTGGATATGCTTAATGCGAAAACTCAGAATGAAGATTTCGGCAATGTTCGAGTGATTCCGGTAGCTCTGCATGAGTCAGGGCTTAGGGACGATTCGCTTGATGCAATCTTCACTTCCATGGCTATGCACCATGTTGAGGATCTGCCGGAAGTGCTTGGGCTGATGGCTAAATTATTAACGAAGGGCGGGAAGCTGGTAATCGGGGAACTCCTGCCCGAAGACGGAAGTTTCCATGGTGATAATGTTGTGCCCAACAATGGTTTTGAGCCGGATGAATTGGCCGCAATGGTCACAAATGCCGGATTCTCTGCTGTGCAGCACCATAATCACGGCCTCTACAACAAGCCGGATAAAGAAGGCGTTGTTCGCCAGTACGGGACTTTTGTGCTGGTGGGTCAGAAGTAGGGGGATCCTCTTTTGTCCCACTTCAATTTTTATGAAATTGGCTTAACTTTTTTGATGAATTCTATGAGTTCCGGCATTTCGGTCATGGGGTTTGTTAGTGGTTTGTGGGATTTTAGTTGGTTGGCGTAGGGGAGAGGGGCAGTAATATTTAATTTTTTACTGCGCTGAACAGCCTTATCCATGTTTATACAGAATACTTCTGCTTCTTTTTTATTGCGTGGCATGGGCTTTTCGTATTCGGGAAATGCCGCTTTTAATTGTCGTTCGGAGTCTCCTGCGTTTCTGCACGCGCTAATTTTATCGCAAAAGTGCAGGGCGTACCATATCTCTACTGCTGGATAGTTATAGAAAACTGTCCACTTTCTTTTCTCTTTTTTCTTTTTGCCGAGTTTAGCAACCTGATCCAGTTTAAATTTCAAATTGTTTATTTGTGTTTGCGAAAGTTGGTCGTTTTCAAGATCACGCAAGAAAAGGACCGCGTCGAAATCTTTTGGGTCGCGGTCCATGTAGCGTAATGCCTGATCCATCTTAGTGAATATTTTAGGTGTGATGACTACTGGATTGTCCTTTGAAGATAAACATTCATTAAGAACAAATTTTGCGTAGTTTTGTTCGGTCTGTCCGTCACAAACCAGAAGAATGTTAACTTTTTTCCGGCGTAGATATTTCGTAGGTTTCTTAGGGCGGGCCATTAAATGCCTACCTCCCAGTCTACGTCCGGTACTGCTCCGAATCTGCCATTGAGATAGTCCTTGTAAAGCTTTTCTCCACGGTCATTCTTGCTGACACTTCCCATGCCTTTGAATTCGGCTAAGCTGTACAGCTTTGTTTCGAATGTTTCCTTGTCTTTCTCAGTGAAGTAGATCTCATCTGGGCGGAGTAATGATTTGTCCATGACTGTTACGTCGTGGGTGGTGAAGATTAGTTGTGCTCCTTTGGGATTTGTTTTTTTGTCTGTAAACAGCTGGATTATTTTTCTTACTAAATATGGATGAAGTGAATTGTCTAATTCATCAACAATAAGAATACTTCCTTGAGCTAGGGTTGCTTCTAATGGAGCGTAAAAGGCGAAAACGGATTTTGTTCCTTCTGATTCATCTTTTATGTTGAAAAAGATTTTTTTCCCTTGCGTAGTAGTATGGGCAAAATTGATATTGTATTGATTACTGTTTGAGATTTTGGTCTCAACTTCTACAGGAGCAATAGATTCTAATTTTTTAGCTATTAGAGCGTTAATTTCACTGTGTACCTCAGAAGGGACTTCGAACTCATTTTTTTTAATTTCAACCCCTGCAATATTGATATCTGCTGATTTTAAAAAGTCTATGACTAAACTGTTATCGAAAATGTTGTTGTGAAGAAGTTTTGCTGTAGCTGATTCTGGTAGTTTTGTCGGTAAAATGTATAACAATCTGTTAAACCAGAGCATAATTACATCAAAAATTTCAACATCCCCTTTGTTTGCAAGGAATGAAAGAGCTGTCTCTTGTTTGTTTATTTCAGCATTCCATAAATTTAAAAAACTTTTCTTGTTATGAATGCTGTTATGCAGGTTGATTTTTTGCTCTATTCTTTCAATTAAAATTGTTTCTTTGGCATATTTGACATTTGCACGTTTTGTTAACTTTTCTCTCGAAATTTTTTCAGGAAATAAACTTAGGTAATAGTTGTATAGTGCCCCATCTGGAGCAATAAATTTAATTTTAAAAGATGTTGGATTTTTTTTGTATTCAGAATTTAGTTTAAAACTTTGATCTGAATAATTCATGTCTTTTTTTCTTGAGCCTGATTCATCAATAATATGTGCAAGATATAAAAGAGCCTCTAAAAAAGTTGACTTCCCAGAAGCATTAGCCCCCAAAATAGCTACAACAGGCAAAGCCTGCGGCTCCCTGCGAATACCCGTTTCAAGAATATTGTGATCCTCGTCCTTACTTTTAAAGGCGGGCTGCATATATAAAGTCTGCTCTTCCCCGATTGATCGGAAATTGGCGACACTGAATTCTAAAAGCATATTTAATCCCATGGTATGGTTTTGGGTGAAATTATCACATTGGCAATTTCAATATATGGAAAAAAAACCAAAAATGGAACGGAAAATGTCCTTCCGTTCCATTTTTTGGATAAAATTTAAATTTAGAGTTGAAAATTGGAATTTTATCAGATTGGTTTTACCCCTCCAAGTACCCCCGCTCAATCATTCCGGCCTCATCCTTGAAGCAGCCCATGGCAGTGAGCATGGGCTTGAAGCCGAGTTTTTCGTAAAATCCCTCTTTGCCCGGGACAGCGTAGAGGATGACGCTGACTGATTCCAGTTTTTCCATCATGGCAGTCATCATTTTCTTACCGAGTCCGTGGGATTGGTATTCCGGGAGGATACAGAGGTCGTAGATTGCGGCTTGGAATTCACCATCACTGATGGCGCGGGCGAAGCCTACGAACTCATTGCCTTCCTTGGCAAAACAGACCAGTTCACTGTTTGCTGCTGCCCGGGACAGTTTTTCCGGTTCTCTGGTGCCGAGAGGTGCTTTTTCAAATATTTCTGATACCTTTTGCCAATCAATATTTTTAAGTTCGAAGCTCAGGGTGATGCTCATTTGATCTTCTCGCGTTATAGTTTGTTAGCTTTCTTTTACAGGAACAGTGATTACAATTTTGAATCCGTCTTCACTATTTTCTGCCCGAATTTCTCCATTATGAATGCGCAAAATCCTCCGTGTCGCGGCAAGGCCCAGACCGGAACCGGGGATTTCCTGCCCCTTAAGGCGGTGGAAGGGATTGAATATTTCTTCCAGATCTTCTTCCGGGAGCGGGGCATGGGTATTGGTTACTGAAATACGCACTCCTGTCTTATCTCCGGATAAATGTATCACTACTTTTCCTCGAGACTCTGTGTATTTGAAGGCGTTGCCGAGAATATTATCCATTACGATACCGATGCCGTTGCGGTTGCAATTGGAAAGTTTAACTTCAGCAAGTTCAGCTTGCACATTCAAATTGCTGCGTTCAGCAACGCATTGATATTGTTCAAGAAGGTCGGAAATAAGCTCCTTCAGGTTGACTGTCTCGGTCATGGCCGGAGTTTCATGCATTTCCAGTTTAGAAAATTCAATTATCTTGCCGATGAGTTCGTCCATGTGGGTGATTTCCGACTGCATGCCGTCTATGAATGTATCGCAGCCGGAAGTGTTTCCTGTTTCAATACGTTCTTTCAGCATTTCCAGAGAGATGCGCATGCGGGCAAGCGGACTGCGCAGTTCGTGGGAGACATTGGCGGTCAGTTCCCGGCTGGATTTGACCATTTTGTCCAGCCCTTCGGCCATGTGGTTGAAGGCTTTGCCAAGCTCAGCCACTTCATCCTTTCCCTTGATCTCTACGCGCTGTTTAAGATCTCCGCTGCCCATTTTTGCAGCAGAAGCAGTGAGTTCTTTCAAAGGTCGAATCACGCGTCTTGCGACCGGGATAAGGAAAATGGCAGCGATAATAGTCAAAATTACCTGCGCCCGCAGGAACCAGCTTTCTTCATCAAATTTGGGAATGGAGTGGTAAAGGTGGTAAGTGAAGGGGTAGCCCATAGGTAGTTTCCCTGTGTAGATACCGTATACACTTTTAATGCCTTCATTGCGCTTTTTATATACGTATGCGCCGTCAGCAGATTTTGCGGCATCCCCGGTTGTATAGTCGCTCATGTCCGGAATTATCGGGGTGGATGAAGCTACTATTTCTCCATATGGGCCGGTTATCCAGACATCCGCCTTTATTGATTTACTTAAAGTTTTGAGCAGGGGAGTTAGGATCTTTTTTTCATATTCAGGTGAAGTATGAGTTCCTCCCAGTTCCATCTCTGCAAGGTTTTTTACGGTGAAAAGTTGCCGTTCCATGTGCTGGACACGGGGGCTTTTTTCCCACGACATGTGCAGCAGGCCGAAGATGACTA
The DNA here is from genome assembly GCF_963666665.1 of Maridesulfovibrio sp. Classification (NCBI taxonomy): domain Bacteria; kingdom Pseudomonadati; phylum Thermodesulfobacteriota; class Desulfovibrionia; order Desulfovibrionales; family Desulfovibrionaceae; genus Maridesulfovibrio; species Maridesulfovibrio sp. Next base: position 24,813 of record NZ_OY762999.1, read on the forward strand.
GTTCGGAAACTACCAGCACCAGCATGAAGGAAAGAAATATTTTGAGGTAAGTACGGCTTATCTTCATTATTCGCTCACAAACATGTATCCGGTTCCCCAGACAGTTTTTATGCGCGATTCATGATCCGGGTAAGGCTTGAAAAGAGCGCGTAACTTACTGATATGCACGTCAATGCTGCGATCAAAGGCGTTGAAATCCTTACCCCAGACAGAGGTCATCAGGTCGTCTCTGGTCATGGGATGTCCCGGATTATCCATTAATGCCTTGAGCAGTTTGAATTCAGTGGAAGAGAGTTCAAGGGCATCTCCTTCAATTTCGAGTTTCTGGTGTGCCAGATGAAGAACAACCCCGGCCACATTGATCTGTCCTGAATTGGGGGTGCTGTTATTTTTCGGTGCCTTTGCCCTGCGCAGTACAGCCTTGATGCGGGCCAGCAGCTCCCGGGGATTGAACGGTTTGGAAATATAATCGTCAGCACCCAGTTCAAGGCCGACAATGCGGTCGGTATCTTCTCCCTTGGCGGTAAGCATAATTACCGGGACATTTGAGTGGGGGCGCAGGTCGCGCAGCACTTCAAGGCCATCCTTGCCGGGCATCATGATGTCGAGGATTACGATTGCAGGTGAAGAATTTTTAACTTCTTCAATGATTCCCTCCCCGGAAGGAAGGGTGCTGACTTCATAACCGTATCCTTCAAGATACTGGGTCAGCAGTGCCCTGAGTTTGGCATCATCATCAACTATGAGTACGGGATATTGTTGTTCCATATTTTCAGGTTACCCGTGTCCGCCCGCAGGTGGAAGGGGATGGGGGATATTTTTACATTTGTTTACAACTTTTAGCATCATACTAATACTCTTTTCCTTGCTTGGATGTATTAAAATGAAAAATGGAAAGCAATGGAGAAAATATATGTCCTCATTCAAGTTGAAATTAACAGCGATATGCATGCTGGCCCTTTTCGGGCTTTCAGCGTGTTCTCCGTTCAGGCCGGAGCCGCGTCCAAATCTTACTTTGGGTGTTCCTCCGCAATACGAACTATATTCAAGTGAACCGCGTGAATTGGGTAAATGGTGGGAGAGCTTTCATAATGAAGAGCTTAACCGTCTGGTGGAAGAAGGCATCAATGCCAACTTCGATGTGCGGATAGCGTGGGCAAAGCTTCGCCAGTTGCGGGCTACAGCAGTTAAATCCCGGGCCGACCTTTATCCCAAGCTGGATGGTAAGGGAACCTACACGAATTCCCGCTCCGGCAATGACGGTACCGAAGGTTCCAAGGGGTCAACTTCCACTGACTCTCATAAATTAGGTCTGGCCGCATCATATGAATTAGATCTTTGGGGGAAAATTGAAGCCGAGGCTGCTTCCGGTGAGCTTGATTACCTTTCCTCCCGCGAAAATGTGAATTCCGCGGCAATGACGGTTGCATCCGAAGTTGTCAAACGCTGGCTGGAAATCCAGTTGCAGCGCAAGAAAAAAGCAATCTATCAGAAACAGCTTGAAACCAACGAAACGTATCTTGAACTGATCGAACTCCGCTTCCGTAACTCCCTTTCCACAGCACTTGATGTATTTCAGCAGCGCGAGACTGTCGCCCGGACCAAGGCCCTGATTCCCCCGGTGGAATCTCAGGAACAGTTAAAGCTGCACGAACTTGCCTACCTGTTGGGACGTCCAGCCGGGGCTATTGATGTTGCCACCGCCGATTTTCCTGATCTTCCTAACCTTCCGGGGCTGGGTATTCCCCTTGACCTGCTTTCCATGCGCCCGGATGTGCGTGCTGCAGGTTTGAATCTGCAATCCTCAGACTGGGCTGTAAGTGCCGCAAGGGCCGACCGTTTGCCTTCCATGACTCTTTCGGCGGAAGCCATGCTTTCCAGTGCTCAGCTTGCCAATATTTTTTCCGGCTGGTTGACCACCCTGACTTCATCCATAACCGGACCGATTTTTGACGGCTACCAGCGCAAGGCTGAAGTTGAGCGCACTCGGGCTGTAGTTGATGAGCGTATGCTTAACTATAAGGACACAGTTTTCACCGCATTTAAGGAAGTGCAGGATTCGCTGGTGCAGGAAAAGTGGCAGCATGAATACATTGAAGCCCGCAAAAACCAGCTTGAAGCAGCAAAGCTCAATCTCCAAGAAGCCGGCTCCCGGTATCTGCAGGGGCTTGAGGATTACCTTCCGGTGCTCAGTGCCTTGGTCAGCGTGCATGACCTTGAAATCAACATTGCTCAGGACGAGGCTGATCTGCTCAGCTATCGCGTGGGCCTGTACCGCGCGCTCGGCGGGACATGGACAAATACCCTTGAAGACGGAGCAGAGCTAAAACCGGAAGCAGATGACGAAGCTGCAGTTGCTGCCGCTGATAAACTTGAAAAACAATCCGTTCCTGCGCAGGAGGGAATTTAGATATGGCTAAGAAAATTTTTTATTACATCAAGCAGATCGGTCTTAAGGGAATCCTTCCTTTGTTCATTGTGGTCATGGCCGTGATCGGTGCCAAGGTTCTTCTCGCCACCAAGCCTGTGGCTAAGAAGAAAGCCCCGGTGGTCTCCGCACCGCTGGTTAACGTAAGTGTGCTGGAGGTTAATGATTTCAGGGTTTCGACCCCGGTTATGGGAACAGTTGAAGCCGCACGGGAAATTAATCTTGAACCGCAGGTTTCCGGTAAGGTCATATCTGTCAGTGATGCTTTTATTCCCGGTGGATATTTTGAAAAAGGTGCGGAAGTCCTGCGCATAGACCCTCTTGATTATGAATTGGCAGTCAAGCAGCAGGAAGCTGTGGTCACTGAGGCTGAATACAATCTCAAGCTCGAAAGCGGGCAACAGCGTGTGGCCGGACGTGAATGGAAACTGCTTAAAAAATCTTCAGGCGGAACCATGCAGGAAGCTGAGCTGGCTCTGCGTAAACCCCATCTGCAAAAGGCTCAGGCTGATCTAACTTCGGCTCAGGCAAAACTTAAGCAGGCCCGTATCGATCTTGCCCGTACCCGCGTAACAGCGCCTTTCTCCTGTATGATTGTCAGCAAGAGTGCTGACCTTGGAGCTCACCTCAGTCTTAGCGAAACCATTGCTTCAGTCGTAGGTACTGATGAATTCTGGGTTATTGTGTCCGTTCCCGTGGACCGTCTGGGAAGCATTGATATCCCCTCGGCGGAAAACGGCTTCAAAGGTTCCAAGGCCCGTGTTCGCATGGGCAGCGGCAAGAATGCCGTGGAGCGGGAAGGGGAAGTCCTTCGTCTCCTGCCTTCTTTGGAATCCAAGGGACGCATGGCCCGGATAATTGTTTCCGTGAAAGATCCTTTAAATTTGAAAGGCGGTGAAGTTCGGCCTCTGTTGCTGGGTAGTTACGTGAACGTTTACATTGATTCCGGCATGCTGGAAAAAGTTATTGCCATTCCGAGGACCGCTTTCCGTGACAACAACACTATCTGGGTAATGAACGAAGACGGCCTGCTTGATATCAGGACCGTTGACCCGATTTGGCGCGATCAGGATTACGTCTATCTTGATACTGGAGTGTCCGGCGGTGAAAAGCTTGTTGTTACCGATATCTCCGCTCCGCTGCAGAATATGAAACTGCGCGAGAATGGTTCCGGTTCCATGAAAAAGAAGGTGGATAGCAATGGCTGAGCAAAATAAAAAAACAGGCCCTATTGCATGGATGGCCGGGAACCCGGTAGCCTCCAACCTGCTGATGATTATCCTGCTGGTCGGCGGCTTGGTTATGGGCTTCAATATCAAGCAGGAGATTTTCCCTGAATTCACAATGGATACGGTTACCGTGCAGGTCAGCTACAGCGGAGCCAGCCCCGAAGAAGTGGAACAGGGAATCGTTCTGGCTGTTGAAGAAGCAATTATCGGCCTTGACGGGGTCAAGGAGGTTTCCAGTACCGCTGCAGAAGGCAGTGCATCAATTGTAGCAGAAGCCATTGAAGGTTATGATCTGCAAAAGCTCAGTCAGGATATCAAGAGTGAAGTGGACCGAATCACTTCCTTTCCGGAGGAAGCCGAGGATCCGGTTATCAGCGTTGTTTCGCGACAGCGCGGGGTTCTTTCGCTCATGGTATACGGAGATACGGATGAACTTTCCTTGCGCAAGGTTGCCGAGCGCCTGCGTGAAGAACTGATCGGTGATCCCGGGATTACTCAGGTGGAGCTTGCTGAAGTCAGTGGATTGCAGATTAGCATTGAGATTCCGCAGGAGAAACTTCGGGCTTATGGTCTGACCCTCTCTGATGTAGCGGATTCCCTTGCCAAGACATCAGTAGAGCTTCCCGGCGGCGGCATTAAGACCGAGGGCGGTGAAATCCTCGTCCGGTTCAAGGAACGCCGTGATTATGCCCGTGAATTTGCGCGGGTTCCCATTGTCACCGGAGATGACGGTACTCAGGTTTTGTTGGAAGACATTGCCGAGGTTAAAGAGGATTTTCAGAACGATGACATCGTAACCACATTTGACGGTAAGCCTGCGGTGCGTGTTGAGGTTTACCGCATCGGCGACCAGACCCCCATCGGGGTCTCTGATGCGGTGCATGAGCAGCTTGAAGCATTTAACCAGAGTCTGCCTGCCGGTGTGCATGTGGCAGTGCGTAACGACAGCTCTGATATTTACCGCCAGCGCATGGACCTTCTTTTACGCAACGCCTACATGGGTCTTGGGCTGGTCTTTGTCTTTCTTGCTTTATTTCTTGAACCTCGTCTGGCTTTCTGGGTTTCCATGGGGATTCCCATTTCTTTTCTGGGCGGCATGCTGATCCTTTCGCCGGCCGGAGCCAGCATCAACATGATTTCCATGTTCGCTTTCATTATTTCACTCGGTATTGTTGTGGATGATGCCATTGTTGTAGGTGAAAACGTTTATACCATGCGCCAGCAGGGCATGAACTGGATTGAAGCGGCTTGTGAAGGGGCCAAGCAGATTGCCATGCCGGTTACCTTCAGTGTTCTTACCAACATTGTCGCCTTTATGCCCATGTTTTTCGTGCCCGGAGTCATGGGGAAAATCTTTAAGGTTATCCCGCTGGTTGTCTGCAGTGTCTTTTTTATTTCACTGGTAGAGTCCCTTTTTGTTCTTCCCGCCCATCTTGGGCATGGCAGCGAGCGTAAGCCGGGTAAGATCATGGGGGCCATTCTTCATTATCAGCAGATGATTTCCCATGGTTTGCTCCGTTTTGTGCATAAGGTCTACAGGCCTTTTCTGGATCGTGCGGTTACTCTTCGTTACCTTACCGTAGCCCTTGGGGCAGCATGTTTGATTCTTTCCTTCGCTTATATCAAGAGCGGCAGGTTGGGATTCACCATGTTTCCGAAGATTGAATCCGACTATGCCTACCTGACAATTGACCTGCCCTACGGCACAGCCAAGGAAGTTACCCAGAAGGTATTGGATAAGGCCGTTCTTGCCGCTGAAAAGGTGGCTGAGGAAAATGGCGGGGATCAGCTGGTTGGAGGTATTTATGCTAAAATCGGCGGTGCCGGCAGGCGGAGCACCAGCGGCAGTCATGTGCTCAAGGTGCAGGTCTTCCTGACCGATGCCGACACAAGGCCTATTCATACTGATGAATTTGTTAACCAGTGGCGGAGAAATTTGGGCCCTATACCCGGAGCTGAGTCGGTCCTCTTTGAGTCTGACCGCGGAGGTCCCGGTTCCGGAAGTTCTCTTGAAATCGAGTTGAGCCATAGTGATATTGAAGTGCTCAAAAAGGCTTCAGCTGATCTCGCACAGGCATTGAGTGAGTATCCCAAGGTTAAGGATATTGATTCCGGTTTTTCACCGGGCAAAAGACAGCTGGACTTTGAACTCCTGCCCGCAGGACGAAGCCTGGGTTTGACTTCCCGCAATGTAGCCAATCAGATTCGTGCTTCCTATTATGGGGCCGAGGTCCTGCGGCAGCAGCGTGGCCGAAATGAAATCAAGGTTATGGTCCGGCTGCCTGAAAAGGAACGTGCTTCCAAATATGATTTTGAAGAGTTGATGATCCGTACTCCCGACGGAATTGATGTTCCTTTGCGCGAGGTTGTAAAAATCAAGGACGGCAGGGCTTACACCTCTATTGACCGCCGTAACGGAAGGCGGGTCATTTCGGTAGAGGCTGACGTTAATCCGCGTAAGGAAACTTCGCAGGTTCTGGCTGATGTTGTAGCTAATGTCATTCCGCAGCTGAAGGCTGATTATCCCGGATTGGGATATTCCCTTGAAGGCAAGCAGGCTGATATGCAGGAAAGTACAGAGAGCCTGATCTCCGGCCTGCTTATGGCCATGATGGTGATTTATGCTCTGCTGGCGATTCCTTTCCGCAGCTACTTCCAGCCGCTGATTGTCATGCTCTGTATTCCTTTCGGCATTGTCGGCGCTGTTATCGGGCATGCCCTGCTGGGCTACAGTTTGAGCCTCATGAGCCTGTTCGGTATCGTGGCTTTGAGCGGGGTTGTAGTCAACGATTCGCTGGTCTTCATTGATTACGTTAACATTCAGCGGCGGAAAGGGCATTGCGCTTATGATGCGGTACTGGAGGCGGGGACCGCCCGTTTTAGGCCCATCATGCTGACCACCCTGACCACCTTCGGCGGACTGGCGCCCATGATTCTTGAAACTTCTAGGCAGGCCAAGTTTCTGATTCCCATGGCTGTATCATTGGGCTTCGGTATTCTTTTCGCTACCGGTATTACCCTGCTGCTGGTTCCGGCATTTTATCTGATTTTTGAGGATGCCCGGTTGTTTATCCGCAAGGTATTACGCCGGACTGATGAGGATTTGCGTGCTGACGGAGTCACCGAGCACTATCCGGTTACAAAATGTGAGCATAAGCCTGAAGATTATTGATTAAAAATCCCGCCCAGATAAAATTGGGCGGGATTTTTTTGGGAGTACATAAATTACTGTTCTTAATCCGGTCTTAATCACGATAGGTTACTTTTTCCAAGGCGTAGATAATATTCGGATCGTATTGCGTGGATTCACTGTACAGGATTTTTAACGCAGTCACTGTGGGCATGCTTTTCTTGCCCGGCCGGCCCATGGTCATTGCCACGTATGAATCCACCGCCCCGCAGAGTTTGCCGAGCCACGAAAGGCTTTCGTTGGTAACTCCTCTGGGGTAACCGGAACCGTCCATCCTTTCGTGATGTTCAAGAATTGCACGCAAGGAAGTCTTGCTCAGACTGCTGGTCAAGCTCAGAACTTCCACTGAGCCGATCGGGTGCTGGCGGATACGTTTCTGTTCATCCAGCGAAAGGCAAAACTCTTTTCCGAGCACAAATTCAGGCAGGCTGGACATGCCTATATCGCAGAGAAAAAGAGCGAAGAGCGCATCAATGAAAATTTTAACATCCGGCTTTACTTCGCGGGCATGCAGCAGGACTGCCGCGCCGATTACACCGTTGGAAAGTGCTTTGTTAACCAGCGAATGCTGGGGATCAAGCATGGGGATCATAAGCCAAAGTAAATCCGGCTTTTCGTGAAGCAGCTCTCCTACAGCGTTCAGTGTGTTGCTGAATTCCTTGAAATTCAATTTTATGGAGTCGGTATAAATTTTTTCAGCACTTCTTTTCAGCCCATCCAAAAGCAGGCTTGCCAGTTCATGTTCCGGGATGGAATGGGAAATGTCATCGATAACTGTAGGCAAATGGTGCATGAAAATAGGTTTGCACGTGCCTATGTCCGTGAATTTAATAAATATGAGCCCTCGTTGGCAATCCTCTGAAATGGCTTGCTTGTCAGCGGAGATGATGGGCTTGCCGGGGATTGTAATGGGCGTGAATCTTCCATTGGATGAATTCATCCTGTACAGGCTGAAAGGAAGATTGTTTTTAGGAAGTATTTTAAAGACAGCTTCCGTAATGGAACAGAAGCTCTCTTCGATTAACTTGGAGTCATTCATAGCATTCATAGCTGACCCACCTCAAAATGACAGCATTGATAAATCATTAATGCAAAATAGTTTTAAATTCCGACCTTCTGATACGTTTATCACTAAACGTGATAAAAGAGCAATATCTCAGCTTGTTAAGAACTTTTTGCGGAGATTAAGTGCGTGGTGATAAAAAATATCATATAAATGTGGCGTTTATAGTTGGAATACTTTGACTGATGGATTTCTTTGCGGATAATTATAAGGGGGTACATAAATTTTCCACAGCTGTATAGCTGCTTGCCATGATTGCCATACTCGGACTATGTTTAACATTTATGAGGCTGTTAACAGGAAAATTCTGTTAGCAGCATGTTTTCATGTTACATTTTTTTTACAATTTATTTGCTTGAGAACTAATTGTTTTCCCTCACACGTTTGGGGAGAAGTCGGGAGATAGTTTGGATAGTCTGTTCACTCCGTCATCAATCGCCGTTGTAGGCGCTTCATCTGTTTCCGGAAAAATTGGAAACACCATTCTGTCTAACCTGCTGAGTGCCGGGTATAGCGGGCGGATTTATCCGGTAAACCCGCGAGGCGGTGATATTCACGGTATTTCCGCATATAAAAAAAATTCTGATATCGGCACTCCTGTTGATTTAGCTGTTGTGGCTGTTCCCCGAGATTTTGTTCTTGGGGTATTCAAGGAACTGCTTGAACTTGGAGTCCGTTCTGTGGTGGTTATCACCGCAGGATTCAAGGAAGTGGACCATGAAGGCTGGTTGCTTGAAGTTCAGCTTGCGGAACTTGCTGAAAAGCACGGTGTGAATCTGCTTGGCCCCAACTGTCTCGGCGTGATCAATTCCAGAGGCGGGGTCAATGCATCCTTTGCCACCGGCAATCCGCTTCCCGGAAGTATGGGCTTTTTCTCGCAGTCCGGTGCGCTTTGCGTAGCTGTTCTTGATTGGGCTTTGGGAGAGAAGGTCGGCTTTTCGAAATTTATCAGCCTTGGTAATAAAGCTGTTATCAATGAAGCTTCCATGATCGAATATCTCGGTAATGACCCTGAAACAAAGGTTATTCTCGGATATGTGGAGAATATTGAAAATGGCCGGGAATTCATGGCGCAGGCGGCTAAGGTCTCCATGAAAAAACCGATACTGATGATGAAGGCCGGTACTACCCCCGCAGGGGCCAGAGCCGCGTCATCGCATACCGGAGCAATGGCCGGATCGGATAAAGCCTGCGATGCGGCTTTTCGCCAGTCTGGTGTTATCCGGGTGGAAAAGCTTGATGAACTTTTCAATCTTGCCAAGGCTTTTTCAGTTCAGGAATTGCCGTTAGGACCGAACCTTGGCATTGTGACCAATGCTGGTGGACCCGGTATCCTTGCGGCTGACGCCTGTGGTGAATCGGTTATGCGCATGCCCACTTTTTCGCCTTCGACGATTGGGGAATTGCAGCGCATGCTTCCGGGGTACGCATCGCTTTACAACCCTGTTGATCTTCTCGGGGATGCTGATGCAGAAAGTTATGCCCGGGCTGTGCGCATTGTGGGCCATGATCCGGCTGTGAACAGCCTGCTGGTAATTATCGCTCCCACGGTTAATCTTGATTTCACGGAAGTTGCCAAAGCTGTTGTTGAGGGCATGGGTGAAGTGAGCAAGCCTGTTTTCTGTTGTCTTATGGGACGCAAGAACAGCGCCGAGGCCCGTGAAATTTTTGCAGAAGCCGGAGTTCCGGTATATGACTTTCCCAAGCAGGCTGTCCGTGCAATGGACTGCATGCATAAATATGCTGTCTGGAAAGGCCGTCCCCCGCGTACTTATATCACACCGGAACATGACGTTGATGCTGCCCGTGCGGTTGTAGACAACGCATTACGGTCCGGTCGTTCCGAGCTGGTTGAATTCCAAGCCCGGGATATTGTTACCGCTTACGGATTACCGACGCCGGAGTCCGATCTTGCCCGCTCCGGTGATGAAGCTGTGGCGATTGCCGAGCAGCTCGGGTATCCGGTTGTGCTCAAGATTGCTTCCCCGGAGATTTCGCATAAGTCCGATGTGGACGGAGTCCGTGTAGGACTGAATTCCGCAGAGGAAGTTAAGGCAGCCTTCTGGGATATCACCGCCCGTACACAGCGTTTGCGTCCGGATGTGTTTATTGCCGGTTGTCTTGTGCAGCAGATGGCTTCTCCCCAGTCCCGTGAGGTTATTGTCGGGTTTCGCCGGGATAAGCAGTTCGGCCCTTTGCTTATGTTCGGACTCGGCGGGGTTTATGTTGAGATTTTGAAGGATATCTCGTTTCGTCTTGCTCCTCTTTCTGTGGAGGAGGCTGGAGAGATGGTCCGTGAGATCCGTTCCTATATGTTATTGAAAGGAGTCAAGGGGGGCGAGCCCGTTGACTTCGAGGCGATTACTGATGTTTTGATCAGGATGTCATGCCTTGCGAATGATTTTCCTGAAATTTACGAAGCAGAATTCAATCCTGTGCTTGTCAGCTCGGACGAGGCTCTGGTTGCCGATGCCCGGATGACTGTTGTCGACATCTCCGCAGATGCGGGCAACCGGCCGGATGAGCGCGAATAAGGAGGCATAGATGGTAAGTATATATATAGGTTCCACTACCGGATATTCCGGCAAGAACCTTCTGGCCATGTCGCTGGGGCTTAAATTTCGTAACAGCGGATTTAATGTAGGTTACATGAAGCCTGTGGGAGCTGTTCCCCATATGGACGGTGATACCCCCGGAGATGCGGATGCGGCTTTTATCCAGCAGGTGCTGGGGTTGGAGCAGGACCCGGCCAAGGTGACTCCTGTTCTGGTCACCCGTGATTTTACCATCAAGGCTTTTTCCGAAGACATGGGTGATCTCATGCCATCTATTGTAGAATCATATGAAGAACTCAGCAGGGACAAGGATGTCATGATCCTTGGCGGCTCCGGAAGCTATCTCAGTTCCGGAACTTACTGCGGGGTGAGCGGGCCGGATGTTTCCCGTGCCCTCGGCGCAAAGACCATTCTGGTGGACCGCTACAGCAGTGAGCTTCATTACGATTACGTGCTCCGGGTCCATAAGGAACTTGGGGACGATTTCCTAGGAGTTGTGTTTAATGACGTTCCTGAACATTACATGGATGAACTGACCTCACTGATCGTTCCTTTTCTGGAAAAGAAAGGAGTGAAGGTACTGGGCATTATTCCCCGTGATCCGCTCATGGGCGCCATTAAGGTCAGTGACCTTGCCGAAAGGCTTTTCGGGAAGATCATCTCCGCCCACACCAAGGCTGATCGGGTAGTTGAGAATTTCCTTATCGGTACCATGCAGGTAGAGAACTTTATCACCCATTTCAGGCGGCATAAGAATTCTGCTGTCATTGTGGGGGGGGACAGGGCGGATGTTCAACTGGTGGCCCTTGAAGGTAATTGTCCCTGTCTTATCCTGACCGGTAATCTGTATCCTAATGATATTATCCTGACACGTTCAGAAGTTCTTGAAATTCCAGTTATTGTTGTGCGTGACGATACTTACGCCGTAGCCAAGAAGATGGAAGCAATTCAGGAAAGTTACAAGCTTAGGGATATGATTAAGATCAATCATGGAGCTGGGCTGGTCAATTCCGAGTTAGATTATGACTACATATTTGATGAACTGGACCTATGATTACCTCTTGCTTTGGTAGGTAATATGTCCTACTGTTAAAGTAGACATAATCAAAACGTTAATTAAAAGTTTTTTTGGGATTTTAGCTTTTTTTGTAAATTAAATTCTTTTATAATATGCTTAAATAAAAGATTTTTTTGGACGAGCGGCATCCTTTTGAGGAGGATGTTGCTCGTTTTATTTTGAAAAAAATTCATACCCAAACCCCTCAGATGCTATTGTCCTACTTTGTAAAATGTGCCAATTAACTTGCAGATATAAGGCCGTATGGGTCTCCGGCCTTGGTGTGACGAGGTTTGTTTCGACCAAAGACGGGACTATTGTTGGTTAGAAAACTAGGGTGCGCTGCACCCTGAAAACCGAGCTGATTCGGAATATTGGCGGATAGACCGGATCTTCGGAATGAGGAGGCGTGAGATGCCTGATGCGTCCACGTGGGATTGGAATCCCGGTAGGCGAGAGGTCCAGGACACTGGATCCTGGTCTGATAAATTTGAGTGGGTGGAAGAATTCCATGCCAGCCCCGATGGAGAGAAAGTCGGTGCTGTTGTTAATAAAGGCGATCTGGAATTCACTGCTTGCGTCAACGGTGAGATTTGGGAAGAAGCATACGACAGGATTTTCTACCCTAAATTCGCACCTGACGGCAGGTTTACAGGTATTGCCCAGCAGATGGGCGAATGGACTCTGTCTGTTGACGGTGAGCATTGGCCGGAAAATTACGGCTACATCTGGAAGACTACGTTCGGTCCTGAAGGTTCTATAATCTGTGCTGTGCAGCAGGATATGGAATACGGAATGGGCGTGGACGGTGTCCTCTGGGAGAACTTTTTTGAAAATGCAAATGATTTTGCTGTTGGTAGTGATGGAAAATCCACTGCGGCGGTGGTTCAGGTTACGTCCATGCCTCAGGCAGACATTGAAACTTTCCAGAAAGGAATTTTCACTGTTGCTGTGAATGGTACTGCATGGGACAACGTTTTCGTAAACTGCTACACACCGGTATTTGATGCCAAATGTGAAAAAGTTGCCTGCCAAGTAAGAAAAACTCTCTATGATTACACCATCGCAGTCGATGGCAAGATCTGGCAGCGTGAATTTCAGTGTGTCTGGGCTCCCAGCTTCAACCCCGCAACCGGTGCTCTCGTAGCGCCTGTTCGTCTGGGTGGAAAATGGGGTATGGCTCAGGATGGCGAGTTGATCTGGAAGAATACCTTCGCCAACTGCTGGCATCAGCAGTTCTGCGCTGACGGTTCTAAACTTTGGGCTATTGTTGCTCCCTCCTTCGGCAGCTTTACCGTTGCTGTTGATGGTAAGCCTTGGTCCATCACTGCTCCTGTTGTTATCGACATGGCTGTCAGCCCTGACGGTAACCGCGCAGCAGCGCTCGGTAAGGACGGCTACGATTACACTGTAATGTGTGACGGTAAAGTCTGGCCCGGTGTTTACCAGATGGCTTGGAAGCCTGTTTTCAGCCCCGATAGCAGCAAAGTTGCTGCCAAAGTTGAAAAGAATGGTCGCTACACCGTTGTTCTCGACGGCAAGCCCTATGCTCAGGATTTTGATCAGTGCTGGGAGCCCATTTTCAGCCCTGACAGCTCCAAAGTCCTCATTCGTGCAATAGATGGCGGCAAATTTGTACGCATCGTTGCCGAAGTAAGCGAATTCTAAAAACCGGAGGAATTACACATGAACAGTGTTTATGCATTCGTGGTTGGCCCTCTGGCTTGGTTCGCCTGGGGCGTGTTTGTTCTCGGTTCCGCTTACAGACTGGTTTCCATGTATCAGCTTGCTAAGGCAAAAGACGGTTCGTCTTTGCATTACATGAGCTTCAAGTATGGTTTCCGTTCCATCATGGCATGGATGAATCCTACCGGAACCCTTGGTTGGCAGCGCAATCCTTGGACTGCGATGATGACCTTTGTCTTTCATATCTGTCTTGTCATTGTGCCTCTCTTCCTGCTGGGACACGTGGTTCTCTGGGATCAGTTTTTCGGCATCAGTTGGCCGACTCTCCCGGACACCGTTGCTGACATCATGTCCATTCTGGTTGTTGTCTGCTGCATCTACTTCGGCGCACGCCGTTTTTTGCAGAAAGACGTTGCTTATCTGACCACAGGTAAGGATTGGGTTGCACTTGCTGTGCCTTCCCTCGTTTTCCTGACCGGTGTTATGGCCTACCATGAAATCGGCGATGCCAAGGTTATGCTCATTCTGCATATCCTCTGTGGTGAACTCATGCTTATCAGCATTCCCTTCACCCGTTTGAGTCACGCAGTGTTCGGCCTGTTCACCAGAGCTTACATGGGTTCCGAGTTCGGCGGTGTTCGTCGCTGCAAGGACTGGTAACCAATTCCCGCAAGGAGTACTGAAAAATGACATTCGACAGGAAAATCGAAGACGCCGGACTCGAGCGGGGTGTTTCCCGCCTGACTCCGGAACGTATCGAAAATACTCTCAAGCAGGTTATAGAAGGAGAAACCGGCGCAAAACTCAAGCTCTATGCTGAGACTTGCATGCGTTGCGGTATGTGTTCCGAAGCCTGCCATTATTATATGTCCCACGATGGTGACCCCAGCTATTCTCCCGCTGGTAAAGTTCATCAGACTATGGGCAAAATTCTGCGTAAGAACTACAAACTTACTGCAGATGAAATCTACGAAATGGCGCAGATTGCTTACACCGAGTGTAACCTCTGCCGTCGCTGCGTACATTTTTGTCCGCTCGGTATTGATACCGGTTACATTATGAGCATGGTGCGTCGTATGTGCCACAAGCTCGGCGTAACTCCCCAGTACATTCAGGATACTGCGCATTCCCATTCCGCAACCATGAACCAGATGTGGCTCAAGGATGATGAATGGCCGGATACCCTGCAGTGGCAGGAAGATGAAGCACGTGATGAAATGCCCAACCTGCGCATTCCGCTGGATAAAGAAGGTGCGGAGATCTACTACTCCGTTATCGCTCCGGAACCCAAGTTCCGTACCCAGCTTATCTATCAGGCTGCATATATCTTCAACGAAGCCGGTGTAGATTTCACCATGCCCACCGAACCGGGCTGGGATAACTCCGACATGTGTATGTTTACCGGTGACTTTGAAATGATGGGTCGTCTCAAGAAACGTCATTTCGAATCTGCCCTTAATCTTAAATGTAAACGCATTGTCATGGGTGAGTGCGGTCACGCATTCCGTTCCATCTACGATCAGGGTAACCGTTGGGATGCATGGGAAATGTATCCTATTGAAGTTGTTCACTCTATTGAGTTTTTCTGGGAGCTTTTTGAAGCCGGGAAAATCAAACTGCGTGAAAAGTTCAAAGAGCCGATTACCATTCATGACCCGTGCAACGTCATTCGAGGTCGAGGTTTGATGGAACAGTCTCGCAAACTTGCACATGCTATTTGTGAGAACGTGGTTGAAATGACCCCCAACCTTGAGCACAACTACTGCTGTGCTGCTGGTGGTGGTGTTATCAACTGCGGTCCTCCGTTCAAGAATGTCCGTATGAAGGGTAACAGGATCAAGGCTGAGCAGCTTAAAGCAACCGGCGTGAACACCATTCTCGCTCCCTGCCATAACTGCCACGGCGGACTCGAAGACCTCGTTCACTATTATGAGCTTGGCATGGACATTAAGTTCTTCGGTGACTTGATCTATGAACTCATGGAAAAGCCGGAGTAGGAGGAAGATTACAATGATTAAAAGAGTATTCTCTATTGCGGTCATTGCCGCCTGTGTCTTGCTCTACATGGTTCCCGCGTTCTGTCAGGAAGATATAACTTCCCTGCTGGACTCGGCTTTCCCTAAGCATCAGAGGCCTGCTGCTGTGTTCGCACATGATGCACACAATGAAAAGGCCGGTATTGAAGATTGCGCTGCCTGTCACCATGTCTGGGAAGATGGAAAGATCGTAGAAGGCGAATCTTCCGAAGACCAGAAGTGTGCTGACTGCCACGCTGTTAAAGCTGAAGCAGGTAAGACCGATCTGCGCAATGCATACCATCAGCTTTGCTCAAAATGTCATGTCAAAGAAGATAAGGGTCCTATCTCCTGCGCTGGCTGTCATCCCAAGGGTGGCGCCGCTCCAGCTGCACACTAGGATCTATCCGCATATTAGTAAAAAGGCCGTCCCTTGGGGCGGCCTTTTTTTGTATATGTAGTTTAGTCAAATATTGACTTTCTTGTATAGCTGAGCTTTAAGTGTAATTATGAAAAAAATAATATTAATATGTGCGTTGTTGGCAGTTGTTTCCTGTGCTCCTCGCACGGGCATGCAAGATCAAAGTTTGCAAAATAATAATCTACAAACATTAAGTCCGGTTGAGTTGCGAATGGTAATCGCGGAAATGCCTAAGGGGGCGGACCTGCATACTCATTTGTCCGGCATTCCGTATGCTGAAGATTATCTAAAGTGGGCGGCTGAGGATAACGCCTGTATCGTAAAGAGTAGCGGGAAAATTGTAGCAGGTCCTTGCGGTGATGGAACTCTTGCGGCCAAGGATGCATACTCTAATGCTAAAATATGGAATATGGCGGTAAGCGAGTTGTCAGTCAGGGAAAATAGGCGTGATAACCAGCTTTGGGGGCATGATCAGTTCTTTGGAGCTTTCGGAAAGATGGGTGTTGCTAAGTACAATACGGGGAGGTTGCTAGCTCACGCCGCTAAGCAGGCAGATAGAGATCATGTTCAATATCTGGAAGTTATGCTTTCAATGTATGGTCCAAAATCAAGTGATGAAAAGATTGTGAATAAAGCTTGGACCGGAAATTTCGCGGAGTCTCTTAAGAATCTGGAAGATTCGGATCTTTACGGTGATATCGAGGCTGTTGTTGAAAATATTAATAGCGCTGAAAAAGAGAAGTCCAGGATACTGGGAAAAGATCCGGCAAAGAAAGTGCATATTAAGTACATCAATCAGATTTCAAGAGGTAATGATCCTGCCAGTGTATTTGCCCAGTTGGCTTTTGCTTTCAAACTTGCACTTAGCGATTCACGAGTGGTGGGAATAAATCTGGTCGGTCCGGAAGATGGTCCTATTGCTATGCGTGACTATGAATTGCATATGAAGATGGTAAGTTTCTTTGATTCCCGGTGGGGGCATAGTGTCCCGATTACTTTACATGCCGGAGAGCTGACCCCGGCTTTGGCAAATCCGGAGGGTCTTTCAAACCATATTGGCTTGATTGTTGACGATGTGAATGCGAGAAGAATTGGTCATGCCGTAGATCTCCCTTATGAAAAGGGGGCTGAAAGTCTGGTTAAAAAAATGAAGAAAAGACAGATGGCCATCGAAATTCTGCTGGGCAGTAATGATGCAATATTAAAAGTCAGCGGTAAGGAGCATCCGCTGCAGACATATTTAAAAGCAGGAGTGCCTGTTGTTTTGGCTTCAGATGATATGGGTATAGCCCGTTCGACTTTAACTGATGAATATGTACGGGCGGTTTTGGATCAGAAGCTGACTTATCAGCAGTTGAAGGAAGCTGCTCGCAATTCCCTTGAGTACTCATTTTTGGATGGTGGGTCTCTATGGGTGAATAGAGCCTATGGTAATATGGTGAAAGCGTGCAGTGAATCTTCTGGAGTAAAGGACGAGTGCGATAAGTTCCTTTCTGGAAGTCCGAAAGCAGATCTGCAGTGGAATTTGGAAAAACAGTTTAAGGGATTTGAAAGTAAGTATCCTTATTTGAAGTAATTCAAGCTGTTAAGATTGTGCTTATCCCGCGGCATCTGCGGGATAAGCACAATAATTCAAAAAGCGCTTGACCCCAAGCGTAGTTTTCCATAGAACGTCTTTCCTCGGCTGATGACGGCCCTGAACGGGCGCAGCACAGCTGAGATTTTTTTTGACTGACCGGACATTAGCGGTTGACTTTCGAAACGGGATTACATAGTTTCCCAATCCGCGCTGATCAAAAGCAAGGCACTGAGATCATTGAAAAAATATTTTGAGAGAACATCGAAATTAATGGTTGACAGGGACGGCGAGTTTGAATAATTTGCCTCTCCGCACTGAGTGAAAGCAAGGTGTTAAGATCATTAAATAAATGAAAGTTTGAGACTCAAAGCTAAGCGCTTCGGATCGATTTTTAGAACACATTTTGGAGAGCGGGTATTCTGGACGAATCCTACCTTAATGAGTTCGGGGCAGAGCGAAGCATAC
>NZ_OY762999.1:347500-472500 GCF_963666665.1 Maridesulfovibrio sp.
GGCAACGACATTTTAGATGGCGGTAATGAAAATGACTTCCTTGATGGTGGTGCAGGCAATGACACCCTCATAGGCGGCTACGGGCGCGATACGCTGCTTGCTGGGGCTGGCGATGATGTTCTGTACTATAATGCAGGCGATGCGACTGTTGATGGTGGGGCTGGCTACGATAAAGCCTTTGTTACTGGTTCATTGAATATGTGTTTCACGACTAATGTTGAAGAATTGCACGGCGATGACAGCTCTTCAAATTTATATGGAAACGATGAAGATAATATAATTTACGGCAATGGTGGGGACGACATGATCAAGGGTATGGACGGTAACGATACCCTTGTCGGTGGAGCTGGGGCTGATACTCTTGCCGGAGCTTACGGGGATGACTGCTACCTGTTTAATAAAGGAGATGGACAGGATATTGTTAATGATTTTAGCGGGTATGATGTTGCCCATTTTGGGGAAGGAATTACCCAGAGTGATTTATGGTTTTCACAGGATGGAACGGACCTGACAATTGGGGTTGTTGGCAGTGCTGATAAAGTCACTGTTGATAATTGGTTCAAATCATCTAGTTGGCGAGTTGAGGAATTTCAGCTTTCAGATGGTTCGGTATTGATGGAAAGTCAAGTTCAGGGTCTTGTTGAGGCAATGTCTTCTTATTCTCCTAGTAGTGCAGGAGTACTGAGCGTCCCGGCTGATATTCAAGATGGAGCACAAAGCATGATCGCCGCAAGCTGGGAAAAGAAATAGTTTTCATGTCCGGGGAAAAAATAAACAACGAAAACCAGTCTACAGATACCAATCAAGTTCAGGATACAGGGCTTGTTTCCTTAGTACTACTTGCCCGTTATCATGGAGTTGCAGCTGATCCGGATGGGATTAAACACAGGTTCGCTCCTCCGGGTGAGGTGATGGGGCAATTGGATTTAGTGAAGGCTGCTCGTGCTCTGGAGCTCAAAGCAAAGGTGCTTGATCGGAGCTGTGATAAACTTTCGAAAGTTCCTTTTCCGGCCATGGCTCTGATGAACGATGGAACTTGGATGATAATGGGGGGAGCACGCGAGGACGATGTCCTTTTGCAGCATCCATTCAGAAAAGGGGCGGAAAAGGTTCCTTTAGATGAGTTCTCGAAATTATGGTCCGGCAGGTTGCTGCTTATAACCAAACGAACTCTGCTGCCCGAAGCTGTTCGTAAGTTTAATATCAGCTGGTTTATTCCGGCTCTGCTTAAGTATAAACGATTGTTCAGTGAGGTTTTGCTGGCTTCGTTTTTCTTGCAATTGTTCGGCTTGGTTACTCCTCTCTTCTTTCAGGTGGTTATTGATAAAGTCCTTGTTCATAAGGGACTTACTACCCTTGATGTTTTGGCCATAGGCCTCTTGGCAATTTTTGCGTTTGAGGTTGTTTTAGGAGGGCTGCGAACGTGGCTCTTTTCGCATACGACTTACAGAGTGGATGTGACTCTAGGTGCTAAGCTGTTTTCACACCTTGTCTCCTTGCCGTTGGCCTATTTCAATGCCCGTAGAGTTGGGGATTCGGTTGCGCGGGTGCGTGAACTTGAAAGTATACGCCGATTTTTGACCGGATCTACTTTAACTATTGTTATCGACTTGTTTTTCACTTTTGTTTTTATTCTGGTGATGTTTTTTTATAGTTGGAAATTGACTTTGCTGGTGCTTGGTATTTTGCCCTTTTATGTGGGACTTTCAGTGTTCGTCACTCCCGTTTTAAGGCGCAGGCTGGATGAAAAGTTCCAGCGCGGTGCAGAATCGCAAGCCTTTTTGGTTGAAACAATCACAGGGGTACAGACCCTAAAATCCATGGCAGTGGAGCCTCAGTTCCAGCGTCATTGGGAAGATTTGTTGGCCGGATATGTGAAGTCTGCCTTCAGGACCGATAATCTTGGTAATTTTGCAGTACAAGCAACTACATTTTTAAGTAAGATTACCACGCTGCTTATACTCTGGATTGGCTCTAGAAGCGTCATTGACGGCGATTTAAGCATAGGGCAGCTCATTGCCTTCAATATGATGGCTGGACGCGTTAGTGGGCCAATTCTGCGCCTTTCTAAGGTCTGGCAAGATTTCCAACAGGCAGGAGTTTCTCTTGAGAGATTAGGGGATATTCTCAACAACCCTACAGAACCGGGATATAATCCAAATCGTTCAACCCTCCCTTCACTGCAGGGAGAGGTTAAATTTGAAAATTGCAGTTTCAGGTATCGGCAGGACGGGCCCTTCATTCTTCAGGATGTAAATCTGAACATCAAAAAAGGGGAAATGCTGGGTATTGTTGGCCGTTCCGGATCAGGTAAAAGCACTCTCACCAATCTTGTTCAGCGACTTTATGTCCCGGAGAAAGGACGGGTCTTGGTTGACGGGATTGATCTTACTTTGGTGGATACAGCTTGGCTCAGGCGTCAGGTTGGTGTTGTGTTGCAGGAAAATATGCTTTTCAACCGCACTGTGCGGGATAACATTGCTCTGGCAGACCCCGGTGCTCCTATGGAAACAGTTGTTCGCTCCGCACAGCTTGCCGGGGCGCATGATTTTATCCTCGAACTTCCAGAAGGATACGACACAGTCATTGGGGAACAGGGAACAGGGCTTTCCGGTGGACAGCGTCAGCGTATAGCGATTGCCAGAGCTTTGCTCACCAACCCAAGGATTTTGATTCTTGATGAAGCTACTTCTGCTCTTGATTATGAATCAGAGCATATTATCCAGAGGAATATGGCCGCCATCTGCCAGAACCGTACTGTGCTGGTCATTGCTCATAGGTTGTCCACTGTTAAAGATTGCAATCGTATTGTAGTTGTGGATAAGGGGCAGATTGTTGAGAGCGGGCCACATAACGAGCTTATTAACACTGGTGGATATTATTCTCAGCTTTGGAACTATCAATCCAAGGGCGCAGCGGAGGGCGTATAAATATGCAAGAACTACCTCCCCCGCTTGGGAAAATTAATGCACCAGAGGAACCGGAATCTACGCAGGAATCTTTGCGTGATAGAATTAAAAATTTAATTTCCAGAACGATAACGGCCTGCACGCCTAAAATGGCTTCAGATGAGATGGAGTTTTTGCCTGCTTCGCTTGAAGTGGTAGAAACTCCTCCTTCGCCAATTGGCCGGGCCATAATCTGGTGTATTGTGCTGTTTGTTGTTCTGGGCGTTATCTGGGCTTGTCTTGGTAAAACGGATGTTGTGGCTGTTGCTGAAGGTAAAGTAATTCCTTCTGGGCGAGTTAAAACTATTCAACCTTTAGAGCACGGGGTGGTATCCAAGATTTTAGTGCATGACGGTCAATTAGTGAAAAAGGGCGATTTACTTATTGAACTTGATACCACCTCAAGTGGTGCGGATGTTGATCGCTTAGATGCTGAGCTTGACGCCGCGCGACTTGAAAAGGCACGGCTTGATGCTTTGCTTGCGTGGAGTCCTGAGCTTGGCCTTAAACCTAGGCTTAAGGCTCCTGAGGGGGTTGAACCACATGAGGTTGAGCAGGAGAAGCGATATCTTGCTCAGGAAGCTGATGCCTTGCTCTCTAAACTTAAGACTTATGACAATGAGGTGCGCCGTATTAAAGCACAGATGCAGGCAGCTAAACATACTGTTGAAAAATTAAAAAATACTCTGCCGATCATTACCAAACAGGCTGCAATGCGCAAGCAGTTATATAATCAAGATGTAGCGCCCGAAAATGAATGGTTGGAAATTGAGACTCAACGTATTCAGGTTGAACAGGACTTCAAGACTGAGCAGCAAAAGTATGAAGAGGCGGAAGCTTCAATGTTGCTTGCACTTGAACAACGAGTTCAGACCCTTTCAGAATATCGCAGGGATCTTCTTGAACGGAGAACGCAGGTTTCTACTCAGGCTGAATCGTTAGTGCAGGAACTAAAGAAGGCGACTCAGGTTGATACCCTGCAACGTATAACCGCACCTGTGTCAGGCAAAGTTCAGCAGTTGAATGTGCATACCGTGGGTGGCGTAGTGACTCCGGCCCAGCCGTTGATGATCATAGTCCCAGAGAATTTTAAACTTGAGATTGAAGCCAAAGTACAAAACAAGGACATTGGCTTTGTGCGTGCAGGTCAGGATGTTGAGATTAAGCTAGAGGCCTTTCCTTTTACCGAGTACGGGATCATAGATGGTTCTCTTCGACATGTTTCCGGAGATGCCGTTCAGACCGAAGAAGGCGAATTATATTACAACGCCCGGGTAGATATGAAACAATCTTACATTCTGGTTAACGGGAAAAAGGTCAACTTAAGTCCGGGAATGCGAGCGTCAGCGGAAGTTAAAATTCGTCAGCGGAGGCTTATTGAATTCTTTTTATCCCCATTGCTCAAGTATACCAGTGAGAGTCTGAAGGAACGGTAAGCGTAGTACTTTGTTCTATTGTACGTCGATAGAGACTCGCTTAGCCTTAAGTTTTTTCTTACTGATATAGTTGTTGGAAGTATCTGTGAACGATCATTATTGTTTGAGTTCAACCCACCAGATTTCTTCATCTTCCATGGGGATTGCTAAAGCCGTCCAGACTGTGTTTTCGAATTTGTCGGTTTGATGGATATGGAAGTGTCCGAAAAACCACTGTGCTGGGCTGTATTGCCGTAATATCAAATCAAGAATATCGCGTGTCGGGTCATCTGCTTTGGCAAGCCATGAAGATTTGCGATACCCCAACGGCGCTGCCTGTCTGAGATTAAATGATTTGGGGCAGGTATGGCTGACGACAATATCGATGTGGATATTCGGGGCTAGTTTATCGAAGTCAGCGACTGTTGGAATTTCACCAGAAAACCAACTATCCCCTTCTTTCCTTGATTCTTTGTCCGTTGAATCCGCACCCCCAAAGAAAAGTACTGTGCGTTTGTCTGGCAGTGTAAAAATTGATCCGCGAGGCTGATAGAAACAATTGGGGGCAACTTCCAGTTCCCCTGAGCTTGCAATCTTAGCAAGGGATTCATGGTCTTCGTGGTTCCCATCACACCAATATAATTTTGTATTGCCTAATTTCAATTGCGGATCGTTTGGCGGCCAGCCATTCTTACGTGGCCAGTACCCAAAATCTCCGCACTGGATAATAATATCTGGCTGTTCCGTTTCTACCAAATAATTGATGACTTGGAAGTCTCCGTGGATGTCGCCTAGGATGATGATTTTCATGGTCCAAATTGTAGTTCATTTTGATGCCTGCGTCACCATGAGATCACTCTCATGTCTTGTCCGTTAGTATATAGCTTCTGCTGATAATATTTATGATGTGTTGCGCTGGCTGCGGAAAAAGCTCCACTTTAATTTATCGGCAAAAGTGGAGTGAGTATTAACTTTAAATTAGTGATCTGGTTGATATTATAATAATTTAGATGTACTTTTTGGCCTGTTGATAAGTTTAGAATTATGGGGTGGTAATAAGTCTATCGATCTTTCGTTTAAAACGAGCAAATAAATGAATTTCTTTCATAGGCTCGTGGTGCTTATGCAAATGCTGCGTTAGCTGTCGATGCTTATTGAAAAGCGGTAAGAATATGGTCTTCACGGTATGGAAGGGGAATCGGATTTGTTTCACCATATTTGTATTGCGCAAAAAGAAAAATTTATTCTGGATTGGTATGATCCTCTTTTGGATGACCGGTTGCTGGATGCCAACTGTAGTGTTGGTTTTGAATAAATCGATCGTTTGTAAGTAAAAAACGATAAATGTGAGGATCTTAAGTGCTCTGGGGGAGAATATGGCTAGCGAGATTAAAAGAATTGATTCAATAAAGAATATGGCCGTTTTTCAGGATTTTTGCTGGAGTTCAGCAGTCAAAGATAATGGCGGTAATCCTGTAGATTTTAAGCAGATAAATATTTTGTATGGGCGTAATTACTCTGGGAAGACAACTTTATCGCGAATAATCCGCGCCTTAGAGGTTGGCGAGATTTCGGATAAGTACGATTCTCCCCTGTTTCAACTAAGCTTTCATGATGGCAGTAATCTTAGACATGATTCGTTGCAGGGGCATGACCATGTAGTGCGAGTTTTTAATGAAGATTTTGTGAAGGATAATCTCCAGTTTATTGTTGATGATGCACAGGAAATTAATTCATTCGCAATTTTAGGAGAAGATAATGCAAAACTTGAGGAAGCAATTGAAAAACTTGAATTTGAGCTTGGGAGTGAAGAAAAGAAGACTGGATTGTATGCTAAATTGTCTACAGCTCAAGAGGCTTTTAAAGTTGTAGATCAAAATTATGGTGAAAAGGAAAAAGATTTAAATAAAAAATTACAGAATAAGGCAACAAAATCTCCTACCTCTATCAAAAATAATAAGATGTTTGGAGATGTTAACTATAATACAACTAAATTGAAGCGTGATATTGGTATTGTGATCAAGGATTCTTATGATCCTCTATCTGATAAGGTTGTAGATGACTTTCATAAACTTCTTAAAGAAGATTCTAAAGATGAGATTAAAGAGTCCGCTGTTTTTAATCTTAAATATTCTGAGATTTCATCTAAAGCCAAGAATCTGATCGAAAAAAAAATACAGGCTTCTGACCAAGTTCAAGAGTGGCTTGATAATACCGATCTCGCAAAATGGGTTGAGTCAGGGCGAAAGTACCATAAAAGTAAAAGAAATCAATGTGCTTTCTGTGGTAGCTTGCACCCTGCTGAGCATTGGGAAGAGCTGTGGGGAAAGTTAGATAAACATTTCAATCAAGAATCTAAAGATCTAGAGGCTGAGATTGATGACGTTTTGTTATTGATAGATAAGGAAAAGGGACGTGCACGCGATTTACTTAAAATAGAATTTTCTGATTTCTATTCTAGTTTTGATGATGAGCTTAAGGATCTTTTAGAGTTGTTTGCAACTAGATCAGAACGTTATAGTGCATCTTTTGCTTCTATGAAGCTTCAGTTAGAGGATCGCAAAAATGATATTTTTACTCCTCTTGAGTATAATGAAGCTTCTTCTGTTGAACATAATTTGAACGAAGTTCGAGATCTTTATGAATCGATCAGAGAAGAGTCTAATCTTAAAACTCAAAATTTAGAAAAAAAGCAGTCCGAAGCCAGAAAATCCTTACGACTTCATAGTGTTTTTAAGTTTACTACGGATATTAACTATAAGGATACTTGTACAAGCCTTGATAAGTTAGAAGACCAAAAAGATAAATCAAAAGCACATAAAGTTGCTGTTAAAAATGAAGTTGATTCCAAGATCGCTGAGATTAATGAATTAAAATCTCAGTTGAAAGACGAAAGTAAAGGTGCTGAGCAAGTAAATCATTATTTAAATAATTTTTTCGGACATCATTCTCTTTCTCTTAGGGCAGTAGCTGTAGAGGAGGCTTCAAGCGGTGCTGCAGGGTATCGATTTGAAATAACCCGTAATGGTAAAAAGGCATTTCACCTGAGTGAAGGGGAGTGCAGTCTGATAGCTTTTTGTTATTTTATGGCAAAGCTTGAGGATATTGAAACCAAGGGGAGTCAGCCTATTATTTGGATCGATGATCCCATTTCCAGTCTGGATACAAATCATATCTTCTTTATTTATACTTTGATTGCTTCGGAGATTATTAAAAAGAAAAGTTACAGGCAGCTATTTATTTCAACTCATAGCCTTGATTTTTTGAAGTATCTAAAGAGAATTTCTGGTGATTATAGAGGCAAAGGACAAAATAAGGTAAAAATTAGAGAATTTTTCTTGATCGAACGTTGCGGCGATTTTAGCCGACTGTCACCAATGCCGAGATATTTAAAAGAGTACGTCACTGAGTTTAATTACCTTTTCCATCAAATCTACAAGTGCGCAACTTGTGAAACGCTTGATGATGCGAGCTACCAAATATTTTATAATTTTGGAAATAATGCTCGGAAATTTTTGGAAATCTATTTGTACTACAAATATCCTAACGGTAAAGAAGGTGATAATAAAATTTCAAAGTTTTTTGGTGAAGGTAACATCCCTATTTTATTAACAGAGCGAATAAATAATGAGTATTCTCATTTGTGCGGTGTATTTGAACGTGGAGCATCACCTATTGATGTTCCAGAGATGAAAACAGTTGCTCGTCAGATTATATTGAAGATCAAGGAAGACTCTGATCAGTACTCTGCTCTGCTTGAAAGTATTGGTGTGCAGGATGATCTGATGGGAACTTAAACGTAAGGACATCATATGTTGATGGATTTAATTTTTTATTAATTAAGATCTAAGTTTTGATCTGTTGTTCTAGGTAGGGGAGAATTGTTTTGAAAGCTATTAGACATTGTAAAGTCTATTTTTGTGCACAACTTGAACCCAAGTGTATGAAGTCTATACGTTTCGCGAATAACGATTGGTCTGAAGTCGCAATTCTTATGGGATTAGTTGATCAAGTTTTGTCTTCAGTAGGAGATGTTGCCGGAGTGTTCACAGCTTGGCTCACACTAGTTGAGCGTTCATTTGAGCATTACGAGACAGACGTTTTTTTTAATCAGCTTGATTTAATTCCTAAAGAATTATGGAGTTCAAGGGTGCAATGGGCCTCAAATGCTAATGCTGTAAGGCTTGCCTCGTTAATTCAGGCTTTTGCAGAGAGAGAAGGATACCCCCTTTCGAGTGACCGGAAAAAAGAAATTCTACCGTGGCTAGATCGGCTTGTTGATTTAGGGGACAGGCGCAGTTCGGCTTTGCAGTGTAGTCGGTTGTTTGTGTGATTCGAGCGTGTATATTAGGTGTTATTTGTTGTTTTTATATATGTTTTGCAGTTCTTTGAGACGATCTCGCATTACATTTTCATAGTATTCATATATATGAATTAGTATTGGCATCAGCACATGTCTTAAGTGGATATTAATTTTACCTAAAGGGTCTCCATTATGTTTGCGTATTAACCTTAAATCTTTCTTGGTGGCTTTAAAGTTAATGAATTCTGGAAGGCTATAGTTTTTAGGTCTAATGTAATCGAATAGTCTTATATTGTAATAAAAATTTAAGTGATAAATTGCACCCTCTCCATTACCTTGAAATATATCATCTAAAAACATGTTTTTATAGTAAATATTTTCTCTGCACTGTTTTTTCATTTTTTGTATTGGTTTCTTACAGTGATGACAGATTTGTTTTTTGGTGCTCAGAATGAATGGGCTTGTAGAATAGAATGGTTTTTTACATCTTGTGCACTTGTCAATTAGCTGTAGCTTGTGTTCGTGGCATACTGTATTGTATGAAATGCGCCATTCTTTTCGCAAGTAAGGTTTTCCGTATTTTGAGTTTGTTAGGCATTCTGGGCATACTGCAACCCTTCTTTGACGGGGAGGGAGGCTAAGCCGATTATCAAGCAACATCTTTTTGTTTTTTGAATGCTGCAAAGTCCAACCATGCAAGTCTTTGAAAGTTCCTTTTTTTAACTCATCAAAAGATTGACCAGATAGTTCAGCTAAGATTTTTAAATCGTTGCCTTTTAAATTTAGATCAAAGTCTGTGTATGGATGTACTTTTTTATTTAGAGCAATTTGACATAATATATATGGTTTATAGCCATATTCGTTAGCCGTTCTGGTCAACCAAGAGGTCAAAGATTCACCTTCTTGAATCTTAGGCCGGACTGGCCACATGGATAATTTTGACCCTGACATATTTTTAAGAAGACTGCCGCACTGAGTTTAAGTGTACGTCCTGCGCTAAAAGCAAAAAGTCACCCACATTTATAATCAATAAATGTAAGTGACTTTTTATTATTTTAGTATATGGGATCATTGCTCAGTCGCGATTAGCGTTGTGCTAGTCGCGATTATCAATGTACAGTCGCGATTAGCGATGTAAATGACAGTGTTTATAACTTGTCGAACGCCTCGGCGGCATTGAAGGAACTGCGGACAAGCGGTGCACAGAACATATGGGGCACACTAAGCTTTCTGCCGTATTCAGCGTATTCATCGAAAACAGCAGGTTCCACGTAGCGTTTTACAGCCGGATGCGCTTTTGAGGGGCGCATGTACTGGCCGATGGTGATGATGTCGCAATTGATGGCTGCGAGGTCGTCGATAACTTGATAGACCTGTTCATCTGTTTCGCCTAGGCCCACCATGAGCCCTGATTTGGCGTGAATATCACTAAGCTGTTTGACCCGTTCGATGAGTTCTAGGCTTTGTTTGTAATCGGCCTGCGGGCGGATTTCCGGGTAGA
This sequence comes from Maridesulfovibrio sp., assembly GCF_963666665.1. NCBI lineage: Bacteria > Pseudomonadati > Thermodesulfobacteriota > Desulfovibrionia > Desulfovibrionales > Desulfovibrionaceae > Maridesulfovibrio > Maridesulfovibrio sp. The sequence continues at coordinate 357,668 of NZ_OY762999.1, forward strand.
GCGCGGGCGGAGTTTCCACATTGTGGTTGATCACGTCCGGCTTGGCGGAGATTACGGTTTTGAGCGCATCAAGGTTGCCCTGAAAATCCGGGATGAGCACTTCAATTTTGCATTCGGGATGCTCGGCGCGGATACGTTCGATGGTTTCCGCAAAGTGGGCTGCACCACCGTCATCGAGGTCATCGCGGGTTACAGAAGTGATGACTGCGTATTTCAGGCCCAGACGCGTTACTGCCTCTGCCACACGGCGCGGTTCGTCCGCATCAAGCGGTTCGATCTGACCAGGACAGATGTTACAGAAGGCACAGTCTCGGGTGCAGTTATTGCCCATGATCAGGAATGTAGCCACTTTACGGGAGAAACACTCCCAGCAGTTGGGGCATTTTGCGGACTGGCAGACCGTGTTCAGATTCAGGTCATCCAGCATTTTGCTGGTATCGTTGAAAGTTCTTCCGGTGGGCAGTTTAACCCGCAGCCAAGGCGGTATCCGCAAATACTTTTCCGAATTCTTCTCTGAAGACATTTTTTACTTCCTCGGTAGAAATTTCCTTGCCAGCCTCCCGTGAAAGGGAGGTGGGGTGCGCGCCGTGCAACCCGCAGAGGGTGATGGCGTCGAAAAGTTTCATGTCACTGGAAACATTGAATGACAAGCCGTGGTAGGTGATCCATTTTTTGACCCCGATGCCGATGGAGCAGAGCTTTCCGGGACCGACCCAGACTCCGGGCCTTCCTTCACTTCTGGCTGCTTCCACACCGAATCGGGCAGCAGTGCGGATTGCGGTCTCTTCCATGTCATAGAAGAATTTCTTGATTCCGCCGCGCCGTTTTTCAATGCGCATGACCGGGTAGACCACCAGTTGGCCGGGGTAATGGCAGGTGATATTGCCCCCCCTTGCGGTCTGAACTACCTCTGCTCCCATGGCATTCAGAGCTTCCTCGCTGATGAGCAGGTTTTCCAGTCCGCCCTGACGGCCCAGGGTAACCACCGGAGGATGCTCCAAAAGATAAAGAGCATCACCGGCAGTGCCTTCCATGACTTGTTTCAGTCTTGCCAGTTGGATTTTTTCTGCTTCCCCGTGGGGGATTAATCCAAGATCAATAAATTCCATATTCAATTACTTTCTGTCTTTAAAAGAACGTGAATCTTGCTTCTGCTGCGGTTTGGCTGCTTTTGCTTCACGTTTACGCTTGTCACCTTCACGCATGGGCAGGGGGACTATCAGTGCGCCTGATTTTTCATCCCGCTTTTCTTCTTCAGGGATGGGCATACCGATAAGTCCACCGGGATACAAGGTTTTTGCTCCACCTTGTGCTGATAGCAAAATCTGGCCTTGAGCCGCACAGCCGTATTGTCCGAAGCCGCCTTCATCGAGTCTGAAGGATTCTGATATCGCACGGATGAGCATTTCGCCTTCGCGTGGATTTTCAACTTCTTCCTTTCGCAGACCTACATAGAGGAAGCTCAGGCTGACATTGTCCTTTTCGAGGCGGCATTGGGCTGAAAGTTTCTGCAGCCATGCCGGAGCGTGATCGGAATCATAGTTGAAATGGCACCATGCCTTTCCCTGTTCGCCACTCATGGGACATTCTTCGGTGTGAGTACAGGGGCCGAGAATGGGAAAACCTGCTTCCACGAATTCCTGACGGATTACAGAAAGAACCCTGCCGGAACGGCGGATACCCGGTTCGATGATCAGGATTCGTCCTTCCGGGGCCAGTTTATGGACCATGGACAGGCAGAATTTTTCCGCCCATACCGGGAGCGGGGTGCGTGTTCCGGCGGATACTTCGTTAACCATGTTGGCGGTGACCAGCAGGTGTGCTTTCTCGCGTATTTTGGAGGTGGAGCCGCCTTTGACGTTAACCATGCGCCATGGGGATTTTTCTCCGGCCAATGCTTCGAAGAGACGACTGCCTTCGCGCATGGGTTTGGGGGTGCGGTCTACGTTGATGAAGGTCAGCTTTTTTTCGCGCAGGTCCGGCCTTGCGATCCACAGGGCCTGAGCCACAGTAAGCGGTCCGGCTCCGAGGTCAACGACCACACCGTTGTCGGGTAATTTGATGTCCAGCCCCTGAAATAAACGCGCCAAGCGGTACAGGTTCCAAGGCAGGAAGTAACGCAGGTATGCGTTCAGGCTGCGTGGATCACCCATGTAGTCGTTGGACAGGTTTGCTCGTTCGCCGGTCAGGTCTCGGGAGAGATCGCGGATGGCGTATTTCAGTTCCGTGCTGTGCTTGCTTTTCAGGGGAACTGTTTTTTGTAAAATTTTTATGTAGTTATCCAATTCCTTGGATACTTCCTTGGTCGGCAGGGGGAAAAGTGAACTTACTTTAATAGACATATTTGAAAATCATCCTCTCAAGGTATTTCTGTCCAAAATCGCTGCTTCCGGCAAGTTCCAGAACTTTGGAACATGCGGGCAGGCTGGCGGCGAAATCCCTTGCTTCTTGATTGTGTGTTAAAACTATTGCTCCCTTAAGGGAGGTGTTGCCTGCGGCGCGGGTGATTGCAGCGCTTTCCGCAGGGATGAATCCGGTAGCAACCAGATCATTTATATTTACGTGCTGGCCCATTGCCCCGCCGAGGATCAGTTCTTTAAGATCGGAAGGAGCCAGCCCGGCTTTGTTCAGCAGGGCGGACATTGCGAGGTTGAAGGCCGCTTTTACTTTTAATATTTCTTCCACATCCGGGGCCGGAAGGGTTAATCCCTCGTATCCCAGATCAAGGACCGGAGTCCCGTTTCTCTCTGTCCTCTTGTCGGCCAGCTTTGCGGCAAAAGGAGTGTTTCCCGCACCGAATTGCCCTTCGCAGGTCAGCACACCTGATTTGAGCAGCAGGGAACAGAGTGAGAGGTAACCTGTCCCGGTTATACCGGGCTTTTGTTTCTGTTCCGGTGTATCCGCTTTTATGACTGTCGGCGTAAGTCCTAACGGGGTCAGGGTGAAAGCAGACACTGCCCCCGGTCCGGCTGTACGTCCGTTGCTCATGCCCACTCCTTCAAGGGCCGGCCCCATAGGAACGGAGCAGACAATGTATTCCTCTTCGGAAAGGCAGAGTACAAACTCGCCGTTGGTGCCGAGATCAGCGAAGAGATATGGCGGCTGCGCTTTTACTTCGGAAAAATTCAGGGCCACGATCCCGGCGGTTATATCTGCTCCAACAAACGGAGCCAGATGTGGCGGGATGTACGCTTCAGGGAGCTTTGCGTCAAGTTTTACCCGCTTACCTCCCTTATCCGGCAGGGAGTAAGGTGCGCGGCTTAAACTTTCCACATCATCCTGCGCAAGGATGGAGGTCATGGACGGGTTGCCGGAGACAACCAGCTCTTTTACCGGGACTGTTTCTAAAATGATAGATTGCAGCCGATCGGTTACCAGTTTGGAAAGAATCTTGCGCTGTTCCGGTTTTGCTGCAAAGGCCAGCCGGGACATTACCTCGCTGCCGAGGCCGATCTGAGGATTAAGCTCCTGTCCGGATTTTACGGTTTCTCCATTTAGCGTGAAAGCCCAGTGCATCCCAGTGGTGCCCAGATCTACTGCAAGGGCGAGATCTTCGGTTAGCTCCCGGGAAAATTTATCTGAAACTTTTGGAACGACCCTTTCCGGTTTGGGTAGAAATATTGCGGCTGCTTTTGCCTGATGCAGGCAGGATAGCCTCCATCCCGATTCTATCTCTTCGGTGGAAAACTTATGTAGCTCTTCCTTGCGTGGTTGTGGCGGGTCGGATTCAAAGCGCACCTTACATAAGCCGCACCGCCCCATGCCCGAACAGAGTGGCACTCCTTGGAATGCTCCGTTCAGGAAAAGGGTTTGGGCTATGTTCAGCCCTTCTGGTGGTGCAAGCTCCATGACTTTCCCGTCATGACTGCGCACGATGATTTTTTTGTTCATTGTTTTCAGTCTTTAAAAAAATTAACCGCACCAGCATAATGTATATGCGGTGCGGGGGACAATCAAGCAGCAAATTTTTTATGAACCGATTATTCTTCCAGTTGCCTGATGGCCTTTTCGAGTTTGTCCATCCAGCGCTGGGCGAAAATATCAAATTCCCCGACACCCTGCACTACGGTAATCGGCTCTATTCCGCGTGAAGCTACAACATTTTTCCATGATCCTTCATGTTCCCCGGCCATGTCTTTTTTTACATGGTCACCGGCCCCGAAGAGCAGAGGGAGAAGGTATGCTCTCTTTACCCCGGATTTTTCGATGCGGTCACTGATTTCTTCAATGCCTCCTTCCGAGTTGAGTTTTCCGAGGTATGCGTTTTTGTCTTTTGCTTCCAGAACTTCCTTGAATTTGTCGTACAGGGAATTACCGCTATCGGAATATTTGGAGCCGTGTGCAACGAGGATCAGCGCCTCTTTTTGCGGATCTCGGTCTTCCAGCAAAGCGAGTATGATGTCGGAAATTTCGTCGATTTCCTGATCGTTGGTCAGCAGCGGTTCGCCGAGCACTGCTTTTTCAAATTCAATTTCGCCTTTTTCGACTCGGTCCAGCAGCCTGCTGATGTTGGTGAATTCAGTCCCGGGAATAACATGCAGTGACTGAACCACTACATGAGTAAATCCTTCTGCAGATAAATTTTCAAGATTCTGCTTAACTGTAGGTAGTTTCTGGCCTTGTTCACGAAGTTTTTTAAGTACATGTCCGGAAGTGAAAGCACTGAAGACCGGGATGTCCGGATGGGCCTCTTTAGCCATCTTCAAAATATTGCCCATAGCTGAGCTGGCGGCTCTGTTTTTTGATCCGTGTGCTGCAAAAAGGATGGCTTTTTTCATCTGCTAAATTCCTGAGCTGTTGATTGTCGTTCGCGTGAACTCGCATGCATAACAGACAAAGCCCACAGAGAAAAGTTATTCCTGTGGACTTGGAAAATTGTGGCCGTATTTTTAATCTTTATTGAGGTACTTTTCAGCTATGTCTTTGATCACACCTTGTTTTTTGAGTTCCCGGAGTACCTTATTCAGTTCTCGCATTCTGAAGTTCCATCTGGATTTCTTGGATGCGCCGATGTACAGGTCTATGCTGTAATCTGGTGTATATGGTTGTTTTACAATTATTCCTTGCTGCTTGCGTATCCTCAGTTCGTAGTCCACCTGACAGTCAGTGCCGATAATTACATCAAGGCGACCGGCCGTCAGCATATCCAGAAGTTGTTTTTCCGAGTCCTTATCAATTTTATATAGGGAGGAGTCTGCATCAAATCTGGGAAAATATGCAGAATTACGGGTGTAGCCGATTTTCATTCTTTTCAGGTCTTCATACTTATTTATGGTGAATCCTGACTCCTTAAGAGTATAAAATGCCGGGCGACATGAATAATAGGGGATATCTGAGTAGACTATATATTTTTCTCTTTCGCTGTTTTTTGCAATTCCGGTCATGAAGTCTTTTTGACCGTTTTTCATATACAGAAGGCAGCGAGGCCATGGAATTCGGGTAATGTTGAAATTTACTCCCATCCGTTTTCCAATCAGGTCCATCATATCGATATCAATTCCGCCAAGCTTGTCTCCCTGCAGTTTGATTCTGAAAGGAGGCCAATAGTCCGTTGCTACGGCTGCTTGCGGTATATCCTCTTGGTCTGCAAAAGAGGCTGTCGCGCATATAAGAACTATGCAACAAAATAAGATTCTTATGAAATGGATCATTTTCTGCCCCCTCAAAGGGATAGCTCAGGCTAAATATTCTATTTCGTAACATAATATTATATCACTTTCAGCTGAAAGACCATGATGACAGGCAGTATTTTGTGTGATTCTTTTAATACAGGAGCACGAGAGTGGCGGATAATTCACTCTCAGAAGTAAAATTGCGGTGTTGAGAAATTAACGGAAGGTCATGAACGGGCGTCAGGAATCTCCTTCCATGTAGGAAGCAATCAGGGTTTCCGTATCCACTACAAGGGCATCATGCTCGCCCATCATTCCGAAACCGAGAATGGGCAGCTTGTAGATGGAATTTACCGGCAGGGTGAATCCGGTTACCACGGCCTTCTGCTGGCGCAGAACTTCATCAACCATAATCGCGGCAACAGTATCCCCCATCTTGACGAGGATGACCTTGGGTATGACTTCTTCGGATGGAGCCGGGAGGTCAAAAACTTTGTACATGCGGATAAGAGGATGAACTTTTCCACGTACGGAAACAGTTTCACGGCCGTCAGGAAGATCGGTAAATTCTTTTTCCACCGGTTCGTATACTTCAAGCACTTCCCGGCTGGGAAAGATAAATGTTTCGGGTCCTACCGTTGTTACAAGTGCGTCCACAATACCTTCATTCACCGAGCGGCTTAATGGGATGGCAATGGTAAAGGTGGAACCCTTGCCAAGTTCGCTGGAAATGGAAACCTTACCGTCAAGCGTATTCTGAATAGCTGTGACTACCGCGTCCATGCCAACACCGCGCCCGGAAATATCCGTGACAGCACTTGCTGTGGAGAATCCGGATTGAAGGATAAACTCGTAAATTTCTTCCTTGGCATATTCCTTTTCAGGATCAGCAAGGCCGCGCTCCATGGCTTTGCTGAGCAACACATCTGCATCAAGTCCCTTACCGTCATCGGAAATTTCAATGTAGGCGAATTCTCCTTTGCGGAAAGCATTCAAGCTGACATTGCCCATTTCATCTTTGCCACACATCTGGCGGTCTTCGGCGGACTCAATACCATGGTCAAGCGCGTTACGCAGCAGGTGTACCAGCGGTTCATTGAGGCATTCCACGATAGTTTTATCAAGGGCCAGTTCTTCACCGTTGATGGTGAATTTAATGCGCTTGTCGAGCTTCTGGGAAGTCGACTTGACCAGCCTGTGCATGGGCATAAAGATCTGCTTCAAGGGCACCAGCCTGATTTCATCCACTTCTGATTGCAGATTGCGGATAACTTTATCCAGTTCGGAAAGACTGGATGCAATTTTAGAAATATTGTCCGTTTTGGTCTGAGCTATGACTGCATAGGTAACCATCAGTTTTCCTACCAGTTCAATCAATGAATCCAGTTGCTGGGTCGAAACTCGGATGGATGAAATCGCCTGTGTATCTTTCTTTTTAGCGGGAGTTGGCTGGACCGTGGTGCTTTGTTCTTCGTCCGGAATCTGTTTTGCGGCTGCTGCAACTGGTTCAGATTCAATGTCTTCCGTTTGCTCAGAAGCCTGTTCTGTTTCAGCGGGTGAAAAATCACTCTGGGACTCAACTTTTTCCCAGCCCTCATCTTCAGGGGGGGCTTCGCCGGTCATGGCCAGCATCTCGGCCATCATTTCCTGTTCATATTTATCCGGTGCGCTTGCAAGTTTTTCTCTAGACTCTGTATCACATACAGGTTCCGTTTCTTTTCTTGACTCAACCGGGGCTCCGCCTTGATCAAGCAGTCCTCCGATGCAATAGAAAAATTTTTTCTGGGCTTCAGCGATATCAAGCAGTGAAGTGATCAGGTCGGGGGTGATGGGAGTTATGCCGTCACTCAGCATATCCATAAGGGCGATTATCTGGGCCGATCTCATCTGGGCATTATCAAGTCCCAGTGCTTTCAGCACATCATTGATATCACAGGAACCGTGCTCAAGGCTGACAATTGATTCTTGAAGCTGGCTTATGCAACTGGAAATACTGTCCTTCATTATCCTCAAACTCCAGTGTTGTTCAGAAAGCTATCCCTGCTGTCAAATACCGTCAGGTAACGCTGGAAGCCCCAGGAATAAAAGGTGCTCGTGCAATGACTGTTCATGCCGGTAACGCCAATATCACAATTTTCTGAATATGAGGCGATCAATTCGAAAAATGCTGAACCTACGGACATGGTGATCCCAAAATCAAAAAGGACCCTGTTTTCGTCATTTATTGACAGCAGACTTTCTTCAACCATTTTCAATTGTTCGGAACTGTATATTCTATTTACTTTGAGGGTGAATATCTGGGCATCCGTAAGTTGTTCCATCTCAATCGGATTGAGGCCGGATTCATCTGCTGCTCCGGTTTTCTGGCTTTCGCCTGAGAGCCGTGATTCAATGTCATCAGTCAGGGACTTGTCGAAGCTGCCGGATTCCCGCAGCTGTTCGATAAGCATGAAGATTGTGTTAACGGATTCAATGGCAAGAGCAATTTGCATGAGATCGTGTTCAACCTCTCCTGCCTGCATCTTCTTCAGGTAATCTTCAACCTTGTGGGTAAAAGTGGAGGCCGGCTCGAAGCCGGACATGAATCCGGTGACACCCTTGATGGTGTGCAGCGGGCGTGAGAGCACCTCAATGCCTTCCTCAATGCGCTGTTCATCAAGGAGGTCGATTCCTTCAAGTACCTGCGGGTAGTACTTGTCATTTACTTCGGAAAAGAATTCTTCAATTAGAGAATCGTCTTCACTCATAAGTGGTGCTCCATCTGCCGGAAAATCTATTTGTTCATCAGCCCGATTTTTTCGAGCTCTTTGTAAAGTTTTTCCCTGTTCACGGGTTTGACAATGAAAGCTGATGCTTCTGCATCGTGGAAGGAACGGATGACTGTTTTGGGGTCGTCCAGAGCTGTGGTCATAATGACTTTGCAGTTCTGGGACATTCCTTTTTCATTCTCAAAAGTTCTAATTTCTTCGAGGGCGGAGAGTCCGTCCTGTTCAGGCATCATGATATCCATAAGTATTAGACTATATGGATCTCCTTCTTCGTATGCCATTTTGTATGCTTCCACCGCTTCTCTTCCATTGACCGCAACATCAATCACGAAAAGTGGAGCAAGAAAGGTCGAGAGCAGTTTCCGTCCTACAAATTCATCCTCTGCAATCAGCGCACGCATTAAAGCCTCCGTGAAATAAATATCCTCTGAAATCATTACACATCATTTTTTTTAAATCAATCAAATGTGGGTGCTTATGTTCTACTTTTTGTTGCGCTGCAACATGTTTCAGGTCAACCCTTGCAAACTTGCAAAAGGTTGGGTACCCAGTACGCCATGGAAAGACAAAGAACACCTCAAAGAGAAGCACGGGTTAGGGATGTTCTGGCAAAACGCCAGAAGGATTTTACCCTTATTATTGATAATGTATGGGATCCCCACAACGTTTCGGCCATCCTTAGGAGCTGTGATGCTTTCGGCATTTACGGCATACATTTATACTATACTGTATCACAATGGCCCGAACTTGCAAAAAAAACTTCTGCATCAGGGAAGAAATGGGTAGAGTGCACCAAACATACTGATCCGGTGGAGATGGTCAGCGGATTGCGCGAACAGGGATATCAGGTGCTTAGAACAGGTTTTTCCGAGACAGCAAGGCCGCTTATGGACTTTGATCTCAGTAAACCTTCTGCTGTTATCCTGAGTAATGAGCATAGCGGAACTGCCCCGGAGCTTTCGGAACTGGTGCCGGACGAAGTTTATATTCCCATGCAGGGCATGATCCAAAGCTTTAATGTTTCCGTTGCAGCTGCGTTGATTCTTTATCACGGATTTTCCCAGCGTTTCGCCAAGGGCATGTACGACAATCCTTCTTTTTCTCCCGAAGAGATGGAAAAGCTTACCGCTGAATGGTTAGCCAGATAGCTGATAAAGTTTTTTCTGCTATCTGTTGGTAAGGGCTTCTGCAAGCTCTTTCCATTTGCGTTCAGCATCCTGCCAGAGCATGGCCAGGTCTTTTCCAAAGAGGACGTTCAGGTCATGCTCGCTGTATTTGCTCTCCAGTTTTATCTTATTCCCGAAGACCTGAGCCATGGAACGCACGTTGCTTGCCTTGGCAAGGCTTGAGTGTTGGATATGCCCGATGCGCAGCTGGCCGGCGTAAACATGTTCATAGCCGCCGAGAGCTGCGCGCAGGTCACGTTCAAGATCATCGAACTGGGTCGGGTTGAAACGTACATCGAAATCTCCGCACTTGTGGATTGCTTCCATATTCAGCATATGGCAGCAGCCTGAGACATGCGTCGCCGGACGGGTATAAGAAAATTGCCCATAATCAAACCCGTTGCGGCAGCTGTCAAAGACCATGATCCGTTCGGTCAGTCCTTCTATTTGTGAAGTCCCGTTCCCGGGCGGGAAGAGATGGTAGTCTGCGGATTGCAATGATCTTGGTGTTCCGGTGGATGTTATTCTGCAGCCCACGGCTCCGGGATTTCCGTAACTATGTGCGGTTGCCAGCAGCTCTTCAAGCCAGTTCGGTTCAAGTTCCACATCATCATCCAGAAATACTGCCCACTTGGCTTTGCGTACCTCCGGTTCGGCCAGCAGCCAGTTACGCGCTGCCGGAGCACCGACGTTAACCTGCAGATGTATCGGCTTGTAGCGATCCTTGCGGAAAATATATTGTGCGTCATTGACCACTTGTCCTGTGCTGTCATCAGAACCGTTGTTCAAGGCGAAAATCCGTGCATTTCCGATATTTGATGCAGCTACATTCTTGAGCGTGTTTTCAATAAGCTGTCCATTGTTCCACGAGTAGAGCAGGATGGCGACTTCTTCTGAGTTGGCGAGGGCGTTTGATGTGTCGATCGGGTTAAGCAGGCCGTGCAGTTTTTGTCCCCAGTTCAGGTTCCAAAAATTGTTTTTCCAAAGTTCAGCGAGCAGTTCCGTCCCTTCTTGGGTCTGTCCGGTGCGGAGTAATAGTTCACTGCGTATATAATCCTGCCACAATGACCAGATATCGTGATCAAGTTCATTCAGGGCCTGCAATGTTTCATCTGTCGAACTGTATAAAAAATTGTACTGAGCTTTAAGCCTTTGTTTCAGTTGGGTTAACTCATCGCTCCAGTTGACCAGATCCAGTGCTGTCTGCGGGAGTTCAGCATTACCCATGCGCAGGAGGGTATCCCATGAATGGGTCAGCCAGCTGATACCGTCCGATCCACGCAGTAAGGGAAAAAGGTGACGGATAATCAGGGCGTGGTCCCCTGCCTGAAAGAGGTTCTCGAGGTCTTGGAGAGGGATTTCTGACACCGGGGTTTTGATCAATGTTTGCAGTATGCCCAACAGAGAGTTAGGGCATGATGTTTCATTTAAACCCATGCATCGCACTGCTGCAGAACGGTTCAGCGGATTCTGTTGCCATGCCAGCAGGGAAAGTTCGGCGCTGACTTCCTCAAATATAGGATGGCCAGCCGAAAGGTGCTGAAAAACGTTGATTAATCCTGTTTGATGGGAAAGTTCTTCTGTTCCCATAACCCAGAGAGGGATTGAATTTTTGACTGCAGATAGGAAGTTTTCAACTTTCTCAGCTTCGAAATTGTGTGTGGCAGCAATCATTTATCATCTCCATTTGTTCATATACTGACAGCATCTTTTATTATGCCAAACGGATGATAAAGTCATGCAGCTTCTGCAGTCTTCTGTGTAGTCTGTTAATAATGATATTTCTCGAGCATTAAAAGATGCTGGACATAAAGCATAAAGTTGGTATTAATAGTCGCTCCGTATGCTGTAATGCGTCTTTTGGAGTAAAACAGGAATGAATGAGCAGGAAGCTGTAAATATAATAAGGATCGGAGGGGTCCTGGTCTATCCTACGGAAACCCTTTTCGCCATTGGTGCAGATGCCATGGATGAAAGGGCTGCGAACCGTGTCGCCCGTATTAAAGGGCGTCCTGTGTCCAAGCCGTTGCCGTTGATTATCGGCAGTATTGATCAGCTTGACCTTGTTGCTGAATCTGTTTCTCCTGAATTACTTAAACTGACCAGACTCTTCTGGCCCGGACCTCTTTCCATTCTGGTTAAGGCCCGGGAAGAGCTTCCTTCTGCAGTCAAGGATTCTCGTGGATATACTTCAGTCCGCTGGACCGATCACTCCCACGCAGCAGAGCTGTGCCTTAAGGCTCGCACTCCGCTTATTGCCACCAGTGCCAATATGAGCGGCAAGCCCGGGACCGGTGTTGCCGCAGAGTTGGATGCAGAACTGACTATCATGGTGGAGGGAGTTTATACTCCTGACCCCGGCCCGAAAGGCGGTAATCCATCAACTGTAGTGGAACCGCTCACGGAAAATAAAATCAAAATATTTCGAGATGGAGTGGTCACGCGTGAGCAGTTAACCCGTGCCGGATTTGTGATTGTGGATTAAATCCTTATCTAAATATTTTTTTGACCTGTCCTTTTTTAAGGGCAGGTCTTTTTATTTGTGCGGTAAAAAATATTTTACTTCCGATGCCGTATTTGGTGGGGTCTTTTGGGAATGGTAAAAGTTTTTGAACTGAATGGCGGAGATTTGTGTTAAAAGTAAAATTTAATTTATTATTTTATTTTAGCACATTATAGTGTTTGTGTGATGCCTGTAAAGTGTTGGCACAGCGGTTGCTATATACAAATTACCTTCAAACTTTTGCTGAACAAAAATGCTGAAACTGGCCTCGTCGGAATTGATCGACGGGGCCTTTTTCATTTTAAGTCAAAATTGGTGAGCAGTGAAATTTTATGAACTGGTTCGTTTAGAATTTGGCGGACGGAAAATTTATTTGCAGCTTAAGTCGTGGGTGGTAAGTCCGGTAAAAAATATTTTACCCTCGATGCCTGTTTTATCCGTTATCTTTTTGTAAGGTAAAAAAACTTGTACTAATATGAGCTTCGGTTGGTGTGTTCTTTTTTTGAGATTAAGTAAGTTATTTCAGTATCTTGTTTGCGTTTAGGTGCGGGTGTAAAGTGTTGGCACAGTGGTTGCTACGTAAGTATTACCTTCAAACTTTTGCTGAACAAAATGCTGAAATAGGCCTCGTCGGAATTGACCGACGGGGCCTTTTTCATTTTAAGGCAAAATTGGTGAGCAGTGAGATTTTTCTGCATTGGTTCGTTTAGAATTTGGCGGATGGATAGTTTCTTTGCAGTCTTAGTCATGATCAGTGATTCAGGTAAAAAATATTTTACCCTCGATGCTTGTTTCATCCGGTATTTTTCAGTCAGGTTAAAAATATTGTACTAATATTAGCTTCATTCGGTGTTCCCTGTTTTTAATTTTATTTAAGTTATTTAAGTATGTTGGTTGCTTCTATGTGGGCATTTGGGGCTTTGGCACAGCAGTTGCTAAGTAGATATTACCTTCAAACTTTTGCTGAGAAAATGCTGAAACGGGCCTCGTTGGATTTAACCAACGGGGCCTTTTTCATTGTTGAGACATAAAAGTCTTCATTTCCTATCCGCGCAGAAAATCATATTAAGGATTTCAGTACGGCCTGAATCAACCTTTATGCGTTGATTAACGGGCTCTGAGAAGGGTTGTACAAGATTTTGAACTGGTGTTTGGATGTTACAAAGGTAAAGTTTTAGAAAAAAAAGCGTATTTCCTTGTAATGAAATTCCATTCGCGGTATTTATAGTAACTGATAGTCATATGCTTGTTATGCATAAAAGTTCATGTATTTGTAGTTGATTAAAGAAAGGCTGTTTTAATGCTCGGATCAAAACCGTGTCCCCACTGCGGGAAAGACGTTGTACATTACCGTAATCCTGTTCCCACTGTTGATGTTATTATTTATGATCCTATCCTCGGGGTTGTGCTTATTGAACGCAACAATCCTCCTTTGGGCTGGGCTTTGCCCGGTGGGTTCGTTGATTACGGAGAAACCCTTGAACACGCTGCCGTCCGCGAGGCAAAGGAAGAAACCGGGCTGGAGGTGGTGCTTACCGGTCTGGTGGGTGTCTATTCCATGCCTTGCCGCGATGACCGCCAGCATACCATAAGCGTTACCTATAGTGCTGTAACCAGTGATACATCGGCTTTGCAGGCCGGTGATGATGCCGGAGGAGCTCGCTTTTTTAAACTGGACAGCCTGCCTGATCTCGTTTTCGATCATCGCGATATTCTGAGCGATTTTTCATCCAAGCTGGTTCGTTTGCAGAACCACGCTGCTGTTGGCAATAAATAATAACAAGCTGAAAACTGAAGGGAGTCGGACCAGTGCACGACGTTCTTTATGTTACTTCTGAAATGTACCCCTTTTCAAAAACCGGGGGCCTTGGCGATGTTATGGGAGCTTTGCCTCCTGCAATCCATGCCAAGGGTGCCAAGACCGCTGTAATCACCCCTTTTTACGGGCGTATGAATCTCGACGGTCATAAATTGCGGCTGGTGTATTCCGATCTGCATGTGGGCTATCCATGGCCGGACACAACTGCGGAAATTTACCAGACTGACTACGACGGCATTTCTGTATACTTTGTGTCTCGTGGTGAATTTTTTGATCGTCGTCATTATTACAATACCCATTACGGTGATTATTTCGACAACTGCGAACGGTTCATCTTTTTCTGTAAAGCCGTGCTTAAGTGGGCGAGAATGCTTCCGTCGCCTCCGGCGGTGATTCATTCCCATGACTGGCAGTCCGCGTTGGTGCCCCCGTACCTGTATTTTGAGCGGGCAACGGATTCTTTTTGGAAGAATACGAAGACCGTGACCACTATCCACAACCTTGCTTTTCAGGGCCGTTTTTCCGAGAGGCTGTTTCATGAATCCGGCCTGCCTGCCGAAGCATGGTCCATGCACGGGGCCGAGTTTTACGGTGACCTGAACATGCTTAAGGCCAGTATTGCCTATAGTGATGCGGTGACCACGGTCAGCCCGTCTTATGCTAAGGAAATTCTTGGGCCGGAATTTGGCTGCGGTCTGGAGGGCTTTCTGAATAACCAGTCTCACAAGTTGCACGGTATCCTGAACGGGGCAGATTATTCCATCTGGGACCCCGGTAATGATAAGTTCCTACCCTGCTGCTACACTGCTGAAGATATTCGCGGCAAGCAGGAGTGTAAGAGAAGCATGCTGCGTGATTTTTACATGTCCGACCAGTTAGAGAATAAGCCTGTTCTTGGATTTATCGGGCGTTTGCGCGGGCAGAAGGGGATCGATCTGCTTATTGACATCCTGCCGAGGCTGATGGAGAAAGATGTAGGGGTAATCGTGCTTGGCGAGGGTGATTTAGGGTACGAAGCACGCTTGCTGGAGTTTATGGAGGAGTATCCAGGACAGTTCTGCGTACAGGTAGGATATACCGAATATCTGGCTCACGGAATCCAAGCCGGGTCCGATATATTTCTAATGCCCTCACGTTATGAACCTTGCGGATTGACCCAGATCTACGCACTGCGTTTCGGTACTCCACCGGTGGCTACCGCCGTGGGCGGTTTGCGTGATACCATTACTCCGTATCCGGCATCTGATGCCACCGGCTTTACCTTTGAGAAACTTGATTCAGAACTCTTTTATGAAGCGGTAATGCAGGCCGTGGATGCATGGCATGACCGTGAAGAGTGGCAGAAAATGGTGAAACGGGCCATGCGTAAGGAATTCACATGGGATCGTTCAGCTGCCGAATATATAAAATTATATCGCGAGCTTGGCGCCAGATTGTAGAACCTTTTCTTGTCGGTTCAAAAAATTATACAGGCTGTTGTATTTACTGATGATCGCAGCAAACCAGAGGACTTTGCCCTGATGCCAGAAACTTTACCTGTCTATATTGCCCCTTTTGATCTTTTTCTGTTCGGCAAAGGGGAACATTGGGATTTATACCGCATACTCGGTGCACATTTTGACCTGCAGGAAGGTCAGGAAGGTTACCGTTTTGCGGTCTGGGCACCCAATGTCCGTGAAATTTTTGTTACCGGTGAATTTAACGGCTGGAATAACAGGGCCAATAAACTCATGCCCGTGGGAGTGTCCGGTATTTGGGCCGGCTTTATTCCAGGTGTGAAGCCCGGGCAGATGTATAAGTATCATGTGGTTCAGAATGACGGTCACGAAGTGACTAAGACTGATCCTCTTGCTTTCCGCACTGAAATGCGTCCCGGTCATGCCGCCGTGACTTGGGGGCTTGATAATTACGAATGGCAGGACGATAAGTGGATGTCCGAACGGCGTCAGACCGGATTGCCTCTGGATAAGCCTGTGTCTGTCTACGAGGTCCATCTCGGTTCGTGGCGCAGGGAAGGATGGGATTACCGTACCTATCGCCAGCTTTCCGAAGAGCTGATTCCTTACGCTAAGGATATGGGCTTCACCCACATCGAACTTATGCCCATTGCCGAGCATCCTCTTGATGAATCATGGGGATACCAGACTACCCATTACTATTCGCCCACCTCGCGGCACGGTACACCTGATGATCTGCGCTATTTTATCGATCAGTGCCATCAGGCCGGATTGGGTGTTATCCTAGACTGGGTTCCGGGTCATTTCCCAAAGGATGACTGGGGATTGGGACGTTTTGATGGTACATCTCTTTATGAGCATGCCGATGCCCGCAAGGGCGAGCATCCGGATTGGGGGACCTACATATTCAACTTTGGGCGGCACGAGGTCTGCAACTTCCTGCTCGCCAACGCTCTCTACTGGCTTAAGGAATTTCATATTGACGGGCTGCGTATCGATGCTGTGGCTTCCATGCTTTACCTCGATTATTCCCGCCGAGAAGGGGAGTGGATTCCCAACGAGCATGGCGGAAATGAGAATATCGAAGCCATTGAACTGCTCAAGAAGCTTAACTCCGTAGTTCACGAACAATTCCCCGGCGCTATGATGATTGCCGAGGAATCAACCTCATGGCCCGGTGTGTCACGTCCTGTTTATACCGGAGGTCTTGGTTTTACCTTTAAATGGAATATGGGCTGGATGAATGACACTCTTGATTATATGGAAAAGAGCCCCATCCATCGCTCATACCATCATAACAACCTGACCTTTTCCATGATCTACGCTTTCAGCGAGAACTTTTTCCTGCCGCTCTCTCATGATGAAGTGGTGCATGGTAAAGGAGCGTTGCTTTCCAAAATGCCCGGTGACATGTGGCAGCAGATGGCTAACTTGCGTTTGCTTTTCAGTTATCAGTGGGCGCATCCGGGCAAGAATCTGCTCTTTATGGGCTGTGAGTTCGGGCAGTGGAATGAATGGAATTGTCGGCAGGAGCTTGATTGGATGCTGCTAGGTTTTCCTTCCCATCAGGGATTGCGTAACACGGTCATTGATCTGAACCGGGTCATGCATGAGAATCCGGCCATGTATAAGCACGATACGGACTGGTCCGGTTTCGAGTGGGTGGACTTTAACGATTACAAGTCCTCGACTATAAGTTTTCTGCGCAAGAGTGAAGGTGACAGTCCCGTTCTCTGGGTGTTCAACTTCACTCCGGTTGTGCGGTCCGGGTATTGCCTCGGTTGTCCGCAAGACGGAAACTGGGAAGAAATATTCAATTCCGATGCTGAAGTTTACGGCGGCTCCAACGTGGGGAATGTCGGCAAGGTCGAGGCCCGCAAGGCCGGAGATCTGGGCGCTTTTCCCTATTATCTGGAACTGACTCTGCCGCCTTTGGGAGCTATTGCCTTAAGACCAAAGCAGGGGTAGAAGAATGCCTCCGGCGGCTTAACCCCTTTTGTGAAAAGGGTTTAAGAATCCCAAAACTTTTTAGTAGTTTTAAATTTATTAATTATTGGGAGGTCGTGCTATCGGCCTCCTTTTTTATTTTAGGAAATAGTTATGAAAAAAAATATATGTATTACTCTCGGTGATCCTAATGGATTGGGTCCTGAACTGGCTTGCCGATTGTTTGCTGAGCGTCCGGCTGACCGTGCTTATTTGATGATCGGCCCGGAGAATGGTCTGCTGTACCATCTTGAGCGGTTGGGACTGGATAAATTTTATACTGTGCTTGATGATCCGGAGCAGATTGTTGATACCGAGCCGGGATATTATTTGTTCTGCCCGAAAGCTCTGGACGATTTTGAGCTGAAGGTCGGTCTCGCTGATCCTGAGGGCGGACGTTGTGCCGGGGAGGCCATGGAAACTGCCATGGACCTGCTGAATCGTAAAGTTCTGGCCGGACTGGTTACCTGTCCTTTGAATAAAGCCATGCTTCAATTGGCAGGATTTGATTTTCCGGGCCATACTGAATTTCTTGCAACCCGTTCCGGTGTGGGACGGGAAAATGTCTGCATGCATCTTGGCGGACCGAAGCTCAAGGTCAGCCTTGTGACAACTCATCCCCGTTTTGTGGACATTAAGGGACTGGTCACCAAGGAGCGGATTCTGCGTTGTATTGAATTGACCGACAGCTTGGTAAAGTCGCTGGGTCTTACCAAACCCATAGCTGTTTGCGGGCTGAATCCACATGCCGGGGAGTCCGGGCGTATAGGTGATGAGGAAATCAAGGTTATTGAACCTGCCATTGCTGAAGCGCAGGCCAGAGGATTTGATGTGGAAGGGCCGTTTCCCGGCGATACTGTTTTTTATTTTGCCGCACAGGGTGATTACAGCGCAGTACTGGCTATGTATCATGATCAGGGCTTGGCTCCGCTCAAGCTCCTTCATTTCAGTGAGGCGGTGAACATTACCCTCGGCCTGCCATTCCCGCGCACTTCACCAGATCATGGGACCGGATATGATATAACCGGAACCGGAAAAGCCTCCCTTGATAGCTTTAAAGCTGCCATGGAATGTGCTGAAATGATGGTTGACGCATAATTTAAGTTCAGCTTTTTTTATTGCCCGTAAGTGCTCACGCTTACGGGCTTTTTTAGTTGTTTTGCGGGGATATTAAAGGGGGTTAGTGGCTTCGCTGTTAGCTTTTGTGTTGGACTAGGATACCCAGTTGGGGTAATGTTGAGTCTGATTATTTTGTAACTCAGTGTGAGTGGTCATGTTGTTTTTAGGATTTTAACTGGAGAGCATTAGCATGAGCTGGGTATCAAGAAGTTTGTTGAGGGTGATACTGCTGCCAATTATCATACCCATTCTGGCTGGAATTGGCGGCCTTGTTTTCTATGTTCAGAATTCTTCCTATAAAATGGTTCTTGATAATTCTATGGAGGCAGCCACCAGTCAGGCTGCCATTATTGCTTCTTCGCTGGACTTATTTGTTACTGATACAGTGGCAGTGGTTAAGAGTCTTTCCGGACAGGATGCGGTGAAGGACTTACTTGAAGGTAAAGCTTCTACTGCCGGAAAGTTGTTTAAAGAAACCATGCTGAATAATGGCGTTATCTGGGCCGTTCTCGCATTCGATCGCAATGGCAAAGTTGTTTCTGGAATGGACAGCAAGGGTGGCGCACTTGATGGAATCGATATTAGTTCCCGGGATTACGTTAAAGCGGTCTTAAAAGGTGAAGACAGCTACATAACCAAGTCTGTATTCAGGTCCAAAACTGATAAAAGCCTGCTTTTCGGGGCCAGTGCAGCCGTCAGGGATGCAAAAGGTCGTCTGCTGGGGGGGATTGCCGTTTTCGGCGACTGGGCGAAATTTGCGGATCGTTTTGTGAAGCCTGTGGTTGTCGGTACTGAAGGATACGGGGTCGTTACAGACGCCACAGGACTGGTGCTTTATCATCCTGCTGAGAAATTGATTCTGCAGGATTTAAGTAAATATGGATTTATGAAAAGGGCACTTGCTGCCGGTGCTGGGAAGGAATTTTATGACTGGCAGGGACGCAGCAAGGCCATGATCTTTAAGACCGATCCCAAAACGGGATGGCTGGTCATGTTGACAGCTTATGAGAGTGACATGGCTTCTGCCGCTGTTATGCAACGTAATGTTCTGACCGCTGTCGGGGCAATCATCATTCTGGTCGTTTGCGGTATTGTTTATTTCTCGGTCCGCCGGCTGGTAATTGTTCCTGTCAGTGGTGGAATGCATGTGGCCGGGAAAATGGCTGCCGGGGATCTTTCTGATTCGGTCACAAGTGACTCTCCAAATGAAATCGGTAAGTTGATGCGTTCACTGGGAAGTATGATTTCATCTTTGCGTGAGGTTGTTGTGGGAGTGAAATCTGCTGCCGAGCAGGTTGCTGCAGGAAGTGAGGAAGTTTCCGCATCTGCCCAGCACCTTTCAGCCGGAGCCACAGAGCAGGCTGCTTCCGTGGAGGAAGTTTCTGCCTCCATTTCCCAGATGACCAGCAATATTTCCAAAAACACAGAGCTTGCAGAGGAGACCCGTGAAATTGCAGTGAAAACTGCCCGGGAAGCTGTGAATGGAGGCGAGGCTGTTTCTCAAACCGTTGGTGCAATGAAGGATATTGCAGAGAAGACCTCCATAATTGAAGATATTGCACGTCAGACTAATCTTCTGGCCTTGAATGCTGCTATCGAGGCAGCAAGGGCCGGGGAGCATGGTAAAGGGTTTGCCGTGGTAGCCTCAGAGGTGCGGAAGCTGGCAGAAAGGAGCGGTGTGGCAGCCGGGGAGATCAGGGAACTGACCGGATCAAGTCTGCAGGTTGCCGAGAGGGCTAAGCAAGTTCTGGATACCATGATTAAAGACATCAACCGCAATGAAGAGCTTGTTGGGGAAGTTGCTGCCGCCAGTCGTGAACAATATGAGGGAGGGCAGCAGATTTCAAAGGCTATCACTCAACTCGATGAGGTAATTCAACGCAACGCAGCTTTTGCAGAAGAGCTTTCGTCTACTTCTGAAGAGTTGTCTGCGCAGGCAGTTAAGCTTCAGGATACAATGCAATTTTTTACTGTTCCTGATGATATGCATCAATATTCACCGGTTATCCGGAGAGAAGAAGCTCACGTTCATGCATTGGAACCCGGTGACGGTTTTAAGCGTATGTGAGGCTGACAAAAAGAAAAAAGGACTTATTTTATAATAAAGACGTTGTTTTTTTGATGAGTTAACCGGGAGGAGGTGTCGAGGCTCCTTTTAAGGAGTCTGATTAGTCGCAACCCTGTTTTCCGATTTGTCTGGAAAGCAGCTGTATGGGGACTGATGACGTCAGCTGCTAAAGTCAGGTTGTCCACTCGTTTTGGAGTACGTTGGAGCACAGATTCTGCTGGTCGTTGACCGGAAGATATCCGGTGTAAACAATGAATTGTAGCAGTAGTTCTTTCGTGAAGTGGAAAGCGGCTTGAAATCTCCTCCTGTTTACATAAATATCCGGTTGTGGTTAGATTGAAATGCGGCATTTAATGGCGCATTTCTTTTTTTGTTTTGTTCTTGCTCAACTAACTGATAAGGTACATATTTATCAAAATATAGATGGAGTTGATTTATGTCTGTCGGGCGCTTCAAAATTTTTTTTGCGATGATACTGCTTTTGCTGGGGATCAGTGTTGCAAACGCAAGTGCCGAGAATGTGATCTATCTCAGCTCCCTTGAATGGCCGCCGTATGTAGGAGAACGGCTCCCTGAAGGCGGGACCAGTGCCAGAATTGTACGTCAAGCTTTCGCGGCCATGGGCTATGAATTGAAGATTTTGTTTATGCCTTGGAAAAGAACAATGCGTATGGTGGAAACGGATTTTATGGTCGCAGGTTACTTCCCTGAATACTATTCCAAAGAAAGAGCTGAAAAGTACATTTTTTCAAAAAGTTATGGTTGTAGTCCCGTTAGTCTGCTGGAACGTAAAAAGAATCCGGTCAGCTGGAAAAATGTTGATGATCTGGCCGGACTGCGGGTGGGCTTTGTAGCCGGATATGTGAATACTCCCGAGCTGGATATGGCTGTGGCTAACGGCACCATTGATGCTGATTTTGCCCCTTCCGACAAAAGTAATATCATGAAAGTCATCAAAGGCAGGATCAATTGCGCAGTGGTTGATCCTTTGGTCTTCAGTTATCTGGCAGTTACTGATCAGGACGTTGGAAAGCGTAGCGAAACTGTCCAGATCGATCCAAGGGCTTTTGGTGTTAATGAGTTGTTTGTTGCATTTCGAAAGGATGAACAAGGGCTTTTTTATTCACGCATTTTGAATGAAGGCTTGAGCAAGATCGGTATTACTGGAGCATGTGAGCAGCATGAAGAAAGGGTTTCTGATGTTGGTAAATGAAATTTATTCTTATAGTTTTGAGAAACCTGCGCTTTACCTTCTATCTTTATTGCTTGGAAAACCGAATGATATTTCGGAGCTGACGGTTCCTTCTGATTTTGGCCTGCTCAGGTTTAAAGGTATGGATCTTTTGCAGGAGCGGGGTCAAATCCCTAAGCTGGTATTGGATTTTGAACTTGAAGGCGGAAGTTTAAGGACTGTTTATTTCGGACACGTATCTCCGTTTAAGTTGGGAAATGTCCAGCTGATTCAGGAAGGGAGAGCAGAAATAAACCATGTGTTTTCAGATGCAGGGAAAGTCATGATTCCAATGCAGGCAGCCACGGAGATTGCCGGGATTCCTGCCGGTTTGAATTGGAATATTGTTGCCGGAAGTCTTTCGTTGTGGCGGGCCTGCTGTGGGTTGCCGAACGGATGTGAACCATCTCTTGGAAAATATTTTAATAAAATGAAGACCGTTTCCCGCTACCAGTGGGAGAATATCAGCTATGAACTCAAAGGGGATGAGATAGTTGAAGAATGGACTGCCTGTGTAACTGATGCGGTAGTTCATGGTGCGAGGGTTGTTTTTGTTATAAAAAATGGTTTAATCTCTGTATTGAGAGATTAAGGTGTTGTATTGATGTATTAATCTGCGATGTGAAAAGTATTATTTGTATTATTCTAGTTCGCGCTCAATCTTTTGCTGCATAAGGAAATGTAACCAAACTTGACTTAACTCGTTCCTAAAGTTAAATCTTGCCCTCGTTTTTGCTCGAGGGGGAGCTGTGGATAAATTAAATTTTATGGGCGAGTTTAAAGATTCTGCTCTTGAAAAGTCATTTCAAAGAGATAAATGGCCTTCTGTCAGGTTTAGACTTCTTTTTTTATATTTCGTCACGATAGTTACATATATTGCAGACGGGTACAGGAATTATACCGTTCTTGGTTCCGGGACTGAATTTCATACTATTTTGCTAGGAAACTTGAGCGCATGCCTGCTGGCCGTTTTTGCGTTTATCCTGCTTTTGGCAGACAATGTCAGATTAAAGGTACAATACCTATGCATGTCCTTGTGTATGTTCTCGGTTCTGGCAGCAGAGTCATTGGAGCTGGCAGTTAAATTTATTGATATCGGCTCACTTAGTGTGCCGGTGACTGTTTTTATTGTCTTGGCTTATTATATTCTTCTGCCGCCCCGTATCATACAGCCCTTTGTAGCTGCTGTTAGCGGATCTGTTCTGTATCTGGCTGCGTTGGCATCAGTCCTGCCTGTCCACTCAAGTTCTTTCGTAAACTCTGCAGTTTATCTTTTGCTGGCTAATGCTTTCGGTGCTTTTTTTCTTTATACTTTCGGCAGGTCTTTGCGCCGGGAGTATGCAGCAATGGAAGATTTGAAAAAGCTGGTGGCTGTTGATGAGCTTACCGGAGTATGCAGTCGCCGCAGGGTTCTTGAAGCCGGTGACTGTCTTTTCAAGTCCGCACTCCGCTTCAACAGCAAGCTGTCAGTGCTGATGATGGATATTGACCATTTTAAGAAGGTCAATGATGATTACGGGCATTGTGTGGGAGATGAAGTTTTAAAGGAAACAGCTTCTCGTTGCAGCGACGTTCTACGGGAAGTGGATCATTTCGGTCGTTTAGGAGGAGAAGAGTTTTTGATAATTCTTCCCCATTCCGGGGTGCATGACGGGATAAAGGTGGCCGAAAGACTGCGCTCCTGTATCCGTGAACGTATGTTCAAGGTGGGAGAGTCCTATTTACCTGTTTCTGTCAGTCTCGGAGTGGCTGAGCTGCGTGGGCATGATGATTTCAAGAGTTTGATTCAAGAGGCAGATGAACAGCTGTACCGAGCCAAGAAATGCGGTCGCGATCTTGTCTGCCCGGCAGGTCTAAAGATTGTTCGGCAGGTTCATCTCAATGAAGTTTCAGTAAAATAAAAAACTGGGAAGAAAGTTTAACTTTCTTCCCAGTTTTATTTTATCTGGTAAGTTTTCTGTATTTAATGCGGTGAGGCTGGTCTGCATCTTTGCCCAGTCTTTTTTTGCGGTCTTCCTCATACTCAGAGTAGGAACCTTCGTAATAGTATACAGAAGAGTCGCCTTCAAAGGCGAGAATGTGGGTCGCTATACGGTCAAGGAACCAGCGGTCGTGAGAAATAACCAGTACGCATCCGCCGAAGTTGTTCAAGCCTTCTTCGAGTGCGCGCATGGTGTTTACGTCAAGGTCGTTGGTCGGTTCGTCAAGCAGGAGTACGTTTCCGCCTTCCTGAAGCATGAGCGCGAGGTGGACGCGGTTACGTTCCCCACCTGAAAGGACTTTGCATTTTTTCTGCTGTTCTGACCCGGTAAGGTTGAACTTGCCGACATAGGCACGGGCGTTGATTTCCCTGTCACCCAGCTTAACGAATTCGTTGCCGCCGGAAATTACTTCGTAGACTGATTTTTCAGGATCAAGGGCATCGCGGTGCTGGTCAACGTGGGTAACCTGTACGGTTTCCCCTATGATTATTTCACCCTGATCCGGCTGCTCCTGTCCGCTGATCATTTTGAACATGGTGGTTTTACCGGCACCGTTGGGTCCGATGATACCGACAATTGCACCTGCGGGGATCATGAAGCTGGTGTTTTCAAGAAGCAGCTTGTCTCCAGCCTGCTTGTGTACACCTTTAAGCTCGATAACCTGTTTACCGAGGCGCGGTCCCGGCGGGATGTAGAGTTCCAGGTCACGTGAATATTCATCGCTCTGCTGGTTGGCAAGGGATTCGTATGCGCTGATACGGGCCTTGCTCTTGGATCGTCTGCCTTTGGGAGACATGCGAATCCATTCCAGTTCGCGTGCAAGTGTCTTGCGGCGTTTTTCATCGGATTTGGCTTCGTTGGACAGACGTTTTTCTTTCTGTTCAAGCCAAGAGGAATAGTTGCCTTTCCAAGGAATACCACGGCCGCGGTCCAGTTCCAGAATCCATCCGGCGACATTGTCGAGGAAGTAACGGTCATGGGTTACGGCGATAATGGTTCCAGCGTAGTTCTGGAGGTGTCTTTCCAGCCATGCAACAGATTCAGCATCAAGGTGGTTGGTGGGTTCGTCAAGAAGCAGGATGTCCGGCTCCTGAAGCAGCAGGCGGCAAAGGGCCACGCGGCGTTTTTCTCCACCGGAGATTACGGAAACCGGAGTGTCTCCGGGAGGGCAGCGCAGGGCATCCATGGCCATCTCAAGCCGGGAGTCGAGGTCCCATGCCCCGCAATTGTCCATCTGTTCCTGAACCTTGGCCTGACGATCAAGCAGGGCGTCCATTTCTTCCGGTTCCATGGGCTCAGCAAACTGTGCGTTAATTTCATTGAATTCATTAACGAGCGCCACTACTTCTGCAGCGCCTTCTTCAACTACTTCACGAACAGTACGAGTTTCATCTACCAGCGGTTCCTGTTCGAGGTAACCGATGGTGAAGCCGGGAGAAATATGTGTTTCTCCTTCAAAGCTGTCATCGACCCCGGCCAGAATTTTCAGGAGCGAACTTTTACCGGAACCGTTCAGGCCCAGTACACCGATTTTTGCTCCGTAAAAGTATGAAAGGGAGATATCTTTCAGGATGGGTTTCTTTTCGTAAAATTTACTTACCCGGACCATTGAATATATGATCTTATCAGGTTCGTTGCTCATTTTTATTACCTCTTTGGTTGCTATTTGCTTTTGTGTTTTCCCCTTGTGGCAGAAAAAACGTTATCAGGCAATGGTGGAGTGGGTCTGTTAACTTTTCAGCAAAAGCGTCCGATACATTGGATGCATCAATTTTCTAATCGATTCATGATTGTTTAATTTGTTGCACTTGTGTTATATTTTTTTATAAATTTGTTGGAATAGGTGGTGGGTTTACTAACGATTAAAATGGGAAGACTGCGTATGAAGGTTAAGAGTATTAATTCAGTTGTCGCTGTCATTGTATTTGTCCTTATAGCCTTAACTATTTCCATCGGGGTCTGGTGGGTTGCGGACAGTACTTATCAAGCTGTTTTTAAAGAACAGAAAAATGCCATGCAAAGCATGGTTGACCAATCTGCAAAAGCCCTAGAACTTTATATGGGACAGACTTCTGATGTTGTCAGGATCATGGCTAAAGGTGAACCAGCAAAAGAAGCGCTCGAGTCGGGCAATACCGGTCCCATCGACGGACTCCTGAAATCGTTGATTGATTCTTCCAGTGATTATTGGGCAGCCTTCTTATTTGATAAAAACGGTAAAGTTGTCGCTGGATATAATGCAAAAGGCAGTAGTATGGCCGGGGCAGACCGTTCCTCTCGCGGATATGTTAAGAAGGTTCTTTCCGGTACAGAGTTTTATATTCAGAATGAAATTCTCATCTCTAAAAGTGGTGGCGGAATATTAATTTTTGCTATCGCTCATGCTGTACGTGATTCATCTGGTAAAGTTGTCGGCGGAATAGGCGTTTTCCCCAAGTGGGAACGGTATACCAAAAGTTTTATCGATCCGTTCAGAGTGGGCAAAGACGGCTATAGTTTTATGCTGGATAGTACAGGCCGCGTTATTGCTCATGCGATAAATAAAAAGTTGTATCTTGAGGACATTTCTAAATACGATTTTACCCAGACTGTTCTTTCCAAGAAGGAAGGAGGCATTGCCTATGAATGGGAAGGCCGTCAAAAATTTATGGTTTTCAAAACTATGCCCGTCACAGGGTGGGCCATTGTGGTCAGTGCCTATGAGGACGACCTGACAGCTGCAGCAACTCATCAGCGCAATGTCCTGCTTGAAGGCGGTTTTGTTGTAATTATACTGCTTAGCGGAATAATGGTCTTTATTCTTAAAAAGTTGGTGCTCAGGCCTGTTGACAATATTCTTGAGTTTTCAACTGAAATTGCAGAAGGCAACCTTAGAGCTGAGTTGAAGGGAACCTATCGGTATGAATTTGAAATTCTTGCAGGCAAGATTAGTACCATGGTTGAAGAGCTTAAAAATAAACTCGGTTTTTCAGATGGTGTGCTTAACGGTTTGACCGCTCCGTGTGCTATTGTGGATCCTAATGGTGATATCCTTTGGGCCAACAAGCTTATTTGTGATTTTATTGCAATTGGCAAGCAACCGGACCAGGTGAAAGGGATTCCCGCCGGGGATTTCTTTTATGGGGATCCTTCCAGAAAAACAATGGCTCAAGATGCCATGAAAACTGGAACCATGATTGAAAAGGAAATAGAGTATACCACCCATAAGGGTGATCTGAAATATGTTCTTATTTCGACCACTCCTTTTCATGATATGGATGGCCGGATGCTTGGTTCTGTAACCATGTGGATCGATATGACTGAAATCAGGCAGCAGGCCCTTGCAATCGAGAAACAGAACGAGCGCATAACCATTGCTGCCGCTGATGCGGAGCAGATTTCGCAATCCCTTTCCAGTGCAGCAGAAGAGCTTTCCGCCCAGATTGAGCAGTCCAACCGTGGCGCTCAGGAGCAGCGAGACCGTGTGGCTGAGACTTCAACCGCCATGGAAGAAATGAATGCCACCGTGCTTGAGGTTGCTCAGAATGCAGGTCTTGCAGCGGAAGATGCAGATGCTGCCCGTGACAAGGCTCAGAATGGTTCGAAGTTGGTGCAGCAGATGATTGAGTCTGCTGACGGCGTGCGCAAACAGGCTGATGAATTGAAAGATTCCATGGAGCAGCTTGGTGTTGAAGCTAAGGAAATTGGTAACGTGCTGAGTGTTATCAATGATATCGCGGACCAGACCAACCTCTTGGCTCTGAATGCTGCTATTGAGGCTGCCCGTGCAGGGGAGGCAGGTCGCGGATTTGCTGTCGTAGCCGATGAAGTACGCAAGTTGGCAGAAAATACCATGTCTGCCACCGGAGAAGTCGGTAATGCCATATCCAAGATCCAGAACATGACCAGGCAGAATATCTCTGCGACTGAGGATGCCGCTGATTCTGCGCAGCGCAGCAGCGAACTGGCCAATGAATCTGGTCAAACCTTGGCTGAAATCGTTAAACTGGTTGTAAATGCTTCTGATCAGGTTCGGGCCATCGCCACAGCTGCTGAAGAACAGTCTGCAACCAGTGAAGAAATCAACCGGGCCACTGAGGATATCAGCAGGATCTCCCTTGAAACTTCACAGGTAATGAGTGAATCAGCCAAAGCTGTTCAGGATGTTGCCGGAATGGCTTCAGAGCTGAATAGAGTTATCGAGGACATCCAGCCTGACAAATAAACAAGTAGCAATAAAATCAAAAAGCCCCCTCTGCAGCTGCAGAGGGGGCTTTTTGATTTTTGACCGATTCATCTTGCAAGCAGAACTTGGCGAGGGTAGGATTGGACTCTTAATGGAGATTCGTATGAATGATAAACAAAAAGAAGAACTTAGAAATAAAATTAAAACTGAAATTAAGAGCCTGATCAAACAGGTAAAAGAGTTGGAAGAAACAGTGGAACCGGTCAAACCAGACGCGGCTATAGGCAGGCTTTCCCGCCTTGATACCATGCTCAATCAAGGTATCAACAAGTCGTCGATTGCCCAGTCCCGGCAGCGCATTTTAAATCTTGAGGATGCGCTGAATCGTTTGGAAAAAGATTCATTCTTTGGTGAGTGTGAAGAGTGCGGCGAGGATATTCCCCTTGCCCGGTTACTGACTCTTCCGGAAAGCAGGTATTGCGTATACTGCGCAGAACATCTTGAGGAGTAGCTGTGGGAATCGCTTCTGATCTGGTTATTCTTATTGTTGCGGGTATGCTGGGCGGATTTGTTGCCCGCATGCTGCGTCAGCCCCTTTTGCTGGGCTATATTGTTGCCGGGGTTCTGGTTGGTCCTCATACTGGGGGGATTACTGTTTCCGGCGTGCATGAAATTGAATTGTTGGCTGAAATCGGGGTTGCCCTGCTTTTGTTCACTTTGGGTATCGAATTTTCCATCAAGGAACTCAAACCGGTACGTCATGTGGCATTAATCGGGACTCCCCTGCAGATAATTCTGACTATGGCTTTCGGATGGGGAACCGGGCAACTTATGGGCTGGGACTCGCATTTATCAATGTGGTTCGGGGCATTTATTGCCCTTTCCAGTACTATGGTTGTGCTCAAAACCCTTGAAAGCAAAGGACTGGTAGGCACTCTCTCCAGCAGGGTAATGCTCGGCATGCTGGTGGTGCAGGATATAGCCATTGTTCCCATGCTGATTATCATGCCCCAGCTTGGCTCAGACTCATTCGGGTTGCAGGCTTTGGGGCTGGCCGGAATCAAGACCGTGCTATTCCTTGTGTCCATGTTCATGCTCGGTTCGCGGGTTATTCCGGGATTTATGCGCATCGTGGCCAGTTGGAATTCACGGGAAATGTTCATGCTTTCCTGTAGTGCTATCGGCCTTGGAATTGGCTATGCCACCCATATGCTTGGTCTGTCGTTTGCCTTCGGGGCATTTGTGGCCGGGATGGTACTTAGTGAATCGCGCTATGCCTATCAGGCTTTAAGCGACATATTGCCTCTGCGTGATATTTTCAGTCTTATCTTTTTCGCTTCAGTGGGTATGTTAATTGATCCATTTTATGTGTGGGAAAATATCGGAACCATCCTGATTCTGGCCGTCGCCATACTTGCGGGTAAAGGCTTGATCTTCGGATCCGTGGCTCGTCTTTTCAACTATCGAAACGTTATTCCATTGGCCTTGGGCTTAGGCATGTTTCAAGTTGGTGAGCTTTCTTTTCTGCTTTTGCAGCAGGGAGCTGAGTCCGGATCTTTCCCCAAGGAGTATTTTCCGCTCTTCATGGGTGTGGGGATCGTAACCATGTTGCTGACTCCGATTATGGCCTCTTGCACCGGGCCGCTTTATTCAATGCTCCAGAGCCGTCGCAAAAGCGATCCTTTGCAGACCATCAACCTTCCGGAAAGTGAACTGGACGGGCATGTTGTTATTCTCGGATATGGTCGTTTCGGATCATATGTTGCGGATTCGCTGCGGGAGATTGATATTCCGCACGTGGTGGTGGAACTTAACGCCAATAAGGTTGAACTGGCAGCTGAAGACGGAAGGGCGGTTATTTATGGTGACGCCGGACAGGAGATAGTGCTTGAGGCGGCCCGGGTTTCTCACGCACGGATGGTGCTTTTGACAATTCCTTCGGTGCGTGGGTCTTCTTCCGTGCTGCAGAAGGTGCATCATCTGGCCCCCCAATGCCCGATTGTGGCTCTGTCCCGCAACCCGGAACATCTTGAAGTTCTCAATGAACTTGGCGCACATCATATCATTATGCCTGAATTTGAGACCGGATTGGAGATGGTCCGCCAGACCCTGTTTAATTTTTGTCTTCCTGCAGTTGAAATTCAAAATGTGATGGATTCCATGCGCCGGGAGAGGTATACCACTGATGTAGAACGGAATTATCCCAAGTCCGCCCAGCTTTTCCGTTTGAGCAAGGCTGCTGAATCTCTCAATTTGAGCTGGGTTGAAGTGAGTGAACATGCCGAAATAATGGGAAGATCCCTTGCCGGCAGTAAAATCCGTACTGTAACCGGGGTTTCCGTGGCCGGGGTGCTGCGGGACGATCATTTTATCCAGAACCCGGACGGATCATTTCAGTTTGAGCAGGGGGATATTGTCGGCGTGCTTGGGGGACGTAAGAATATCGAGCGGTTCAGGAGTCTTGCTTCCGAACCGGGTGATTTAGAGAAAGAGGTTTAAATGCTCTGTAGGAAAGTTTGTATATCGTTGCTTGTTTTGACTGTTTCGCTCATGGCGGGGTGTGTCAAAACAAGTATTCCCGATCCGCGTGGATTGGGATCTGCTCCTGTTAAATGTTCAAGTCCGGTGGGTATCCTTGGGTATTTTGAGGGTATTCCCTACCGTGGAGATGCCGCCATAAACCGTTTCGGCGACTTTACTTTTTTCGCAGAGCCGGGAGTTTACCTCAAGGAACCGGGGCTTAATTGCAGCGGATTTACCGTTGCGGCTTCACGCTACTATTTTGCGCGTAATTTCAGCCTTGCTGATACCACCATTGACCGTCTTGCGGACAGCGGCCCGGATTCTCCTTTTGGTGAGGATTGGGACTTTGGTTACGACCTTGTCCTTAACTTGACTGAGGGGATGAATCGTAGAGCCGTACTTCCTTTCGGCCAGACTGCTGTAATTGAAGAGAACAACGGCATGAGTCTGCGCGGTTTTGAACTTAGCGACCGTGCGGCATGGGCTGATGTCATAAAGCAGATGACACCCGGGCATGTTTATCTTTTCTCTATGAGCAAGGCTATAAAATTCAAGAATTATAAGATCCTGCATTATCATGTCGGACTTATTGTGCCTGACGACGAAGGGCACATTTGGCTTTGCCACGCAACAAGGAACAGCGGGGTGAACAAGGTGGATATTTCCAATCAGGATAACCTTGTCCCGATTATCAAGGCTAACCCGGATTCCCAACTGGGACCGCGTAAGATTTTGATAATTGAGGCCCCGTTAGTCTGTAGTTTTAATATGAAAAAGTAGAGACAGGGTATGTTTACAGAAAGTGTGTTATTTGCTTTTGGGCTGACTGCATTTGCCGGACTTTCCACAGGTATCGGTTCTGCATTGGCCTTTTTCGCCAAGCGTACCAATCCGCGCTTTCTTTCCCTGTCGCTAGGTTTCTCCGCCGGGGTGATGATTTACGTTTCCTTTATGGAAATCATGGTTAAAGCCAAAGTAGCCTTGCAGGCCGATATGGGTATGGTCGCGGGAACATGGGCCGCAGTTATCGCTTTCTTCGGCGGTATCGCTCTAATTGCCCTGATCGATAAACTCGTGCCGTCCTACGAGAACCCGCACGAGATGCATCGCATTGAGGATATGACCCCGAATGGTCTCGAAAAGAGCGGGGGATTGGAGAGCGAACATGGTAAGCGGAAGCTGTTTCGTATGGGTACTATGGCTGCTCTTGCAATCGGCATCCATAACTTCCCCGAAGGACTTGCTACATTTACTGCAGCGCTCAGTGATCCCAGTCTGGGTATTGCTATTGCTGTAGCTATTGCTATCCATAACATTCCGGAAGGTATCGCGGTTTCAGTTCCAATCTATTACGCCACCGGGGATAAGAAGAAGGCTTTTATTTATTCATTCCTGTCCGGTCTGGCCGAGCCTATCGGTGCTTTGGTCGGCTATATGTTACTTATGCCGTTTATGTCCGAGACCGTATTCGGGATAATCTTTGCCGGAGTTGCCGGGATTATGGTGTTTATTTCCCTTGATGAATTATTGCCTGCTGCCGAGGAATACGGTGAGCACCATCTCTCAATTTACGGGCTGGTCAGCGGTATGGCGGTGATGGCTGTATCGTTGCTGCTGTTCTTGTAATTTCCAGTGGCATTCAATGAATATTTATGGAATTGTTAGCTCTGCTGATTTTTTACATAGGAGTTTAAATGGCTAAGAAAAATATAGGCGTTCAGGGGTTCACCCTGCCAATGCCACAGACAATTCTGGGTTCAAGGTATGAGGGGCGTAACAATTTCATGGCTCTGGCATGGGTGTCGCGCGTTAATTATAATCCGTCCCTGATGATGATATCTGTGGGTAAACGGCATTTTTCAAATGCTGCGATCAAGGCCAGCGGTGAATTCAGCGTGAATATCCCTTCTGTGGATATGGTTGAAGTTACTGACTTTGTTGGGCTGGTTTCCGGTTCAAAACTTGATAAGTCCGGCCTGTTTGAAGTTGAAACCGGTGTGCTGGAAAATGCTCCTGTGATCAGCAAATGCCCGGTAGCCATTGAGTGCAAGGTTTTTGATTCTATGGAATTGCCCAATGATACGCTTTTTGTCGGTGAAGTTGTCGCCACATGGTGCGATGAGGAAGTCCTTACCGATGACGCACCGGATATCAAGAAGGTAAATCCGTTTACCCTGACCATGCCTGACAACCGCTACTGGAATGTCGGCGAGTGTGTCGGGCGCGCCTGGCATGACGGCAAGAAATTAAAGTAGAAAGTAAAGCTGACTATATAATGCAAAATGAGCGGATCGGGATAACCCGGTCCGCTCATTTTTTATAAGCATGAATAATCCTATCTGGGCATTTCAGGATACATCTTTTTTATAATGGCTGATGCTTCCTGCGTGGCCATAATTGCTCCGAATTCACTGGTAAATGGTTTGAGATTGTCTATGAGCTGAGGGAGTTGTTCAAGGCATGCCAGAGCGGGGCTGAATGGCACAGGGGCAGGTTCTTGGGTGGCATTTACCGATTCTTGGTGTTGCTCTGTTTTTGCCGCCTGCTGCGGTTCAGGAGAAATTTGGTATATGTGGCAGGATAGCTTCCATGCCACCTGCAGGTCGCGGTAAGCATAGCGGTATTCTTTAAGTGATGTATAAGCCTTGCCGCGAAGCATGAAGGCCTGTGCTTTTTCCTCTTCCGGGGCGTCGGAATCAATAAGGTAGCTCAGTTCATCAACTGCGGCATCATATTGTTGATTCAGGGCATAGTACTGTGCCTGCTCTATGGGTTTGTAAAAAAAAGAGCAGCCTGTTGAGAGCAACAAGAGTATACAAGATAGTATAGTCGTCAGGATGCGAGATATCGGCACATAATGTTTGATCATGATGCAACAGTATTGCATACCCTGACACTGGGTGTCTACGTATTAGGAAGTACTCCGATATCTGTAATGATGGCACTTATTTCTTTCTTCTGATCCTCTTTTATATCTATAAATTTCACTCTGAAACCGCAGGAACAACGGTGAGCACAATTTTCAACGTAAAGACCGCAAAATATGGGCAGTCTGTTATTTAGCGATGGTATTTTCAAATATAGAAAGTCGTTGCTTTTAAGATCGTCATTAGTGTGGAATGAACATCCTTCCTCGGAAAGATGGTGGATTGTTCCATGGATCCTCTGGGCCATGGCCGGATCATCTTCCATGCTTATTTCTGCTGCAAGGTAAACATTGATCGGGCATGCTGGGCCTGAAGTAGATGTTTTGCGGGTCAGGCAGTCGCAGATGAAGTTTTCATGATCGTCCAGAAATACCGGGCGTTTGTATTTTTCAAGAGTGCGTATTGTCGGGATTCCGGACGAAACGCTTAGTATCCGGTTTCTATCGCAGCAGGGAGTTTGCATCACTTTGCGGACATCAAGTACCAGCCCGGAATATTTTTTTCCCAGCAGGGCATGGCAGAATTGATTCGGGCAGGAGCAGAACTCCATATTAATGTATTTAGACAGGTTGGAATTTGTATATGGTTCTGGGTTGTCTGTGTAGATTATGACCTGATTATTTGATTGATTCATTGTTTTATCTGTTGTCCCATTAGCTTGTTAGAATGTTAAAAATCACGGGAGTAATCTGTTCACCTGCAGGCCGAAGCAGGTGCCGGAGACGGACTTTCCTAACTTGAATTAGTGGAAAGTCTGGCCAGATTAACTCCCGTGAAAATTGTGTTGTCCGGTCTTAGCCTAAAAAATCAAAGTGGCAGGGGGGAATTGTAATATGCATGTCTGCATCAATTTCCGGTACATGGAACAGGAAGTATAGATTCTTTGACGGCGGTGCTATAAACAGGTTGCCTTTCATATGTTTCTTAATGATCCCCTCCGGAAGGCCATGCTTAGCTGCGATTTTTTTAATTCCCATACCGATCAGGACCATCGCTTTCGGGGCAAACTGCACGTCGAACAGGGAAACCCTGATCGCGTCACGGTTATTTAGTTTGATTTCGGCTGCGCAACCGCACATTGAATCGGGAATGAACATTTTATCCTCCGCTAAATTTTATCTATGAAGTTGATATTCATTTTCAACTAAAACGGAGGTTGAAGTTTGTCAACATCAAAAATTAAAACTTTCTGAGAAGAGTGAGCTTGATCGGCTGTACTGGATTAGTTTTCTGGAGTTGTGTCCTTGCGCAGCCCGGGTTTGATGAATTCATCGTACAGTTGCTGTGTCTGATCTTGGTGGATTTGTATGAATTGGATGCCATACCCTTGGAGTTTGGCGTTACAATCTGTTTTCCAGCTGATGCCACCGCAGATGGGTAGTCTGTTTGATAACGCTGTAATTTTAATATTGATAAAATGATTATCCGAAAGATCGGCGGTTGTTGTCAGGAAGCATCCTGATTCGGATAGGTTTGTAATTTTTGCGGTGGACTGATTCACCATGACATGATCGTCTTCATGGCTGACCATTGCCTGCAGGTTGACTTTTACCCTTTCATGTTGGCGGACCAGAGCCTTCTTCTTCTGAACGCAATCTGTAAGAAAGCGATCCGGGTCATCCACAAAAATTGCGATATTCTTATGAATTCGGGTGCGCATGAGTGGTTGATTGGCTGCAATCGTGAAAATATTATCGCGTTCACGTGTCGGAGTATTCATAACTTTTTTCATCTCAAAAATCATCCCGGAAAAGTCATTGCTCAGCGCCTCTTGGAAAAAGCCATCCAAATCGGCGCAGAATTTAATTTCAACCTTAGAATGCAATTGGAAATTGCGATAGGCGAGCGGAGTGTCCGTGAATGCAATAAGATTCAGTTTTTCAGCGTTGTCCATTGATTTTACTCCTGAATATGAAAGCCCGGAACCAATGACTGATTCCGGGCCTATTTAATCATGAGAATTTATTTGACTGTTACAGCTGCATTAAATTTCGAACAACATTTCAAGGTCGTCACGGGTGAGCGACTTGAGTGCGGACTGGCCCGGAATAATGGCGTCCGCAACGCTTTTCTTCATTTCCTGCAGGCCGAGAATCTTTTCTTCGACGGTGTTCTGGCAGATCATTTTGTACGCGAATACCTGACGTTTCTGACCGATACGGTGGGTACGGTCAGTTGCCTGATTTTCCACTGCCGGGTTCCACCACGGATCGTAATGGATAACATAGTCGGCAGAGGTCAGGTTAAGTCCGGTACCACCCGCTTTCAGCGAGATGAGGAAGATGGGGATATCCGGGCTGTCGTTAAAGCGGTCAACCTGTTCAAAACGGTCTTTACTGGAGCCATCAAGGTAGGCGAAGGGGATACCCTTAATAGTCAGCCATGAACGGATTACATGCAGCATCTGTACGAACTGGGAGAAGACCAGAACTTTGTGTCCTCCTTCGACAATATCAAAGATGAGGTCTTTGAAGGCGTCGAATTTGCCGGAAGGCAGGTTGGTGGACAGGCCGGGCATATCCAGTTTGAGCAAACGCGGGTGACAGCAGATCTGGCGCAGTTTGAGCAGTGCGTCGAGGATGGACATCTGGCTTTTGGCCATGCCTTTCTCGTCCACATCCCTGAGCACCTGATCCTTGAGGCGCTTGGCAAGGGCGTTGTAAAGTTCGCGCTGTTCCTCGATGAGATCGCAGTAATGTACAGTCTCGATCTTGGGCGGCAGGTCTTTGGCCACTTCGGATTTGGTACGGCGCAGGATGAATGGTTTCACCCTTGTGCGCAGGTAATTGAGGGTGTCTTCGTCACCATCTTTGATGGGTTTGACGATGCCTCTCTGGAAAGAATGCTGTGAGCTGAGGAAGCCGGGCATGAGGAACTCGAACAGGGACCAGAGCTCAAAGAGGTTGTTTTCAATGGGCGTACCGGAGAGGCAGAGGCGCATGTCACTCTTGAGCTTGCGTACCGACTTGGCGGTGATGGTGTTCGGGTTCTTGATGTTCTGGGCTTCATCAAGAATTACAGAAGTATATTCGTGCTTGAGCAGCTCTTCAAGGTCCCTGCGCAGCAATGCGTAAGTGGTGATTACGATTGTGGATTCGGGGATTTGCTTAAACAGGTCCTCACGTCTTGATCCGTAGATGGTCAGTAAGGGAAGGTGCGGGCAGAATTTCTGCGCTTCACGTTCCCAGTTGGGCATGACCGAGGTCGGCACGATGATCAGGTTCGGGCCTGTGATTCCCCGCTCGTGCAGGGAAAGGATGAATGACAGGGTCTGGATGGTTTTACCGAGACCCATTTCATCCGCAAGGATACCGCCGAACTTGTAGTCGCGCAGGAAGTTCAGATAGCTGAGGCCCTGTACCTGATAGGGGCGCAAGGTCGCGTTCAGAGCCTTGGGCTGATCAATCATTTTGATTTCATCAAAGTTGTGGATCTTCTCACGCAGCTTCACGAAATGTTCGTCAGTCTTGGCGTCGGGAAGGTCCTCAATGATTTTATCCAGCACAGGGGTTTCGTACTGCTCAAACTGCTGACGCGGAGGCTGTTCCGGATCATAACCAAGAGCTTTGAGCTTATGGCTGAGTTTCTTGAGCCATGATTCGGGAAGGCTGGTGTAAGAGCCGTCCTTGAGCTGAACGTAACGTTTGCCCTGACTCCACGCTTCCCAGATTTTATCAATGGGAACGCGCTGGTCATCGTATTCGACATTGATGTCGAGGTTGAACCACTTGTTGTCTTCATCGGTTTCAACTTCGGCAACAATCTGCGGTGTGGTGAGCCTTACCTTGTAGCGGGTCAGGTTCTTTTCACCGTAAATTCTGTATGCCTCAACCAACTGCGGGTAGTGGTCCAGCAGGAAGGTGATGGCCGCTTCCTGTTCCATGAACCATGTAGAGTTGTTCCGCGGCTGGAAACCCATATCGCGAAGCTCGGCAAAAAGCTGTGCTTCTTCGTCCTGCGCACGGCGAACAAGGTAGGATTTGTCTCCGTCCTTGTAGCTTCCGGTCTGCAGATCCGGGTTGGGTTCGCCCATGGAGATTTCCCCGTGCTCGGTATCGTAGGTGTTGTCGACCCTGATGGTCAGCAACGAGCCTTCCTCATTGAGGTAGAGCTTGGGGTTGAATGTAGCCGGAACAAAGAACGGCTGCATTTTCTCAAGGAACTCTTCGTGGTCATGCAGGTCGGAAACCGGAATCTGTGTCCATACGCGATCAAGGAATTCCGGGATATCTCCGGGAGGAATAACCGGATTCTGGATGCGCATTTCCTGCACCAGTTTGGGTGCAAGAGTGGTCTGAACCGGGTAGAAACCCTGTTTCCAATAAACCCACAGAGGCAATCTTCCGTAGAAAAATACTTCATCGTCATCCATGATGGAGAAAGGCGGCTTGCCTTCATCCGAAAGAAGGATGTCGAAGGAGAGGCCTTCCTCGGAAAGTTCCGGGGAAAGCTTGAGCTGCATGGTTCTGCTTTCAATGCGGATTGGAATATCCGTATCGCGCAGGAACATGTAATATTCGTCCTTGATGGCGGTGAAAAACCAGGCGTGCAGGCCGGCCGGGATTTCAACCCGGTGTCCGCGGTAATCAAGGTAGTGGCCTATCTGTTCAGCAACATGCGGAAGACTGGGGGAGGTTTCGCTCCACTCAGTTTTTTCGATTACATCTTGCAGTTCAATTTCGTTCTGAACCTGTGAAAGTCCGGACTTGTTCTGGCGGGCACGAAAAAAGGCCACCTGCAACCGTTCCGGTTCAGGGTACATACGGTAAATGATGTAATGTTTGCCCGCTTCAGGTTCCAGTTCTGTTGCAAAGAAAGAACGGAAGTTCTGGCGCCAGTCAGTTTGTTTTTTGCTTTCGGCTTCCTCTTCTTCTGAATCGAGAGAAAGGAGCAGTTTAAGTGCAGCAGCAGCTACATGTTTACATACACCGGAAAATGACTCCGGGCAGTTGCAATAATGGTTGATGCTTTCCTCTGCAAGGTTAAGACCTAATTCAGAAGAGTAATTCTGAAAATCGTCACCTTGGATTGTTGCATCAATATCCCAGTATCTTTCGCGCTTTTTCAGGTCGAGTTTCTGGACCCCATCAGAATTCACGATAGTGCGCGCTCCGTCCAGAATGTATTCCGGAACAGTGTCGGAGACGAATGATTTGAGAATTGATTTTACTACAGCTTCTTCATTTTGAGACATGATTACGTTTTCCCCAGAACTGTAACTTTCCTTAGTTAATTATATCTTATATGAAATAAAAGTAATGTTATACAAAATAATTGCATTAAGTTCGCTTTCGCTGAATCCGTAAAGTAAAAAGCGGTTCAGGTCAATCTGTATCGCCCGGTTACTTGGCTTTTATTCCACAATAGTCCATACTGAATATATTATCAATGTAGTTGGGTTAATGGAAGATTTTTATTCTAAAAAACAAGGTTAACATGAACAGATTGATTCCCACCATGCTTATCATGGTTTGTCTGGTTCTCGTTCCTGCCTGTGGTCAGGATGGAAATAATGATGCGCCGAAGCAGGGCGTTTCTAATACTGCTACTGAAAATGTTGATATTTCAAAGCCGGTTTATGGAGGCAGGTATAGAGAGCCGACTTTGGCCGAACCAATGTGCCTTATCCCTCTGCTTTCGTCTGATTCGGCAAGTTCAGCCGTTGAGGCAAAGCTTTACGTATCTTCTTTGAAGTATGATAAAAATATTGAATTGGTGCCGGAGGCGGCAGAGTCATATGAGGTTCTTGATGGCGGCAAACTGCTGCGTTTTAAGCTTCGGAAAGACATTCGTTGGACTGACGGAGTTCCGCTCACAGCTGAGGATGTAGAGTTTACTTACAAGACGATGATTGATCCCAAGACTCCGACAGCTTATGCTGGGGATTTTTTGAATGTTAAAGAATTCAAGCTGATTGACAAATATACTTTCGAGGTCCGCTACGATAAGGTTTTCGCCCGTTCTTTAATAACATGGGCTCTTTCCATTCTGCCCAAGCACGTATTGGAGAATGAGGATCTGAATACCACAAAGTACAGGCGCAATCCTATTGGGTCCGGACCTTATAAGTTAAAAGAGTGGATTCCCGGCCGCAGGGTTGTCCTCGAAGCCAATGATGATTATTTTGAAGGACGGCCTTATATAGATGAGAAGGTTTACCGTGTCATTCCCGATCTTTCCACCCAGTTTCTTGAACTTAAAAGTGGCAGCCTTGATGAAATGGGGCTGACTCCGCAACAATATTCCTTTCAGACCTCTGGTGGTAATTGGGAACGTGATTTTCAGAAATTTAAGTATCTTTCCTTTTCTTATACTTACCTTGGCTTTAATATGGAAAGTCCTTTCTTTAAAGATGTACGGGTTCGCAAAGCTATAAACTATGCGATAGACAAGGAGGAGATTGTTAAGGGAGTTCTGCTTGGACTGGGCTATCCGGCCATGGGGCCTTACAAACCCGGAACATGGGTCTATAATGATAAGTTGAAGCCTTATGGATACAAACCGGAAAAAGCAAAAGCCTTACTCAAGGAAGCCGGCTGGATTGACAGTGATGGAGACGGAATAATTGATAGAGACGGCAGACCGTTTTCATTTACAATTATTACCAATCAGGGAAATTCCTTGCGTATTAAGGCCGCAACAATTATTCAGAATCGTTTGAAGGGGATCGGAATCGAAGTTAAAATCAGAACTGTAGAATGGGCGGCTTTTCTAAAAGAATTTATTATGAAAGGCCGCTTTGATGCAACAATACTCAGTTGGAATATACTACAGGACCCTGATAGTTATACTGTCTGGCATTCATCCAAAGCCGTTGCCGGCGGGCTGAATTTCATCAAATATAAGAACAGTGAGCTTGATGAGCTGCTCGAAAAAGGACGAACCACTCTGGATCAGTCCGAGCGTAAGGTCATTTATGACCGCATTCAGGAAATCATGCATGAAGAGCAGCCGTACTGCTTCCTTTATGTTCCCATGGCTCTGCCTATCCTTAGCAGCAGAATCAAGGGGTTGAAAGTGGAACCCGCAGGGCTGGATTATAATGCCAACGAGTGGTGGATTCCCGCACCATTACAGAAGAAACCGAGTTTACAGCAGTAATTATGATACGCATTAACGAAATCACTGACATAGTCAGTTCTTATATTGATGACCCTGATCTGGACCTGATCCAGAGGGCTTACGTATTTTCTGCACGTGCCCATGAAGGGCAGGTGCGTCTTTCCGGTGAGCCGTACCTTGCCCATCCGTTGCACGTTGCCAAGCTTCTGGCTGACATGCGTCTTGATGAACCTACCGTGGCTGCCGGCTTGCTGCACGATACTGTGGAAGATACTGACACCACTATTGATGAGATTGCGGATCTCTTCGGTGAAGAAGTCGCTGATATCGTAGACGGTGTGACCAAGATCAGCATGATGGATTTCGAGTCCAAGGCTATCGCCAAGGCAGAGAACATCCGTAAGATGATTCTGGCCATGGCTGAAGATATCCGCGTGCTCATGGTTAAGCTGGCCGACCGCCTGCACAATATGCGCACTCTCGATTTTCAGAAGAGTTACAAGCAGTTGCTCATCGCGCAGGAAACCATGGATATTTATTCTCCTCTTGCCAACAGGCTCGGGCTGTACATGGTTAAGCGTGATCTTGAAGATCTCTGTCTATATTATCTCAAGCCCGACGTTTATCAGGATATTACCGACGGATTGGAACGTCAGCATACCATCGGTAAAGAGTATGTGGATAACGTAATCGGGTTGCTGAATGGAATTCTTGATAACAACGAGATCAAGGGGACCATTTACGGTCGAACCAAGCATATCTACAGCATTCATAAAAAGATGCAGCGTCAGAACCTGAGCCTTGATCAGGTGTACGACATTATTGCTTTCCGGGTAATTGTTGAATCCGTTAAGGACTGCTACTCCGTGCTGGGTCTGGTCCACTCCATGTGGAAACCTATTTCCGGCAAGTTTAAGGATTACATTTCCATTCCTAAAGCCAACATGTATCAGTCATTGCACACCACGGTTATCGGTCCGGAAGGTGAACGCATTGAGATTCAGATCAGAACTGAAGAGATGCAGCAGGTGGCGGAATACGGTGTTGCCGCTCACTGGCAATATAAAGAGTCCGGCAGGAGTGATTCCAAGCAGAACCGTGATGCCGAGCGTTTTTCATGGCTCAGGCAGATTATGGATTGGCAGCGGGAACTTGAAGATCCACGCGAATTTATGGCTTCATTGCGTTTCGATCTTTTTAACGATGAGGTCTATGTTTTTACTCCTTCAGGTGATATCAAGGAGCTTCCTGATGGTGCTACCCCGGTTGACTTTGCCTACTCAATTCATACCGAGGTAGGTAACCACTGTACTGGGGCAAAAGTTAACGGGCGTATGGTTCCGCTTAACTCCGTGCTCAAGAACGGGGACACCATTGAGGTTTTCACCGATAAGAAGCGCAAGCCCAGCCGCGACTGGCTTAAGTTTGTAAAGACTGCCAAGGCTCGGACACGCATCAAGCATTATATCCGCACCGAGGAGCGGACCAGCTCCATCATGCTTGCCAAGGAGTTGCTTGAGAAAGAAGGTCGCCGCATGAATATCAATGTGGCCAAGGCCATGAAAGACGGTTATTTCGTCATGCTGGCCGATGAATTTAATTTCGGGCATGTAGAT
Source organism: Maridesulfovibrio sp. (assembly GCF_963666665.1). Classification (NCBI taxonomy): domain Bacteria; kingdom Pseudomonadati; phylum Thermodesulfobacteriota; class Desulfovibrionia; order Desulfovibrionales; family Desulfovibrionaceae; genus Maridesulfovibrio; species Maridesulfovibrio sp. The sequence continues at coordinate 399,672 of NZ_OY762999.1, forward strand.
GATCTGCTTTCAAATATCGGCTACTCACGGATTACTCCGCGTAAGGTCTTAGGCCGCCTGCATGCTGTCATGAATGAAATTGAGGGTGTTGAGACAGCAGTACCCAAACAGGAACATCCGCATCATGGAACTGAAGAGGATAAGGCGAAAAGTGCAGCCAATTCCATTGATATCGAAGGTGTGGACAACGTTCTTATCCGCTTTGCCGGCTGCTGCACACCGCTCCCCGGTGAGCCGATCATCGGTTACATCAGCCGTGGACGAGGGGTGGTTATCCATTCCGCAACTTGCCCCAATATCAAGAGCCTTGAAGAGGAACGTCTGCTCAGCGTTTCATGGTCCGGAGGACAGGAAGAGTCACAGCATCCGGCTCAGATTCGTATTCGCTGCCGCAACCACAAGGGCATGCTGGCGAAAATATGTACCGTGCTTACCGAGATGGACGTCAATATTGATTCCGGTGAATTCAAGTCCGATCTGGACGGCAGTTCCGTGCTTGAATTTACCGTGGAAGTCACCGACCTCGGCCACCTGCACCGTTCCCTGAACAAGCTCAAGACTATCGAGCATGTTCTGGAGGCTACACGATTAAGCTAACTTGATTTATTTTAATAAATATTAAGTCCCGCTGAACTTGTTTCGGCGGGACTTTTTTGTTTTACAGCTCGTTAAGAATTGTTTTCGTTAGTTCAACCCCTATCAACTGTGGCGCGTACATTTCCGACCAGACAAAATTGTGGTGTTTGATGATTGTTTCGGCATTAAGATAGGGCTTGTTCGCTGTGGTGTGTGCATCTGATGCAACCTGCACTTTGTAGCCCATGCTTGCGGCCTGCCGGACAGTGGTGTCTATGCAGAAATCTGTGCAGCATCCGGTGATGATCAGTTCATTCACATTAAGTTGAGTCAGCACTTGCTCAAGATTTGTATTGCAGAAAGAGTCACAGTTGGTCTTTTCCACAGTTGTGTCAGTTGCACGGAAATCCAGTTCGTCCAGAACCTGCCAGCCGTCAGAATCTAGTTGCAGGCCGTCTTCTTCGTTATTGTGCCGGACAAAAATTACCGGAAACTTTTTGTCCCGTGCTTTCGTTGTAAGTGAATTGATCCTGCTGATTACTCTTGTCGCGTCGTAGCGGTTCCCTGCGGCAAATAATGCTTTCTGCATATCTATGATTAGTAATGCTCTCATGCTGAGTTCCTTCTGGTGGGCGGATAGGTCTTTAATTAAAAGATTTCTAAATTATTATTTGATTCTTGGGAAGGTTTGTCTCTTAACTTTGCTTAAGAGCTAGTAATTAAGAGTTAAATTTATATACAAAAGTTTTAAACGAAATTTTTAAACAAACGTTTGACTTTGTGCCGATCGATGTTTATCTCTGTTTTATAAAGAATTTAAACTTGCTTGAGAGGCACTATATTATGACGCAACATCCCAAGGGAAAAACAAATAAAGCTCGCGGTGAAGAAACCCGCAATAAACTTATTGAGGTGGGTTTAAGGTTGTTCGCCATGAACGGTTTCAACGGTGTGAGTATGCGCAGCCTTGCTTCAGAAGCGGAAGTCAATCTGGCTACTGTGGGGTACCATTTCGGCGGTAAACAGGGATTGTACGAAGCGGTTATCCGTGAAATTATCCGTTTCCGTGAAGAGATTATGCCCAGTATTGAAACCGCACAAAAGCAGATTGACCGTTTCAAGTCAGGTGAAATTTCCAAGGAAGAAATGGTTGCCTGGCTTTTTCGTTCCCAGATGTTGGGAGTGCTCAGCGATCCGATAACTGTCTGGGGCATCATGTTGATCAACCGGGAAATGGCTGCTCCCAGCGAAGTCTATCCATTGTTGGATAAAGAGTTCTTTGAACCTTCTATACAATCCATGAATATAGTGATTCAGGCCGCAATGGATGACGATGCTTCAAATACCGAAATTATGGCGGTGAGTACCGCGTTGATTGGTATTGTGCTCAAGTTCGTCAAGTCTAAGGCTTTCACTGACCGTGTTGGTTGGGATGAAATGACTCCGGAGCGCATTGAAGAGCTCATAGAAATCCTGTCCAGAAGGGTAGTAGCCCTTATCTGCTGCTAGGAGGATATTAAAATGAAAAGATTAATAGTTATTTCAATATTGGTACTCGGTTTTGCCTTAACAGGATGTAAGGAAAAGCCTTCTCCGGTGCAGGAAGTGCTGCGTCCGGTAAAGACCATGCAGGTCGGTGAAGGTGGCTCAGGCAGACAGTGGGTTTTCTCAGGTACTGCCGAGGATGCCTTGCAGTCAGATCTTTCCTTCCGTGTAGGGGGAAAGATTACTTCTTTTCCCGGTGACCAGATCGGTCGCAAGTTTCGGTCCGGAGAAGTTATAGCCCGCCTTGATCCTGCTGATTACGAGCTTGAAGTTCGTCAGGCGGAATCCAACCTTGAGCAGGTTCGCGCAAACTTTGTTCGTGCCAAGGCTGATGTAGACCGCATCGAGCAGCTTTATAAGCGTAAAGTTGTTTCCAAGTCTGAGCTTGATCAGGCTGAAGCGGATTTCAAGTCTTATCAGGCGCAGCTAAATGCATCTGCCAAGCAGCTCGATATTGCCCGCAAGCGCCTGCGCTATACTGTGCTTAAGGCTCCTTTCGACGGTTGGGTCGGTGCTGTTGCCGTGAATGTTCATCAGAACGTGCAGTCAGGCCAGAAAGTTGTCGGTTTCAACGCCGGGAAGCAGATGAAGATGTCCATCTCTTTACCTGACACTTTGATTGCAACCGTGAGTGAGGGGGAGAAAGTGCAGGTCACTTTCGATGCTTTGCCCGGCAAGGTAATGCAGGGGGTAATCATGGAAGTTGGTATCGGAACTAACGAAGGAGCTTCCTTCCCGGTTAAAGTCTACCTTGATAACTCCCAGCAACTGGTGCGCAGCGGCATGTCCGGCAATGTCAGATTTGCCGGCCGTTCTGATAACTCAAATCTTTATGTGGCTCCCTCTGCTATCGTAGGCAATCCTGACGGCAGCAAGCATGTCTGGGTTGTTGAGAACGGTTCGGTGGTCAAGCGCCGTGACGTTGAAATCGGGAATATTTCCTTTAAGGGCGTTCTGATTAAGGAAGGTCTCAAGTCCGGGGAAATTGTGGTCACTCGTGGTGTGCACTCACTTAAGGATGGTCTGAAGGTACGTAATGTCGGGGGGCTGTCGTGAATCTTGCCAGATGGTGCATTGAAAACAACAGGACTTCCATTGCTCTGTTTGTCTTAATTGCTTTTGCAGGTGTTTCCACCTTTTTCAGCATCCCGAAATCCGAAGACCCCGATTTTACAATCCGTACAGCTGTTATCAGTACGGTCTTTCCAGGTGCTTCTCCCCAGAGGGTGGAGGAACTGGTAACGGATAAACTGGAAGAGAAAATCAGGGAAATCGACGTTATCAAAAACGTTCGTTCCCAGTCTATGACCGGACTTTCCATTATTGAGGTCGAGTTTCAGGAAAACCAGAAAAACATGACCCCGATCTGGCAACAGTTGCGCAACAAGGTCCTTGATGCCAAGAAGGATCTTCCTGCCGAAGCCTATGAGCCGATGGTCAACGATGAATTCGGTGATGTGTTCGGTATTGTGGTTGCCTTGACCGGGGACGGTTTTACCTATCGTGAACTCAAGGACGTTGCTGATTATACCCGCGATGAATTGCTCTCCATACCGAGTGTCGGGAAGGTAGACCGTTGGGGATTGCAGGATGAGCGGGTTTTTGTGGATTTTTCCAACTCCCGTATGGCTGCTGCGGGTATCACTCCTTTTGCTTTGGCCCAGATGCTCAGCCAGCAGAACATGATCCGTCCCAGTGGTTCGGCCAAGGTCGGACCGGAGCGCATTTATATCGAACCGACCGGGGAATTCAAATCTGTTGATGATATCAGGAACATGTCTTTGCGGGTTGAGGGCATGAAGTCATCGCTCAAACTTTCTGATGTCACTGAGATCACCCGCGGTTTTGCAGATCCTCCGGGAGTTATGGCCCGCTATAACGGTGAACCGTGTATCATGCTGGCGATTTCCATGGCTGACGGCAACAACATCATGGAAGTTGGAGAGCTGGTTAGTGCCAAATTGGAGAAGCTTTCGAAGAATCTCTATCACGGCATGGAATACAATGTTGTTGTTTACCAGCCGGACTATGTTGATACTGCTGTAACCGATTTCATGATCAACTTGCTTGAATCATTTGTATTCGTTGTTGTGGTTATTCTTGTGTTTGCCGGTTTCCGCACCGGACTGATTGCCGGTTCGCTGGTGCCCATGGCCATGCTTGGCTGTCTTGGGTTGATGCCTTTGTTTGATGTCGGTTTGCAGCGAATCTCCATTGCCTCGCTGATTATCTCTCTTGGTATCCTTGTTGATAACGGGGTTGTTGTTTCAGAAGCTATTCTCGTGCGTCTTGCTACTGGAGAGGAACGGTTAAAGGCTGTTGTCGGTGCTGTTTCCGAGCTGTGGATGCCGCTTCTTGCTGCTTCCCTGACCACTGTTTTCGCATTTCTTCCCATTCCGCTGGCAGAGAACGCCACGGGAGAATTCTGTTTCTCTCTGTTTATCGTAGTCAGCCTTACCCTGCTTTGTTCATGGGGACTGTCCATGTCCATGGTGCCCATGCTTTGCTACTACGTTCTGAAGCCCAAGGTAGTAATTCAGACTTTTTCAAGTCGTATGTACCGTGTCTACAGGGCTATGCTGCTTTTTTGCCTGCGCCACCGTCCCGCTTTTCTTGCTGTGGTGCTTATCGGTTGTATGGCGGCGTTCTGGGGATTCCAGTTCGTACCCAAAATGTTTTTTCCGCCTAACGAGCGTGCCCAGTTCACCATTGATTTCTGGCAGCCTTTCGGAACCGACATCACTTCTACAGCGGATGAAGTCGGCAGGCTGGAGCAGTTTCTGCTCGCCGATAAGGGTGTTGAAAGTATCGGTACCTTTATCGGGCACGGCGGTCCGCGCTGGTATCTGCCCCTCAACCTTGAACAGCGCAATGACAACCTCGCCACGTTTGTAATCAATACCAAAAGTGTTGAAGCAACTGATGAGGTAATCGATCGTACCCGCAAGAAACTTAAGTCCGAGTTTCCTGATGCTGATTTCAGTCTTAAGAAGCTGATGAACGGGCCTCCGGTAGGTGCTCCGGTACAGATTCGTATCTCCGGCCCGGATCAGAAAACACTTTACCATCTGCGTGATAGGATTACCGCTATTGTGGAGAAAACTCCCGGAGTATCCCGTGTCTGGGATGACTGGGGCCAGTGGACCAAGAAAATGGAAGTGAACGTGGATCAGGACAAGGCCCGTCAGGCCGGACTGACAAGTTCAGATGTGGCGCTCAGCCTGCAATCCAGCATGAGTGGTTATCAGGCTTCGACCTATCGTGACGGAGATACCAACATCCCCATCATGCTGCGTACTGAGGGTGATTTTCGTGACCGTCTGGACAAGCTGGAAAGTCTGAATGTCTATTCCTATCAGGCCCAGAAGAATGTTCCGCTGAGCCAGATAGCCTCGTCCGAATTGGTCTGGCAGCCCTCGGATATCCGCCGCAGGGATCAGACAAGGACAATGACCGTTAAGGCAGATCTCTTTGATGGTTATTTTGCCATGCAGACCCTTGATGCTGTACGTCCTGAAATTGAAAAAATGATGCAGTCCGAAAACTGGCCTGTGGGATATTCCGTTGCTTATGGTGGTGAGTTCGAAAAGAGTCAGGAAAGTCAGGAAGCTATCAATGCCAACATGCCCCTTGCCATGGGACTCTTGGTGCTGGTGCTTGTCTTCCAGTTCAACTCTTTCCGGCGTCCGCTGATAATTCTGCTGACCCTGCCGCCTATGATGTGCGGTATTACTCCGGGTATGATCCTGACCAATTCGCCTTTCGGATTTATGCCCATGCTGGGAATGATCAGCCTGCTGGGGATTATCGTTAACAACGCCATTATGCTCATTGACCGCATTGAAATCCTGCGCGGACGGGGGCTTGATCTGGATAACTCCATTGTGCTGGCTTCCCTTGAGCGGGCAAGGCCGATTATTATGACTGCTACCACGACCATCATCGGTATGGTTCCGCTTTCATTGCAGGGCGGGGAAATGTGGAGGCCCATGGCCAACTGCATTATGTCCGGGCTTACGTTTGCCACGGTACTCACCCTGATCCTTTGTCCGGTACTTTATTCTCTCTTCTTTAAGCAGAGTTTCAAGAAATACGAATGGAATCAGGCTGTGGTTGCGCAGGGTAGTGATGTTTAGTTAATTGAAAATTAAAAAGGCCCGCAATTCCTTGGGAGTTGCGGGCCTTTTTTTGCGCTTTTAAATAATCTTATAAAGCTTCCAGAATGTGCTGAATAGAGTCTACCAGACGCTTGGGAGTGGAAGCCCCGGCTGTGAGGCCGATTCTCTTCATGTGCTTGAGTTCTTCAAGGGGAAGTTCATCGGCAATTTCAACGTGGGTGCATTTTGTGCCTGCTGTTTCGACAACCTGCACAAGGCGGCGGGTATTACCGGAAATGCGACCGCCTACAACTATCATGTGGTCAACTTCTTCGGAAAGAGAGATTGCTTCGTCCTGACGCTGGCGGGTGGCATCACAGATGGTTTTAAGGATTACGAAATTAATCCCTTTGTTTTTCAAGTAGTTAATGCAGTCGTCATAAACCGCACGGTCCTGAGTGGTCTGGGCGGCGAGGCAGTATTTCTGGTTCGGGTCCAGATCAATTGCCTGAAGCTCTTCAAGGGAATCAAAAAGATGCGGCCCGGCAGGTCCGTAACTGAGCAAACCTTTTACTTCCGGGTGACTGTCTTCGCCGTAGAGAAGCAGAACGCGGTCATCTTCGGTATTGCGCTGGATGAGCAGCTGCGCTTTTTTTACTTTGGGACAGGTGGCGTCAATGACGTTTACCCCACGTTTGCGCAGGTCTTCTTCAACGGCCTTGGGGATGCCGTGTGCGCGGATTACCACGTAGGCGCCATCAGGCACTTCGTCAGGGGTTGTTGCGGTCACAACTCCTTGTTTCTCATAATCTTCAAGAACCTGAGGGTTGTGAATAATCGGCCCTAAAATGTATATTTTTCTGTCTTCGTCTTTCTCAATGAGGGAATCGAGCTTGTTGAGGGCAAGGTCCACGCCCATGCAGAATCCGGCTGTCTCAGCCCTGATAACTTCAACCATTTAGGCCTCCATATATTTCACGGCATGTGCTGCCGTTTTGTTTTCTGTTTTAACTATTAATTATACATTTCATCGTTTCGTTTGGCAATGGCACAGATTCGAGGTTAACTTGCCTATAAGCCATTGACCACGGGGGGGAAGGGGAGTATTTTCCCCGAAAATAATTTTACAGTTAATATTGAAATAAATTGGAGCCTGATAATATGAGTTCTGAGATAGTTAAAAAATATAGAGAAAGAATGGCGGAAGCCTACGATCTGCACCGTAAGTATGTAAACCCCCAGTTTGTGCGGGTTCTTGAAGTTATCGGTTATGACCGCAATTATGTCTCATCCGAGGGCGCATACCTGACCGACGCCAAAGGCGTTCAGGTTCTCGATTTCCTGTCCGGATTCGGAGTTTATAACATCGGGCGTAACCATCCCCATGTTGCTGGCGTACTCAAAGAAGTAATGGATGAGAAGACTGCCAGCATTGTGCAGATGGACTTGGGTGTTATGTCCGGCATGCTGGCTGAGAAGCTGGCAGAGCTTGCTCCCGGTGACCTTGAAGCTGTGTTTTTTACCAACTCCGGTACTGAAGGGGTTGAAGGTGCTCTTAAATTTGCACGTCAGGCCAGCGGGAAGCATAAGCTGGTTCACTGTCACCACGCTTTCCACGGATTGACCCTCGGTTCCCTGTCCGTAAACGCAAACCGTGAATTCAGGGACCGTAACGAACCTTTGCTGCCCGATTGTGCGGCTGTTCCGTTCAACGACCTTGAGGCTTTGGAAGAAGCTCTTAAAGGCGGTGATGTCGGTGCATTTATTTTTGAAACCGTGCAGGGTAAAGGCGTTTTCGTACCTGAAGACGGATACCTCAAGGGTGTGCGCGAACTTTGCGACAAGTACGGAACCTACATGATTGCCGACGAAGTACAGTGCGGCATGGGACGTACAGGAAAGATGTTTGCTGTTGAACACTGGGGAGTTAAACCGGATATTCTGGTCATTTCCAAAGCGCTTTCCGGCGGCTATATCCCTGTGGGTGCAATCATCACTACCCGTGAGATTCACGGCAAAATTTTCGATTCCATGGAACGCTGCTTTGCCCACTCCAACACTTTTGGTCAGAACGATCTGGCCATGGCTGCCGGGCTGGCAACATTTGAAGTTCTTGAAAAGGAAAAGTTGGTTGAAAATGCTGCCCGGATGGGACAGCGCATTGAAGAAGGTCTGCAGAAACTTGCTGAAAAGTACGAAATGCTGGTTGAAGTGCGCGCAAAGGGCCTCATTATCGGCATGCAGTTCGGCGAACCGAAATCCATGGCTCTTAAGGCCAGTTGGAAATTGTTGCATAAAATGAATGCCGACCTTTTCTGCCAGATGATCACTATGCCCTTGCTGGAGAAACATAACATTCTCAGTCAGGTTGCGGGACACGGTCTTGATACTGTTAAAATCCTGCCTCCGCTGATGATTAACGATGAAGATGTAGATAAATTCATCGCAGCCATGGATGATGTACTCAAGGAAGCACACAAGATTACCGGTTCCGCATGGAAAACCGTTAAGGACCTTGGAATCCGTACTGCCAAAACTTCGTAAACTGTTTTTTCTTCTCTACCCGGAAGATTGAAATTCGTGGTAATTTTAGAAGGCAAACTGTATGATAGTTTGCCTTCTTTGATTATTCGCCATGTTTAAAAAAGACCCCTGATGGTTTTGCTGCAGCGGGCATTATTTAATGAATATATTTTATAGTTTTCTAGAAAAGTTGATCCGTTCCATCTTGAAGCTGGTCCGCAAGGCCCCTGTTTGCATTGTTCTCTGTGCTGTCTTGCTGGCTACTGTTTGTGCCGGTTCTTCCGCTCTCTGGCTCAAGCTGGACAGCGATCAGGACAATCTTATTTCCCATGAATTGCCTTTTCAGAAACGAAATCTTGAGCAGATAAAGAATTTCGGTGATCAGGAATATATGTTCGTGGTCATTAAGACCAGAGGAACTGAAGCTGGCAAAACCAAAGCCGCGCAGTTTGCATCGACCCTTGCCACAAAACTTAATAAGCGCCCCGATCTGGTTAAGGAAGTGCATTATGCCATGTCTGCCCGTGACATGGGACCGGGTGTGCTCATGTTTGCCTCTCAGGATGAGTTGCGTCAGTTTGTGACTCTTGCCCGTGATTTCGGTCCGCTGGGTAAGGAGTGGTTTGAAGCTCCGGGATTGTCCCGTTTTTTGGAGATGACTGCAGGGCTCCTTTCCGGTGAAAAGGGCGGTACTGCTGATTCCGAAATGTTCGGCCCGTTCATTGGCGCGCTGGATAATCTTGTTGTCGAAATGCAGTCTTCCCTTGTTTCAGGTCCTACTCTTGAGAATATGAATGCCCCGGTTTTTGATCTGGATAAGGCCGGAATTCAGTATTTCTTTACCCGCAACGGCAAGCTGCTGATCATGCGTATCCTGCCCAAGAAAGATTTCCGGGTTATGGATGTGATCGGGCCTTCGCTTAATTTTGTACGCTCTTCGCTGGAAACAGTGCGGGCGGAATACCCGGATGTTGAAGCAGGACTAACCGGACGTCCGGTGCTCTCCGCAGACGAGATGCACACTACGGATCAGGATATGACCATTTCGGCCATCATTTCAGTGGTTGTGGTGGGGCTGCTGTTCATGTTTATCCTTCACGGCTGGTTGCGTCCCATGCTGGTAATGGGATCATTATTTTGTGCCATGGCTTGGACTTTCGGGTTTACGCTGGTCACACTGGGCCGTTTGAACCTGCTTTCTATTGTCTTTGCGCTTGTGCTGGTCGGTATCGGGGTGGATTTCGGTATTCACATTGTCATGCGTTATGTAGAGGCTTCTGATTCCGGTATGTCACCGGATGAGGCGGTGGAAGAAGCATTGGTTCATACCGGACCCGGAATCTTGCTGGGCGGTTTGACTTCTGTCTGCGCCTTCTATGCCGTACTGGGGCAGGAATTTGTTGGGCTTGCCGAACTGGGGCTTGTGGGTGGAACCGGGATCATCTTTTGTCTGATTTCCATGTTGACCGTCTTACCGTCGGCAATGCTTATTGCGGGCAGGCGTAACTGGTTTCCGTCTTCCCGTCCGCGTATGGCTACCTTGCCGTTTATGGAAAAGGTCATTTCGCGTCCGGTAACGGTGCTGGTCGTTTTCGGCCTGCTCACCGCGCTGGCTTTCCCCGGTTTTCAGAAGGCCGGATTCAATTATAACCTGCTTGAATTGCAGGCCAAGGGGCTGGAGTCTGTTGAATACGAGCACGTGTTGATCAATGATTCCGATGAGTCCACATGGTTCGCAGTCATGACCAGACCGGACCTTGAGTCTGTAGCGTCCCTGATATCGGAATTGAAGCAGGTGCCTTCTGTAGGCCGCATTGAATCCATTCTGGATTTCCTGCCTGACGGTCAAAAAGAGAAAGCAGATATTTTGCGTGGTGAAGCCGAGGTCCTGCAGGGAATCAATCTTGATGCCCGCAATGCCCATCTGGTACCTGACGAGGTTGTAGCCTCTCTTGAGAATTTGATTGAATCCCTTGAAGGGCTTGAGGAAAAACTGTTTTCAGCAGGAGCCAAGCAGGAATTGGATCAGGTTGGTCAAATCATTGAGCGGGCTGATTCCTGCCTTGAAGTTCTGCAGAAGAATCCTGCGGATGCTGTCAACCTGACTCCGCTTCAATCCCGTCTGGTCAATGAGCTTTCCGGGTCTTTTGCCTGGCTTAAGGAAATTCTGGAAGTGCAGTCCGTTACCCCGAACGATTTACCCGAGCATCTGCGTTCTCTCTATGTGGGTAAGGACGGCAGCTTCATGGTTAAGATTTCTCCGGTAGAAAATGTCTGGGATTTTGATAAGCTGACCGGATTTGTGGCCGATCTGCGCAAGATCGATCCTGAAGTGACCGGAGTCCCGGTGGTTGTCCTTGAGTCCTCCCTGCTAATGCGGGAGACTTTTCTTGAGGCCGCCGGACTGACCCTCATTCTGGTTTCAGTTATTCTGTTCCTCAGTTCATTCAGTCTCAGCTACGTGCTGCTGACCCTTGTCCCGCTTTTTGCCGGTATTTTCTGGTTGCTGGAGATTATGGGGCTGACCGGACTGAGCTTTAATTTAGCAAATTTCTTTGCTATTCCTGTTCTTATTGCCATCGGTGTTGACGGCGGGGTCCATTTTCTGGCCCGCTGGAAGGAACTTTCCGAAGGAGAGCGACTTTACCATACCAGTACCCCGGTGGCAGTGGGACTTAGTTTTTGCACTACCATGATAGGTTTCGGGGGGCTGCTTCTGGCCCATCATCGCGGCCTTGCTTCGCTGGGCGGGATCATGGTTACCGGTTCCGCTACCTGTCTTGTAGGTTGCATGGTGGTCTTACCTGCCGTGTTCAGACTGATTGAAAGGATCAAAGGAAAATAATCTATGTTCAGAAGAGTTCTCGCTTTTGCATTTGTTCTGGTTCTTGGATTGAGTTCTGTTGCGTCTGCAGGACGGTTTGATTTTGCCATTATCCAGCCCGGTCAGCCGGGAACCACTGCCGAGGCGCAGCCGGTCATGGATGAACTTGCAAATTATCTTTCCGCCAAACTGGGTGAGAAAGTTAAGGGAGTATACTACAACGACCTGAATGCGGCGCTCGATTATCTCGGAAAGAACAAGCCAGCGTGGTCCATCTGCGGGCTTACTTTCTTTAAGTCTTACAGTTCCAAATTTTCCATGGCACCGGTGGCTTCAACTTTGCCGCAGGGAATGAAAAAGGATGTCTGGCGTTTGATTGTCCCTGCCGATGGACCTGATTCAGCGGAGGGTATTCAAGGCACTGTCTACGGTTCCATGCTTTATACCCCGCAGTCCCTTGAAATTCTGTTCGGCAGTAAAAAGGGCTGGGGATTTACCGTGGAAGGTACGCACAAGGCATTGCGCATGCTCAGGAAGGTGAATAAAGGCAAGGTCTCCGGCGTGGTTCTTGATGCTGTGCAGTATTCAGTGATCAAGGATTCTGACCGCTATTCCGGTACCAAGGTCATTTATACTTCTTCCGAACTGCCCAACAGTCCGGTGGCTTGGTTCGGCAAGACCAATGATGATGCTTTCCGTTTGCAGGCAGTGCTTCTGGATATGTCCAAGGATCCGTCTGCAAAGGAATTGCTTAATTTGTTGCAGACTTCCGGTTTCAATCCCGCTGACAAGGATTTGAAATAATGAAATGGCTGCGTTTATTACCATTACTGATTGTGCTGCTGATCTGCGGCTGTTCCGCGAAGTATGACCTTCCTCTTTATGAATATGAAGCGGATGGGGTAGTTCTTTGGAAGCCCTGTTCAATGGCGCAGGCAGAGGTCCTTTCTAATTCTTCCAAGGATAAAGATGTCTTGCAGGGGGCGGCCTGCTCCGCATGGTTGCTGGAAAGCGGGGCGGTCAAGAAGGCCGATTATGCTAAATCCTCACAGCTGAAATTAGAAAAATATCTTGTTAAAAATAAGCAATCCGGTTTGGGGCACTATCTTTTGGCTTATTTAATTGCTAAAGAGGCTCAGCTTGCTCCCATGAAGGGCCTTGACCTTGTGCCCCGTATGGAGCAAGAAGCACTCGCAGCGTCCAAGCTTTCTCCCGAAGTTGATCACGGAGGCCCGGATCGTTTTCTGGGTGAGCTTTATCTTAAAGCTCCCTCAGCTCCTATCAGTATCGGGGACATGGACAATGCTTTAGAATTTTATGAAAAGGCCGTAAAAGTCGCGCCTGATTTTGCTATGAATCGTCTCGGACTCGCAACAGCCTTGCTGGAAGATGACGATGTTAAGGAAGCCTGCGTCCATTATGATAAGGCTCTGCATAGCAAATGCTTTGATGAAAAATTATTAAAAGTTGATTCCTGTAAAAAGCTGGTCAAAGCCTGCGAAGGCAAAAAGGCAGCTGAATAAAAACAACCCGCCCCCATGTGGCGGCAATGAGGTTAAGACCTTGGCAATTCCTGCAATTCAAGTAGCTAGACTCGGTAAATACATTCTCACTCAGACCCTGAAGGGCAACAAGCATTACCCGCTGGTGCTGATGCTCGAACCTCTTTTTCAGTGCAACCTGCGTTGCAAGGGCTGCGGCAAGGTTAACCAGCCGCCGGAAATCCTTAACAAGCGCCTTTCCGTTCAGGAATGCATTGACGCTGTAGAAGAGTGCGGTGCTCCGATTGTTTCCATTCCAGGTGGTGAGCCTCTGCTGCACCCCGAGATTCCGACCATCGTCAGTGAACTGATCAAGCGCAAAAAATTTGTTTACCTCTGCACCAACGGCATTCTCATGCCTGAACGCATTCATGAGTTCAAACCCAGCCCGTACCTGACCTTCAACCTCCATCTGGACGGTCCTGCTGAAGTTCATGATAAGGTTGTCTGCAAGCAGGGTGTTTTTGATTCTGCGGTACGTACCATCAAGCTGCTCAAGTCCAAGGGGTTCAGGGTAAATACCAACACTACCCTTTTTGGCGGTCAAACTGCTGAAAAAGCTGCGGAATTCTTTGATTTCCTTATGGATCTCAAGGTAGACGGCATGACCCTTTCAGCTGCATTCAGCTATGAAGCTGCAGAAGATCAGGATGCTTTCCTGACCCGCCCGCAGAGTGAAAAGCTTTTCCGTGAAATTTTCACCATCGGTAAGAACAAGAACTGGGATTTCAGCCACAGCAGCTTTTATCTCGATTTCCTCGCCGGAAACCAGCCGGATTACAAATGCTCCCCTTGGGGTAACCCCTGCCGTTCCGTACACGGATGGCAGCGTCCCTGTTACCTGCTTGAAGACGGCTTTGTCTCTTCCTACAAGGAACTCATGGAGCAGACCGATTGGGATAAATTCGGCGTCGGTAACGATCCCCGTTGCGCAAACTGCATGGTTCACTGCGGCTTCGAACCCACAGCGGTTGCAGATTCCGTAAGGCGTCCCATCAAAGGCGCTATGCTTGCTCTGAAAGGCGTAAGTGTAAAATAGTTCAGTAGAATCCAAAAAGGCCCGTTGAAGTTTTCTTCAACGGGCCTTTTTTTTATTTCAAAATTTGCTCAAGGGCTTTCAAAGCCTTTGAATAATCCCGTCCCATTGGGATCAGCTCAAAAATAAGGCTGGGCCTTTTCATGATCGCTTTTAAAATAGGGCCAAGTTGCGTTTTGCCGGATTCATCAACACCGGCCAGCGACTCCTGCGGGATGCCCCGTTTTGAATCATCGCTGATAGCCCGGATACATCCGAAGGGAATTCCTGTATTTTTGGCTGCCTGCGCCACGGCTATTGATTCCATGTCTACCGCCAGTGCCCCGGTGCGTTCGTGCATGAATAGTTTATCCTGCGGGGTGAGCACTGCTTCCTTGGCTGTAATCAGCTTTCCGCATTGAATCTCCCTACAACTGGGAATTAACTCACTGCGCAGCCTTGAGTCGCCATTTCCTTCAAACCATGAATCAAATTCCGCAATATCTGAATGGATGCTCGTTGCCGTTACAAGTGTTCCGGTCTCGAGTCCGGCTGCCAGCCCGCCGGAAACTCCTATACTCAGGATCAAGTCCGGCTTTTCAGCACAAAGGAGCTCAGCTGCTTCGGCTGCGCGCGTAATGCCTATCCCGGAAACAATGCAATGATAGCTCACTTTGCTTTTAGTGGTTCCTGAGAGAAGCGGGAATTTACCTATTCTTTCGTGTTGCGGCGCAGGGCAAACAGCTTGAGCTTCCTGTTCCATGGCCGCGACTATTGCGATTCTTTTTGATTTCATTGTTTGTCCTTTGATGATCTTAGGCAGATGATAGATCAGATATGAAAATGGGTAAAGTTTTCGAATTACATATAAATTAATTTAGAATTTTGCCGAAAATGTATTTTAGTGCTGTGGTCACGTTTTTTAACGTCAATATTGACACATAGCGAAAATGAAAATAACTAGCGCGACGGGGTTATAGTGAGGGTATCATTTATAACTTTAATTAAGGTGGTGACCAGATGAAATGGTTCAGGAATTTAAGAATGATGTACAAGATCATGCTGCCGGTCGGAGCTTTATTGCTGCTGACTTTGGGTAGTATGGAATATTTTGCAATGCAAAGTAGCTCTAAAGCTATTGAAAAAGTTGCAAAAAAAGAGATTTCTGCCCTTGCTGGAGAATATAGCGGACGTATTCTCAATTTTATGACTCATGCGCAAGGACAGGCTCAGGGGCTGGCGAGCACATTTGCTCAGTTCAGACGTGAAAATATTGAACTGAGCAGGCAAGATGCCATCTCAATGCTTGTCGGTCTTATCAAGGGTGATGATAATTTTATCGGCGGCAGTAACGGTTGGGAACCTAATGCATTTGATGGCCGCGATGCTGAATATGCGAATACAGATTTGCATGACAAAACCGGCCGTCTCATTCCGTATGCTTTCCGGGCTGGCGGGGATATCAAGGTTGTACCTCTTGCCGAGTATTTTGTACCCGGTGACGGTGATTACTACCTGAAGCCTATTGAAAGGCGCAGGCCGTATATTACTCCACCTTATCCTTACGATGTTGACGGTAAGAGTCTTATGCTGACCACTATCGGTGCGCCGATCATGCTTGATGGACGTCCTCTCGGTGTTGTCTGCGTGGATATGCCAATCACCAACATCAGCGAGCTTGTTTCGAAGATTCGTCCTTACGGTACCGGGTATGCATGGTTGATGATGCCGAACGGCGACTTTATCTATCATCCTAATAAAGACCGTATAGGCAAGAATATCTTTGATACTGCCAAGTTTGAAGATGAAGCAGGTCTCAAGCGGGCTTTGGAAGACGGTGAGCCTTTCTACGAGGTTCGTGTGGCCACTGCAAACAGTAAACGGTCAATGGTTCAGTATATTCCAATTGAATTCAAGGATAGCGGACAGCGTTGGTATCTTGCTGTCAGTGCTCCAATGGATAAAATTTTAGCTGATGCACACACTCTTACCTTTGACCTGCTGACCATGGGCGGAATTGCTCTTGTTCTGGTCATGATTGCGATCTTTTTTGTTGCCCGTTCCATCTCCAAGCCTATCGGAATTATCACCGCTGGGGCTATGGAAGTTGCTAATGGTAATTTTAATGTCCGTCTTGACGATGCTATTTTCGGTGGAGAACTCAAAGACCTGCATTCAGCTATGCGTGAGATGCTGACCGGGCTTGTTGAGAATATTTCCAAGGCTGAAAAGATGGCTGAAGAAGCCAAGGATCAGACTGAGAAAGCTCAGGTTGCTCTTAAGGAAGCTGACGAAGCCCGTGCGGAAGCAGAAAACGCCAAGCGCGAAGGTATGCTTCACGCTGCTGAGCAGTTGGCAGGTATAGTTTCACAGGTAGCCAGTGCAAGCCAGGAACTCACCGCTCAGATTGAAGAATCAAGCCGAGGTTCTGAAACACAGCGTGAACGCACCGCTGAGTCTGCCACTGCCATGGAACAGATGAATGCAAGCGTCATGGAAGTTGCTCGTAACGCTGCTGAAGCTGCGGACTCTGCAGATAATGCTCGTACTGAGGCAGAAAATGGCGGAACTATCGTTAATGACGTGGTAGAGCGGATCAACCGTGTTCAGGGTATGACCGTTGAAATGGAAAAAGGTCTGGGCATGCTCGGAGAGCAGGCAGATGGAATCGGCAAGATCATGAATGTGATCACTGATATCGCTGATCAGACCAACCTGCTGGCATTGAACGCAGCAATTGAAGCCGCCCGTGCCGGTGAAGCCGGAAGGGGATTTGCGGTTGTTGCTGATGAAGTTCGCAAGCTGGCTGAAAAGACAATGGATGCCACCAAGGAAGTCGGAGGCTACATCTCTGCTATCCAGAGCGGTACCCGTGAGAATATTAACGGCATGACCAAAGCTGCGGCTGAAGTCTCTGCCAGCACCGAGTCTGCTAACAAGGCCGGTGAGGCTCTCAAGGGTATTGTTGAGATTGTCGAGGAGACTGCAGGGCAGGTACGCAGTATTGCTACTGCCTCTGAAGAGCAGTCAGCTGCAAGTGAGCAGATCAACAGAAGCATTGAAGAGGTAAACCTCATTGCCAACGACAATGCTCAGGCCATGCGCGAGTCATCCACTGCTGTGGAAGAACTCATGCATCTCGGCGAGCAGCTTACTGAACTTATCGAAGAGTTGCGCAGAGCTTAGCAGTATAAATCGTATGAACGTTCATGGGCCGGGGTTTTTCCCGGCCCTTTTTTTTGGCGGACTTGCAGTCGGTTTGTTCTTGGCGATAGTGGTTGACTTGGGGTTAACAGGCGAATAATCAGAGATTGATTATACAATCGTTTAGTTATGAGGTTTTTCCGTTATGAATCAGCGAATGTTCTTCCTCGATAATCTGCGCGCCATAACAATTTTTGGGGTTGTAATACTTCATGTTTCTCTTTGTTATATGAAATTTGCGCCGCAGTGGTGGTTTGTTGTTGATCCGCAGCAGAGTATGTTTTTCACTTATGCTGTAATGCTTATTGATGTGCCCATCATGGCGATAATGTTTTTTCTGGCCGGATATTTTGCACTTCCTTCGTTGCAGAAGCACGGGATGTCCGGATTCTGGGCCGGTAAATTTAAGCGTATAATTATTCCTTGGGTGCTGGGGGTATTGTTTCTCGCCCCTCCGGCCATGTATATGATCCTGCTTTCAAGGGGCAAGGCTCCTTCTTTTTGGGAATTCTGGGCCGGGCCTTTCTGGACGACCATGTACAGCCAGTCTGTATTCTGGTTTCTTGGATTGCTGGCGCTCTTTTATTTGATTCTCAGTTGTTGCTATAATTATTTCCCCAGCCTGCAAAATCCTCCGCGGATGAGCCGTAATCCATCGCCTTTGCTTTCAGTTTTTTTCATAGCGATTTCCAGCGGCATTTTTCTGGGTATGAACCAGTTCTTCCCGGTTGATACGTGGATTACCGATTATTATGTGATCGTTTTCCAGCCCTTGCGCCTGTTTGTTTACCTGCTGTATTTTTGGCTTGGTATCCTTGCTTGGAAGCGCAATTGGTTTACCCGCCAGGGATATACTCCAAGGTTACTGCCGTGGTCGATAGTATGTCTTGTCTCGGCAGTAGTTTATCTTACCTTTAAGGGAATGATGCATGCTAGAGGAACTGAATTGTCCATCCAATTAGGCAATGCGCTCAGTTTTAATATCTTTGCTTACAGTACCCTCATGGCCGGAGTGGCCTTGTTCAAGGCTTTCGTGAACAGCTCCAATGATTTTTGTAAATCGTTTTCAGCCTGTTCTTATGGGCTTTATCTCTTTCATTCACTGGCAGTCTACTACGGAGCCTACTATCTGCTCGGTATGGATGCCTCTCCGTTTATCAAAGCCCCCCTCCTGCTGATAGGATCAACAGTAGTTTGCTGGGTGCTGACAGTTGCTTTGAAGAAGGTGAAGGGAGTTTCTTCGGTTTTGTAGAAAATAAATCCCGGCAATATCTTGAATGATATTGCCGGGGTGTTTTTTTAGATTGCCTAAACGAGTTATACGCGAAGCAACCTACTTACCGCAGCCGCAAGATCCGCCGCTTTCCTTTTTCTTCTCATCCTTTTCATCATCGCTGGCTCCGAAGTTCTTAAGTCCTTCTGCCAGATCGATGAGACGTGCATTCACCTTTCCATATATTGATTCTTCAGGATAATTGCCTTCAGCGTCCTTTTCGCCAGCAGCTACTCCGGTAAGAATTTCAATTCCCTGTTCAATGTTTTCCACCGACCATATGTGAAACTTGCCTTCGCGGACAGCTTCCACAACTTCTGTGCGCAGCATGAGGTCCTTGACGTTTGGTTCGGGGATCATGACTCCCTGATTTCCGGTCAGTCCGGCATGCTTACAGCAGAGGTAGAATCCTTCGACTTTCTGGTTTACGCCGCCGATAGGCTGGACTTCACCTTTCTGGTTCACTGATCCGGTTACGGCAATGTCCTGACGGATGGGCACATCAGCAAGGGAGGACAGCAGGGCATAGAGTTCAGTTGATGATGCCGAGTCTCCGTCAATACCACCATAGGACTGTTCGAAGGCAATACTCGCGGTCAACGAAAGCGGCTTATCCTGTGCGAACTGGCGGCGCAGGAAGCCGGAAAGGATGAATATCCCTTTGTTATGGGTCGGGCCGGACATATCGGCTTCGCGTTCAATGTTGATGATGCCGCCCTTGCCCATGGCGGTTACTGCGGTAATGCGCGAGGGCTTACCGAAAGAGTAATCACCCATGGAATAAACAGCCAGACCGTTGACCTGTCCGGTCACAGCACCGTCGGTATCGACGTAGATGCTGCCGCGGTCGATCATTTCCTGTAGCCGTTCTTCGCTCTGGTTTGAGCGTTTACGGTGGGCTTCAAGGGCCTGAATTACATGTTTTGCTCCCACTGCAGTGGAACCGTTGCGTCCGGCATAATAACTTGCTTCGCCAAGTAAATCGGCCAGCAGCGGGAAGGCTGTGGTTATTTTTTCCTGTCTGCCGGACATACGCACAGCCTGTTCTATGATGGCAGCTACACCTGAACGGTCAAAGGGCATCAGGTTGTCCTTCTCCACCATGCGGCTGATGAAATTGGATACTGAGTTGATGGCGTCCGTGTCACGGTCCATGGAAGTTTCAAAGTCGGCGCGGACCTTGAAAATCTTTGGCACATCAGGATCGTAATGGCGCAGCAGCTGGTAAAGATAAGGCTCGCCCAGAACGACAACTTTTACATCCATAGCAATCGGTTCCGGCTTCAGGCCGGTGGAGGATATGAAGTAATAGGGGTCAAAGGTCTGGATTTCGATCTTTTCGGTCTTGAGAGAGCGTTTAAGAGTCGGCCAGACTCCCGGCTCAACAATGGCATCCATGAGGTTGAAGACCAGATAGCCGCCGTTGGCCTTGATGAAAGAACCGGCCTTGATCTTGGTGAAATCTGTACGCCAGCCTCCGTGTCTGTCCATGACCCTTTCAATGGAGCCGAACAGGTTGCGGTAAGTAGGGTAGCTTTCGAATATTACCGGAGGGCTGCTCTGCTCGCTGTTGTCCACCAGCAGGTTAACCTTATAGGGATGAAGAATGGCCTCGGATGGCGGGGGCATGAACATCATGCCGCCTTCGCCGGCCTGCGGCTTTTTGCCGATCATACGCAGGGAATCAAGTTCATCGCTCATGTTTTCGAGCATGGCGTCAAAGTACTTGAGTACTTTCTCATCAGCGTATTTATCACGCAGGGGGGCGATCAGGTCCTGTGCGAGAGTCATGAACATCAGCTTGTCCACATCTTCGCTTTTTTTCTTTACTTCTTTCTGAAGTTTGCGGACCTGTGCCAGAATGTTATCAATCTCTTCTTTGAGCTCTTTTTGTTTTTCCTTGAGCCTTTCAAATTCATCGCGGGGGAAACGTCCTTTCTCGACTTTTTCTTCCAGCTGGATCATGCGAATCGGTTCGCCGTCAACCAGCGGAACAACATCAGGGCGTTGGTAGTGACCCATCTGCATGTTGACGATAACCAGACCGGAATCCTTAACTTTATCTTCAATACCTTGGAAGAATTCACGGGTTTGCTTTTCGTGCATTTCAATGATTTCATTCTTGCGGGCCATATATTCCTGACTTTCAAAAAGCTGCGGAACTTCGCGTTTGATGCCTTCCAGAAAATCATGGATGTCCTTTTTGAAGACCGCGCCTTCTCCGGCGGACATGCGGATCAGGATTGGCGATTCAGTCGCCTTGAAGTTATTGACGTAAAGGATGTCATCCGGGCTTTTATCCGTTTTGGAAAGCTCAGTGAGCATCTTTTTTACAGTGGCCTGCTTACCTGTATTGGCAGGTCCGGTAACGAAAATATTGTATCCCTTGAGGCCCATCCCCATGCCAAAACGGAAGGCCTCAACACCCCGGCACTGGCCGATGATTACATCTTCATGGTCAAGGTCAGCAGTAGTGTTGAAGGGGAGTTCTTCCGGGTCAAGGGTCCACCTCAGTTTTTCAAGCGGCAGTTCTTTGTCTTTCAGAATGCTGGTCATGGCGGTCTCCGGTCTGGTAGCTACTCAGATGTTATGGAAATAACTTTTTGAGGTTTGATTATGCATTTGTTGAGCACTATTTTAAGTACTCCGTCTTTAAATGTAGCACTGACATTGTCAGGGTCCACCCGGCAGGGCAGGGGGAGTGTTTTTTTGAAATGGCTGGTTTGGCGTCCTCCCTCAAAGGTCACCTTCTTTTCCCCGGAGATGGTCATGGATGTTTCAGTGACTTTTACTTCAAGGTCTTCGGCTTGAAATCCGGGCATGGTGGTACTCACTTCAAGAGCTTCACCTTCCTCCCTCATACTGGTTTTTGGTGTGCAATCGATGATTCCGCAAACGGAAGGGATGCCGTAATCGTGGCAAAGGCTGTTGAAAAGCCTGTCCATATCTGTCTTCAATCTTTCGAGTTCTCGGCTTCCCCACGAAGTAAGGTTTGGCATGTGCAGTCTCCTTGTTAGAACTGGTGGGAATATCAGTTAAATCCACGCTAACACATAGGCAAAAAGTTTAGCAACCGCTTTACAATTAGAAAGCGGAAAAGGGGTTGTATTTGTAATAACCGAAATTTCAATGCGTGAAAGATGCATTTTTAGGGCATGATCCTCACATTTTTGACAAAAAAGGGAGGCTAAGTTCTGTTTTTAAGGGGTTACAGTCTTGCATGTTCCTGCTTCATGGGCTATTCGGTTCATCGCTTCTTATTTTAAAAAGGCAGAATGGAAGTGTTTTCCGTAACGGCCTCTTTAAATGTTGCAGGAGCGGAAATTTACATTTTCTTTTAGGAGTGACGCATGAAAAGGGTATTAGTTCTCATGGTTGCAATGATGCTGGCATTCGCAACCACCGCAATGGCTAGTGACGGTTCTCTCGAAAAAGTACAGAAAGCAGGCAAGCTTGTAATCGGTCTTGATGACACTTTTGCACCCATGGGCTTCCGTCAGGACGATGGAACTCTGGTTGGTTTTGACGTTGACGCAGCTGAAGAAGTCGGCAAGCGCCTCGGTATCAAGATTGAATGGCAGCCCACTGCATGGTCCGGCGTTATCCACTCCCTGAATGCAAAGAAATTTGACTGCATCTGGAACGGCATGACCATCACCCCCGAGCGTGAAAAAGCTGTTTCTTTTTCCAAACCTTACATCATGGACGGTCAGATCGCTGTTATCGCCATGGGCAACAAGTCCATCAAGGCTCACAAAGACCTCGGCGGCAAAGTTGTCGGCGTACAGAAAGGTTCTCCCGCTCTTGAGGCTGCTAAGTCCCTCAAGCCCGCAGCTAAGGAAATCCGCGAGTACGACACCAACGTTAAAGCTCTGCTTGACCTTGAATCCGGTCGTCTTGACGGCGTAGTTGTTGACAACATTGCCGGTCGTTACTCCATGGCTCAGCGTCCCGGTAAATACGTTGCGCTTCCCGGTTACATCACCAGTGAAGCTTTCGGTATTGCCTTCCGTCAGGGCGAAGATTCCCTGCGTGAAGCAGTACAGAAAACCATCGATGCTATGATCGCAGACGGAACAATGGGTAAAATATCCCGCAAGTGGTTCGGTGAAGATGTCACCAACCCCGCTAAATGGTAAGAAATGATTTATTCAAATAAAAAACTCGGAAAGAGCGGGGCGTTTGCCTCGCTCTTTCTGCTGTTTGCACTTCTGATTTTTCCGGCTGTATCTTCAGCCGCAGTTGACGCTGACGCACTGCTCAAGCAGGCTCGTGATGCTCTGACCGTAGGTCAGATTGATCAGGCCCAGACTCTGTTCAAGCAGGTTCCCGCTCCCGGTCCCGAAGGGGATGACGGGCAGTTTGTTTATTCCCGCATGCAGCTGGCGCGTATCAGTTATTCCATGAAAGATTCGGGCAAGGCCCGTAAATTTGCCGAACAGGTCGTTGCCGTCTATCCGGACAACGTTGAAGCGAAAAATTTTCTGACCTCTCTTGATCGTGAGACCAAGCCTGAATGGCAGAAGACCCTTGAGGACTGTAAGCGATTCATGCCCAATCTGATCAAGGGTGCGACAATGACCCTGGTGCTGGTCTTCTTTACCATGATAGTTTCTCCCATCGGCGGCCTTTTCATCGCCCTTGGTAAGATCAGCCGCATGCAGCCGTTTATGGCTATCAGTTGGTTCATTATCTGGTTTTTCCGCGGCACACCGCTTCTTCTGCAGCTCTTTTTTATCTATTACGGTCTGCCTGCAATCGGCATTACCCTTTCTCCGCTGGCTGCGGCACTTATCGGTCTGGGTATTAACTATTCCGCATATCTCGCTGAGATTATCAGGGCCGGTATCGAATCCATTGATGACGGTCAGACTGAAGCTGCAAAAGCTCTGGGCATGACTTACGGCCAGACCATGCGCCGGGTTATTATTCCGCAGACATACAAGCGGATCATCCCCCCCATTGCCAACGAATTCATCGCATTGATCAAGGATACCGCGCTGGTATCCACCATCGCCATGGTTGAACTCATGCGCGCTGCGGACCAGATGTTCAATGCTTATTTTAACGTGACCGTGCTGGTAATGGCAGCTGTCATCTACCTTATTTTTACCTCCGTGTTCACCTTCTTCTTCGAGAAGATCGAATACAAGGTCGGGGTATACGAGAGGCGCTAAATGGAAACAATTTTAGAACTCAAGAAAATCGTCAAGAAATTCGGCAGTCTTACTGCGGTTAACCATATCGACCTCAAGATTAACCGAGGCGAGAAGGTGGTTATCGTCGGTCCCAGCGGGTCCGGTAAGTCTACTTTGCTTCGGACCATGAATTTCCTCGAAACCATTGATTCCGGGGAAATCCAGTTTGAAGGCAAGCCTTGCGGTTACATCTATAAAGACGGTAATCCGGTACTGGATTCCCAGAAGAATCTATGCGCCCTGCGCTCTGAGATAGGTATGGTTTTTCAGCAGTTTAACCTTTTCCCGCACATGACCGTTCTCCAGAACGTTATGGAAGGGCAGGTGACTGTACTTGGCAAGTCCAAGGATGAAGCCCGTGAAATCGCTTTGCAGATGCTGGATAAGGTTGGTCTGTCCGACCGTGCTACCGTCTATCCGGTAACCCTCTCCGGCGGTCAGAAGCAGCGTGTGGCAATCGCCCGTGCGCTGGCCATGAAGCCCAAGATGATGCTTTTTGATGAGCCTACTTCCGCTCTGGACCCGGAACTGGTCGGCGAGGTCTTTGATACAATCCGTTCACTGGCAGATGACGGTATGACTATGGTTATCGTAACCCACAATATGGGATTCGCCCGTGAGGTTGCCGATACCGTAATTTTCATGGAGACCGGAGATTTTATTGCCAAGGGAACCCCGTCAGAATTTTTTTCCGCCGAGACTCAGCATCCGCGTATCAAGGAGTTTATGGATAAACT
The DNA here is from genome assembly GCF_963666665.1 of Maridesulfovibrio sp. Taxonomy (NCBI): domain Bacteria; kingdom Pseudomonadati; phylum Thermodesulfobacteriota; class Desulfovibrionia; order Desulfovibrionales; family Desulfovibrionaceae; genus Maridesulfovibrio; species Maridesulfovibrio sp. Next base: position 424,205 of record NZ_OY762999.1, read on the forward strand.
GCTGTAAAAGTTGTTTGTAGTTGTTTGACCTGAAGGCGTGCCCCTATAAGGGCATTCCCCCAGAGCGGCTGTAAGATTGAGCCCCATAATATTTATATGATATTATGGGGTTTTTTTAGGTCTATTCATTCGTAGTATTGAAAGATCATACTTGACAGTATGGTTTTTTGTTTGTACCCCAGTGGCAGGAGGAAAATTATGAGTAAGGCGTATGTAAATTACCAGCGCAAGCGCGAGTTGATATCGCTGGTTGCCTGGGAGCTGTTTTCGCAAAAGGGGTTTTCCGTTACCAGCATGGACGATGTAGCCAAAGCTGCTAACGTAACCAAGCAGACAGTCTATCGATATTTTCCTTCGAAGCTTGAGTTGTTCAAAGCTGTGCTGGAATCATATGCACAAAAAGCCCCGAAGAATTATGACTTCGGACAGGGTGATTTGGCGGAAGAATTGTATGGTTTTGCTATGCATTTTATGCGATTCCACATCTCCCCCGAATATCTGGGGACCATGCGCCTGCTGGTGAGTGAAGCAAGGGAAAATACAGAGCTGGGGGCAATCTTTTATGCCAATGGTCCCAAGAAGTCCGGAGCTATGCTGAGTACTTTTTTGAGGGAAAATATTTCCGGTATTGCAGATGCTGACCATGCCGCCTCACTGTTTGTTGCCATGCTGCATCATGTGCGAACTCCTCTGCTTCTGGGGCTTTGTGATTCTGTTACTGAGGAAGAGCTTGATAAACATGCCCGGTATTCCGTGGATATTTTTCTTCATGGGTGCATGTCTAAAGTGTAAAACCTATCACCCTTTAACCAAAATGAGTTCTATATGTCAGACGAGCGGAAAGTTAATCTTATTAATTGTGTCCTCATGGCCGGTTTTATGGCTCTGATGATGTCGGGGTGCTTATCCCTGATCAATTTTGGCATATCGCAGAAGTGGCTTTTGAGCTGGGGGCGCAGTTTTTTGTTTGCCTGGCCCCTGGCATTGGTTCTCAGTCTTTTTTTTGGTAAACGGATTTTTCTGATTTCTCGAAGGTTGGCACGTATCGGTGTCAAAAGGGAACAAGTATGACAGACACTTTAAAAGATATCAAAGCTGCTTCAGAATACATAACTCCTCCCGGACATGTATTGTTTTCAGCACTGCGGCTGGCCGGGCGCATTGATGATCAGATTGCTGATTGTTCTGTTGCCGATATTGCTCCCGGAGGAGGCGGTCCTAATCCGCATCATACCCATGAACACGACCACCTTTTTGTAGTTCTTGCCGGGTGTGTGGAGGTTAAAATAGATGAGGACACAATCAGGTTGTCACCCTATGAGTCTCTACTTGTTCCCGGAAATAAACTTCATAGTGTCTGGAATACTTCTGAAGCTCACGCCAAGGTTTTGGGGATAAGTTTGAACAGGGGCAGTGAATTTTAATATGCAGATTGAACTGATATGTTGAATATGCCCTTTTTATCTGGTTTTATGCTATTTGATACTCGGCAGTTTGAATGAACCTGAATCATAAGGAGCAACCCATGAAACTTAGCGGCCAGCGTGTTTTGATGTTTATCGACAATGTTTTTGAAGATATGGAACTTCTCTATCCTTACTACCGTCTGATTGAGGAAGGTGCGGAAGTTGTTGTCGCCGGTCCTGAATACGGCGAGGTTTATACTGGCAAAAACGGTTATCCCTTCAGCTCTACAGCGGCAATTGAAGATATGAATGCGGATGATTTTGATCTGATGGTCATCGCCGGAGGATTTGCCCCGGACAAGCTGCGTCGTGATCCAAAGGTGCTGGAACTTACCCGTCAAATCCACGAGGCCGGAAAAGTCGTGGCCCACATCTGCCACGGAGGTTGGATTCCCATTTCCGCCAAGATTATGAAGGGATACAAATGCACCTCCACCCCCGGAATTAAGGATGATCTTGAGAATGCGGGGGCAACATGGATAGATGAAGAGGTCGTCGTTGACCGTAATCAGGTTTCATCACGCAAACCCGACGATCTGCCCGCTTTCTGCCGCGAGATAATCAGGCTCGCAGCCAAGTAATAGGTTGAAATGACCGTAATATAGTTAACGATATTGCGGTCATTTCAGTACGAATTGTGTAATGTTTTAGTTTGATTTTTTAAATAAATATATAGTGCGGACACTGTCCGGCATGTCAAAAGTTTTAACTTCGGTAAAGCCGGCGGCATTGAAATCCTGACGAAAATTTTCTTCAGTATAATCATCAAAGACATCATCTCGTGCGCTTAACAGTCTCTGCACTTGGCTGTCTTTTTTCGGAATGAATTCACACACCAATGTCCCCTGTGGATTAAGCAGAGAAGCAAAAAACATAGCAATCTGTTTAAAAGGTATCCCAGACGAAAAAAAGAGATGGTGGCATAGTGCAAGCGCAAGCAACATGTCAGCTTCACATCGATCTACAAAGCTTTTTCTTTCTTGACTGGCCCAACCCAAGGAAGGGGAAGGGGACGACAGATCAAGGATGACAGGCAGAATATTATGGGGGCCGTTCTTGCTGAGGTGTCGGTAATTAAATTCAACAGCAGCGGGGTCCATATCTGCGGATATCACCTGATCAAAATAATTTGCCAATGGAAGGCTAAATCTTCCTGTGTTAGCACCAAGATCAACAGCAAGGTTACCTGGAAAATTCGCAGCAATTTCTTCAACGATCTTTAATTTAGCAGAAGTGCCTTCGTCTGTGTAGTTTGTATCGTTGTAGTAATCGCCCCATTCTGTATCCTGTCTTGGGAAAACAAATTTTTTAGTGGTACTCTCAAGAGATTCAATAATACTTCGGAGTTTCTCCAAACTCATGCTTCTTGTGTTGTTTTTCTTGACAGAACGGGGGTCTTCATACTTTTTCTGCATGTTAGCATGAAGCACTAGGTGCATATAAGTTCCCAGCGATAGTTTCGATTTCCATGGAAGCATTGATGATGCAATATCCAAAGGAATTCCATCAATCCATTGTCTGGAAAGCTGAGACAAACGCAAATCTTTTTTGGCTGCCAGCGCAAGCGGAGCTAAAAAATGGGAGCAGAATTGTCCGTAAGCCTCCCAAGGTTGCCCTTCCTCCCACTCTTCAAAAGATAAAATATCGATAAAAACAGGATGTTCGCCAATAAACTGAATATTGTATGCAGACGCATCCTTAAGGGTTAATCCTTTAGATAGAGCTTTTAGTTGTAGTTTTAGAGTAAGTAGAGCAGCATCTTGTAGCTGACTGAAACTCCATTCATATGGGTAAGATATGAAGGGAATACGATTAACGTTTAAACTTTTCCAGCTTCCCGCAATGGGAGGACACTCTTCAAATGGAATAAGTAGTTTTTCGTTTACCACCTCATCGAGTAATCCAGACCGTTTAACGAGCTGCCATGTCTCTTTATAGCAAGGCATAATCGTACGAATAATGCTAATTGGGTCTGAATATACATAACCTGAACGATCCCGGAAGGAGCCTAAGTCCTGTTTCATGACTCTACTTCCTGAATGCTCGTAAAATTAAATTTTTAACTTTATCTATGAATTTTGTAATAGCAGCAATACTGGCAATTATCCATTGTACAGCAGTGCTTCCTGAACCAGGGTCAAGGTATCCTGCATTTGCTACATGAGGTGTAGTCACAAAGACTACGGTTAGAACAAGACATATTGCTATCCATGTTATTTTAAATGGCTTTAAAAACGTAACTCTCATCAATAACTCCTTTTCATTTTTCGGCAACACCGATCATTGTTAAGTACGATTTGCCGCTATTTTTTCAAGTGTCAAAAAACACGATTTTATGTTGTGGTTGCAATTTATTTGCCATTTTATGTTTCATGGCTATGTTTGAGAACTCTTCCAGTGAATATCAGGAGCGATACTTTTATCTGGAATACAAATAAAGCTGGGCCGCTTCAATTCAAATCTGCCATGTTGATAATAGTGCACGGCTGCATCAAGTCCTCGTAGAAAAATTTCAGGGGAATTAAGATAATAAAATGTTGTATCAAATTCAGAGTTAGGGTTCAGCATAAGTGTTGGGCCATTTTGTATGTAGTGCTCAAGAGGTGAAGCCCCGTTAGGTCTTGTTTTGTATTCTTTCTCGTACCACGAAGAATCAAATTTTGATAGTTTTCCCCAACTGCCGATACGTGCTTCCATCTGTTTTTGTGCCATTACTTTTAACGGAACAAAGTCAGGATGATGGATACTATTTCTACGAGTTATAAAGGCAACCTGTTCTACAAGATGATTGCTTTGCGTTTTTGAAATGCCATTTAAAAGGACTTGTAAAGCTTCACTTATCTTTCCTTGCTTTTCCATGCTGCAGGCCAGAGTCGCGTATAGTCCTGAATACATGTTTTTTTCTTTAATCAATTGCTTGGCTACTTCTTCAGCATTAGCCCAGTCTTCTGTTTGCATGTAAATTATTAACTTTCGTGTTTTAAAAAGGATTTGATGCCACCCTTGCATGTTTTGGATCTGGGTTTCTATCCAGTCGAACAATGACGTTGAATTGCCATTTAAGAATGCTAGATATTGCATGTGCATATCTACATACATCTCAACTGATACATAGAGACGATTCAAGCTTTGTATAGCGCTTTGGAGCTGTCTGATGTCTCCATTTCTTATAAGTGCATGTGAATATCGTATGTAGCAGTCATCAGGAAGAACTGTAGATTCTGTAGAGGTAAGGGCTCTTACAATATACTTATCTGTCTCTTCAGGTTTTCCAATTCTTTCAGAGATAACAGACAAGTAATATAATGCCTTATGAGAATTAGGAGTAAAAAGAAGAATATTTCTGGCATATTTTTTTGCTTCTTCATATCTTCTTTGCTTGAAGAATTCCTGTACAGCCATGGTATGTATGTCTTCCTCTGTAGGGAATTTCTTACATAGGCTTAGCAGGTATTCCATCCCTTTTTCTTTGTGCCCGAATTCAAGATACTTGGAAACCAGAGCTAGATGATTTTCGACATTGCTATCATCTTTTTTTATTTCGGAGAGTAAAAAAGGAATTTGCTCTTTTTCGTTTACCTTTTCCCAATTGTCTAGAGCAACCCCGTCACGTGCTATAATAAGTCTGCCAAACTGATTGGAATTGCAAAATGAAATATTGGGCATCATGTCATCTAAAAGTGTTCTGTCTTCACTCAATGAGGCCAGAATATGGTTAAAGAGCGTTACATGTGACAGAACATGTCCATCTGAATAATGGATTCCCGACCAATGGATTCCTAAAAATACGCTGCACTTATCCTTTGCAATGAGGCTTGGAGAAAAACCGCGTGAGCGAATGATATCATTAGGATTATTCCCTTCGCCGCATTCAATATGATTATATCTATGAGCACCATGATCTCCAACAGCGACAATTAAGGGGTTGGGGTCATTTTTTTTAATTATTTCAATGGTACGTATGATTTCTTTTTCAGTCCTAAAATATGCTGCCTTATATAACTCATTAAAGCCGCCTAATTCCTCCCAGCTATAAGAGATGTCGGAATGTCTTGCTCCGAAATGAAACCAGTGCATTTGGGGGGTTTCCTTATTTTCTTTGATCACCGCTTCCATATCAACGAGTAAGCTTTCAAAGTCTGATCTGGTTTCGAATACATCATGCACTGAAAACTGTTTCCGTAAAAAGGAAGACTGGGCAAGGATAGGGGCAAAGTTCTTATTTAACTTGAGTTCAGTCTTGCTGGAGGAGTCTTTGGGGATGCGATCGAAAAGTTCGCTGAAGAACATCCTGATGTGTTGGCAGGCAAAAAAATTCAGTGCGTAGCCGTTGTTTTTAAACGTAGTTAATATTTCGGATGGAGTGATTTGCAGACTGCGGTCTTCTCTATGGTAATCATAAAGGGTTCTAGGCCAGACCATGTTTTTAAATGCGGAGACGGTGTTGGTGCCATTACTGTAAACATTATCGTAAATTTTGAAGTTATCATCTCTTAAAGATGAAAGGAGCTGAGTGTTGTCTATCTCATATATTTCTTTGAGAGCATCAGTTGAGTGAATGGATTCCAGAAATAGAATATATACATTGGGGGTATGTTTAAAATTTACATCTTCAATAGAAGTTCCTGACTCAGGACTATGTGCGTCAGATATACCATTTTTAAAATTTTTAATCAGGTCATAAAGAGAAATACAAGTGTATCCTGTCAAGATGGTGTTGAATATTGCTAAAGAAAAAAACCATGTAGTGAAGGAGAAAAAAAATACCATAAATAATAATGTGTATATGCGTACTTTTTTACTAAGTAATTCAAAAAATATTCTTTCACTAAAAAAAACAAAAATTACTAAAGATATAAGGCAGGCTGCTAATGATATAGAATTAGAGTTTATATAGCTTAGGTTGTTGTAATTTGTCTGCAAAGCATTAGCCGAAAAATTAAATAAGCTAGAAAATGATATTCCTAAAATTCCCATGAACAGAAGAGAACTACACATTTGTCTTTTAGTGAAGAGCCCAATGTTAATAGAGATTATGGAAATAGTCGGAGTAATTGTTGCTAGGAATATAGATACAGCAGGGGTTGAAAAAACAGACAACATACAATCCTCTTATATTCAAAAAAAATCTATGAAATTAAAAAATATCTATTTTATCACTGAACTTTATGGTGTTATTCGACAGCAAATATTGACAACGTATTTAAGGATATAAGTGCTAAATTAAAATGTCAAATTTCGGCAAAGAATGTTTATTCTGTTGATATTTGCATTTTGACAGGAAAAGTCAGTTTACTATGGGCTATCTTGAAGTTTGCACTTCTCTGTTCTAATGTTCAAGCAAATGCATAAACTAATCTCAGAATTTTACAGAATATTCATCAGGCCGGTTGATCCGGGCCTGTTTATGACCAAGTACGCTGCCAAGTCTATATGTGCCTGTCTTGTGGCTTTAATTCTGGCTTATCTGGTGGGCATGAGTACCAAGTTCCTGCAATGGTCGGTTTACGGTTCCATGGTGGTAGTTATCTTTCGTGCAGGTAGCACCCTTGCCAAACGTAAGGCTGTGGCCCGTTGGCTGACACTTGCAGTAATGTTCCTCGTACCTGTTTCAACAGTGGTAGGTAACTATTCACTGCTATTGGAGGCTTACCTCTTCGTGCTGGCCTTTGCGGTCTTTTTTACGCCTGTTCTCGGTGTGTCAGCAGCAACTGCTGCTATTGGTACACTTATCGTTAACCTTTTGGCTTTAACCTCGCCGGATACGCTGTTTGTGGGGCTGGAACGATCAGGTGCTGTGCTTTTCGGGGCCACGGCTTCTTATCTGTTTATTTTTTATGTCTGGCCCATGAGGCCGGAAAAAGTCCTCACCCGGGCCGGTGCTGTTGCCCTGACTGATATCGGTGATTATTTCCGCGCTGTGGCCTCTTCTACCGGCAGCAAAGATGATTTGCGAGAGATTGCTGAAATTCATGAACGGTCAGTGGAATCCGTACGACGCTACCGTAGATTCATGGAAGCTATCAATGTGGACCCGGTTAAGGAGTTGGGCAGTTATGAAGGGCCTTCGGCTCTGTACGCATTGCTGGTACGTATGATCGAGGCGGTGGTCGGGCTGGCTAACAGCCGCCAGTTTGCCGAACATAGTCCTGTTTTTAAGGATATGCGCTTTAAGTTCAGCGATATTGCCGGACGCAGTTCCGTGGCCTTTGATGTGCTGGCGGCAAACCTGTCCACTGGCAAAGGAGCAGTTGATCTGCGCGGCATAGACGAGGGTATTGCTGACCTTGAAGGTGAATTACTCCGGTTGGGGGCCTACAAGCGTGACGATGGCTTGCGCAATGAATTTCTTGAGGCTTGGGGAGCAATCTACGGGCTGCGGAATCTGAGCATGGAATTCGCTGAAATGAGCAAGCTCTGCTGTAAGGGAGGGGCCTGCAGTGTTCGCTGATGCCCTCGCTATCTTGAAAAAGGAATTCCGTTGGAATTCGGTTCCCTTCCGGCATGCACTTAAGGCTGCTGCGGCAATTACCTTTGCCATTGTGGCTGCACGTTTTCTGGAACTTCGCCATGCGGTATGGCTGCCTGTCAGTGTGATTGTGATCATGCGTCCTTCTGTCGGCGGGACCTTGCGTATCGGCTGGAAGCGGCTTTGGGGGACGGTGATCGGAGCTGCCATCGGGGTCGGTATCCTGTTCCTTGAACCGGCTACCCCGGTTCTTGTGGGACTGATTGTTCTTTCTTTTTTTCTGATGATTCTTGTAAGGGTCTTCAGCTATACCGTTTTCTCCTGCTCGTTAACCGTGGGAGTAATCCTATTGCTGGGAGTGCTCTTTACTGACGGCTGGCAATTTGGGCTGGAGCGTATTCTGGATACTGTGCTGGGTGTAGCAATAGGTATTGCTGCATCCTTCGGGGTCTGGCCCAATATGGCCCGCAAGAATTTGCGGGCGAAAATGGCTAATCTGGTTGAATTGCAGTCCACGCATTTTAAGATTCTTTCCGAATCATATCTGCATGGCGGAATAACTGAAGCCAAGATTGTTGAGACCAGAATTGAAGCTTCCAACATGCTCGATACATGCGCGGAGTCATTTCGTGAGGCTGCGGCAGAACCGGGATTGCAGGGCTGGCAACGTAGTGAATTGACCCGCCTGCTCCGCACTTTCGCGCGAATGCATAGTCTGCTCATGACCATGTCGACGATTATCCGCCGGGGATACGGAGGGCCGCTGCCGTCCATAGCTGATGGAATGGCCGAGGTTTTGGGTGCAACTACAGAGTATTATGAATGGCTTGAGTGCTATTCACTGACCCCGGATGATTGCCCTGAGGAACCTGATTTTGATAAGGCTATCGATAACTTCATGCTTGCAGTTGGAGATGCCCGTGTCCGGGGAGATTTTGAAGATGTGCCCCTTGAACGGCGCAATAATATTTCGGCATTCATCTGGAATATCCGTGCCCTCGGCGGTGAAATCCGCAGAGCCGGAAAACGGATGCATGATTTGCGCTACGGTCGGGATAGCAATTAGGAGATATTTATGATCAACGATAATACCCCGTATACTTTTGACCGCGTAGTGCGCTTGTTGCTTGCTGCGGGATTCATTTGGGTTACAGTTACCCTGCTGAATACCTTGAGCGCGGTGCTGGTGCCTTTTGCTGTGGCTTTGACCCTTGCTTATCTGCTGAATCCGCTGGTTAATTTTGTCGGTCGATATATTAAGAACCGTACAGCCGCGGTATTGCTTACCTTGGTGGCTATATTGGTTCCACTGATCAAGGTTTTTTGGGTGATGGTCCGCGCTGTCGGGGTTGAAATGAAGCAAACCGGCGTGATGCTGGCAAAAATGGTCAATGATTCTTCTGTGGCTCAGAGAGCGGCGGAATATATTCCGCAGGATCTCTGGCATACGATAGTTGATTTGGCTAAGCAGGAAGATGTGCGGTCTTTTCTTACAGAGTCCGGTCTGACCGATATGCTAAAAGTATCAGCTCAAAAGGCTCTGCCCGGAATATGGAATATTGTAAGTGGGTCGGCCCATACTCTTGGCATGCTTGCAGGATTGTTTGTGATCATTCTTTATCTCGTATTCCTGCTTACTGATTACGATAAGCTCGGAAAATGGCGGGAGCAGATTCCCTCCAAATACCGCGAGAGGGTAGCGTCTTTTGTGGACGACTTTACTAACGTGACCAACCGTTATTTCCGTACGCAGGCACTCATTGCGCTGATCATCGGCTGTCTGTTTTCGTTGGGATTCCTAATCATTAAATTACCGCTGGCGATCCTGCTGGGCATGCTTATCGGACTGCTGAACATGGTCCCATACCTTCAGATTGCCGGATTGATTCCGGCCTTTCTGCTCGCGGCAATTGATGCTCTGGCAACAGGCGGTAATTTCTGGCTGGCTTTAGGCGGGGTAGGCGTAGTCTTTGCCATCGTGCAGGTGCTGCAGGACGCCGTGCTTGTCCCACGTCTGCAGGGCGAAAGCATGGGCTTGTCCCCATGGATGATCCTATTGTCGCTCTCCATCTGGGGGCAGCTGCTCGGTTTCCTCGGTCTGGTCATGGCCCTACCGCTGACCTGTATGGCTCTCGCTCTTTATCGCCAGTGGGTGATGGGGCAGGGCGGAATTGAAGGGGAGGCTGAATGAAACAGCCTGCAATTCTGTATGAGATGAGAATTAGTTGGCTGATCGTAGCCTTTATTCTCGGCACGGTTGGCCTTGCCTCAGCTTATGAAGTCGACCCTGATCAATATATCGATCAGAGTTTCGTTATTGATGAAGAGGCTGCTCCTCCGGTTGCCGTGAGTAGACCGGAGAAGGGCTGGCTGGGTTTGTCTATCCAGAGTGTGGATAAGAATTTTACTGCAGCATTGGGCGGCAGGGTAAGCAACGGTGCCTTGGTGGCGGATGTTGTGTCCGGCGGGCCTGCGGACAGAGGGGGAGTTAAAGTCGGGGACATTATCCTCGATTTTGCTGGCAATCCGGTTGCTACCGCGACGGATCTTGCCGGAATCGTGGCAGATTATCAGCCCGGGAGCAGGGTTACCCTGATTGTCTGGCGGGATGGAAGGAAATGGGAACTGGATTTAACAGTAGGTATAAAGGCTGCCTTTAAAAATGACAGAATTGCAGCCGCTGAAAAGGCTGCTGCTGATTTTGGCATCACTTTTGACTGGAGTAAAAAAGACAGCAGGGAATTTGGCTTGAAGGTAGTGGACGTAAAGGATTCCTCTCCGGCTGCAGCTTCCGGCCTGCTCTCCGGTGATGTTATTATGCAGGCAGGTCAGAAAGATATTGATAGTGCTGTTCCCTTATGTGAAATCCTTGACTCAGGGGCTAAGCAAAACAAGCCTGTGCTCCTTTTGGTGAAGCGACAGAAATCGAATCTTTTTCTGGTGTTTAGATTTGGGGTAAAATGAGTTTATAGGCGCTCTGTCGCTCTTTTTGTGCGGGGAGTCGAGTCTAGAATCAACGGCTGAAAATTTGGTCAATCGGGCTTACGGCCTTTTCTTTGGTGTAGACCCCTATAGACCCGCAATAGGTTAGCAAAAATAAAAGGGTTTACGAAGCTTGCTTCGTAAACCCTTGAATTATCTGGTCGGGATGAGAGGATTTGAACCTCCGGTCTCTGCGTCCCGAACGCAGCGCTCTACCAGACTGAGCCACATCCCGTCGTGAGATTGGGTATCTATCGAATCCTGAGATACTTGGCAAGAAAAAAATTAAGAAAAAAAATAATTTCAAAAAGATTGCACATGAATTTTTATATTCTTGCACATAAACTTCCAATGTTTTAAAGTGATAAAAGTGTGAGTATTAAAATTTGTCCTGAAAATCGATTTGTATGATTTTTTGGTGAAATTCGGGGAGTTTGTTGGACAAAAATACTCATATGTGACAAGTTTTATCTACGGTTGCGGTTCGCTTTTATTTGAACGGCATGGTTGTTTCGAAAAATCGTCTTTGTATACACACTGTTAAAGACTGAGCTGAGTAGACGCCGTAGAGAAAGGAGATCGGGTTAGTGATAAATGTCGTAGTTGTAGATGATTCCGCTTTCATGCGTAAAGCTATTAGCACCATGCTGCAGAAGGACCCCGGCATCAAGGTGGTAGCCACCGCGCGTGACGGGGAGGAAGGCTTAAGGGTTATCAGGAAGCATAACCCGGACGTGGTTACTCTTGATATTGAAATGCCAAAGATGGACGGTCTGACCGCGCTAAGGCATATCATGATGGAAATGCCCCGTCCGGTGCTTATGGTCAGTTCCCTGACTACTGAAGGTGCCGAGGCCACCCTGAAAGCTATGGATCTTGGGGCTGTGGATTTTATCCCCAAGCAGTTGTCAAAAGTTTCCCTCGACATTGTAAAGATTGAAAACGACCTGATCTCCAAGGTTAAGACTGTTGCCAGACGAAAGATGCGCCCTGTGCCTCGCCTGCGTGCAGCCACTGCTGCTCGCAAGCCTGCTGTCCCTCTCAGGACTCCGCACGGAAGGGCCAAGCGAGATGTGGTTGTAATCGGTGTTTCCACCGGTGGGCCGCCAGCTGTTCAGAAAATTCTTTCTTCGCTGCCAAAAGATTTCCCGGCCGGTATTGTTATCGCTCAGCACATGCCTAAAGCATTTACCGGTCCATTTGCTAACCGTCTTAACGGGGTCAGCCAGATTAACGTCAAAGAGGCTGAAACTGGTGACAGGCTTCTGCCCGGTCACGCATTTGTCGCTCCCGGCGGTTCTCATCTGGTGATTGACCAGAAGGTCAGCAGGATTGATCTGATTGTAACTCCTGAACCCAGGGAGGCTTTGTATAAGCCTTCTGCAAACGTGCTTGTATCTTCTGTTGCCAAGGCGGTTGGACGCAGAGCCCTCGGAGTTATCCTGACCGGAATGGGCAATGACGGTCGTGACGGAATCAGGGAACTCAAAAGCAAGGGCGGCAGAGCCATTGCTCAGAGTGATTCATCCTGCGTTGTTTACGGTATGCCGAAAGCTATCGTGGATGACGGACTTGCAGATGAAATTGTAGATATTGATGATATGGCAAATGCTATCATCAATAATCTTTACCTGTAATTTTTTTTAAGACGCAACCGTGAGATGTCTTACGGATTTAAACAAAATGGGGACTTGCAATGATGGATTGTTCTAAGGTTCTTGAAGAACTTAAAAGTGACGATAATGAAGTCGTCCGTGAGGCCGCGTTTCAGGCTGGGGAGTTGAAATGTGCAGATGCAGTTCCTCTGCTGGCCGATCTTTTAAAGACCAGCCATCTGGGATTGCAGGAAGCAGCCGACCATGCTCTACGGAACATCGGCGGCAAGGGAGCTGTTCAGGCTGTCGTGCCGCTGCTTAGATCAGATGAAGCCCCGGTCAGGAACCTTTCCATGGATATCCTGCGTGAAGTAGGTGCGCAGGATTTTGCTTCCCTTGTGGATCTTGTCCATGACGAAGATCCTGATATCAGAATTTTCGCAACTGACATTTTAGGGTCGACCAACAGTTTCATGGCTGTGGAACCCTTATGCGACGCCCTGCTTAAAGACCCTGAGGTCAATGTCCGCTATCAGGCTGCAGTAAGCCTTGGTGATCTTGCCAACCCCGCTGCGGCTCGTTGCTTGAATAAGGCCATGCAGGATGATGAGTGGGTACAGTATGCCGTCATTGAAGCTCTGGCAAAAATCAAGCACTCCAGCTCCGTAGATGCGCTGGTCAAGGCTTTGAATACCAGTTCCGATCTTGTGGCCTCCATGATTGTGGATGCTCTTGGCGAGGTCGGCAATATCAAGGCTGTTACTATGCTGCTCCGGCATCTGGACAAAAGTCCCACAGCTCTGCGCAACAAGATTGTGAAGGCTATCGTCAGCATTCTCGGCGGCAAGTCTCTCAAGCTTCTTTCTGCTAGCGAGCGGGAAAAGCTCCGCGAATATATGCTGGTCGCCCTTAATGACGAAGACGAAGATGTGCAGGATGCTGCTATCTCCGGGCTGGGTTATGTGGGCGGTGAAAAAGCCACTGAAGAAGTGCTCAAGCTCGCCAGCGAACTTGATCCCGACCGTGACCGTGACCGTCTTGCAGTAATAATCAATGACCTTTCGAATATCGGCCTGAACGAGGCTCTGGTCGCTGCTGTGAATAGCGGTAACTTCAAGAAGGCAGCGATTGTTATTGAGATTCTTTCAAGGCTGAAAGGTCCGGAAGTCTCCAATGTCCTCATGGACGCATTTGAAAATGGAGATCGGGACATCAAGCGTGGAATCCTTGAAGCTCTCGTCTCCACGGCCGATGAAGAAGCCAAGGGATTCTTTGAAAATGTTCTTGAAAGTGAGCAGGACGGTTCAATGCTCAAATCTGCCATCAATTTCCTTGGCGGCAAGCTTAAGGATGTTGATGCCGTGGATGCTATTTTCGGATTGCTTACTCACTCCTATGATGATGTGAAGGAAGCAGCCCTCAATGCCTGCGTCGCTATTGGCGGCGAGGATGTTAACCGGCGATTTGTTGAATTGTTCAGCAGCGATGAGCCTATCGAAAGGCTGATGGCTGTGTTTGCCATGGGGCAGATTGATGCTCACGGCAACCTTGAACATATTAAGATTGCTCTTGAGGATGAAGTTCCTGATATTAGGAAGATTGCTCTTGAAGCGCTGCATGATTGTTCTGCAGACTCCGAAAGCATGTCACTCATTTTTTCAAGACTTCATGATGAAAATCGCGATGTACGTTTGACTGTGATTGAGCTTCTGGGAAGCTGCTATACTGATGAAGCTATCCCTTACATTATTCAGGCCCTTCAGGATGATGATGACTGGGTACAGATCAGAGCAGCAGAAGCTCTTGGTGAGCATCGTGAAGAAAGTGCATTGCCTGAACTTATAACAATGTTGGATTCTCCACATAAGCTTGTGGTCCTTAAGGTGATTGAAGTATTAGGCGCCATTGGCGGAACTATGGCGTTTCAGGCTCTTCTGGAAGCGTCCAATTCCGACTCCGATCCCGAGGTTATTCAGGCTGCCGAAGAGGCTATTTTGAGAATTCAGGAAGAGCAAGGAGAAGGAGACTAGATGTCTTCTCTGTTTTCAAAGACAATATCGCTGCGGAAAGAGCTGAAAATCTCCGATTTGGAGTTCACTCAGCTTCGTGATTTCATTTACGATCAGGCAGGTATCTTTATTGCGGGCAACCGTAAATATCTGCTTGAAAACCGTCTTGCCAATCGCTTGAAGGAACTAAACCTCAAGAATTTTGGCGAGTATTATTATTACCTGCAATATGATCCGGGTAAAAAGGCTGAGTTGAATAAGCTTTTCGAGGTCATTACTACCAATGAGACAAGCTTTTATCGCAATCCGCCCCAGCTGAAGGTTTTTCAGACCAAGGTTCTGCCTGCTGTTCTGGATGAGCTGCGCAAGAAAAGGCGTAAGAGGCTGCGTATCTGGTCTGCCGGTTGTTCTACCGGTGAGGAGCCTTATACCCTTTCTATGATCATTCATGATGTTCTTGGTTCCGAACTCAGCAGCTGGGATGTCAAAATTACTGCTAATGACCTTTCTGAAAGGGTTCTCAAATCCGCACGCCGTGCGGTTTACAGCGAATACTCACTGCGTACGACTCCAAAGGAGATTATAGCCAAGTATTTTGATAAGGACGGTAAGCAATTCAAGGTAAAGCCCAACGTTAAGCAGTTGGTCAGCTTCGGCCAGATCAACCTTAGCGACCGCATGCAGGTCAGGCGGGTTGAAAGGTCGGAAATCGTGTTCTGCAGGAACGTGATCATCTACTTTGATGAAGCCATGAAGAAAAAGGTTATTAATGCTTATTACGATAACCTTGTCCCCGGAGGTTACCTGATTATCGGCCATTCTGAATCCCTGCATAATATCACCAGGGCGTTCAAGCCGGTTCATCATCCGGGTGCGATTATTTACCAGAAGCTGGAATAATACCGGTCTGCGGTTAAATTTATATAAAGCTGCGGGCTGATATGGAAAACAGTAATATAAAGCAGTCGGACGGGACTGCAGCATTGGCGAAGGTTTATGCCATCGCCAACCAGAAGGGAGGTGTAGGCAAAACGACCACGGCTCTGACTCTTGGGGATGCCCTGACCAGGGAAGGAAAAAAAGTACTGGTCATTGATCTTGATCCCCATGCGAATGCCTCGGTCCATATGTCTTACTTTCCTGAAACCGTCACAACCTCGGCTCATGATCTGTTTTTTGATGATGCGGATTTCAAGAGCCTCTGGGGCAAGATAGTCAAGAAACGCGAATGGGTTGGTTTTGACTTTGTCCCGGCCAGCATTCGTTTATCCGAGCTGGAGGTTGACCTTAAAGACAGGAAGAATAAAGGGATGGTTCTCTCCAATTCGTTGGATGAGGTTAAAGAGTATTACGACTACATACTCATTGACTGTCCGCCCCATGTGGGAGTGCTGCTGGTTAACGCCATTGTGGCCGCGGATATTGTACTCATCCCTATTCAGACTGACTTTTTAGCTCTTTATGGTATTCGTTTGCTCTTTGATACGATCAAGATTTTAAACAAGGTGCTTCCCAGTCCTGTTAAATTCATGGCTTTGCCTACTATGTATGACGGCAGAGCTGGGGCGTGCAGGAAAATTTTGAATCTGATCAGGAGAAAGTTGGGGGATAAGGTTTTCAGTACCGTTATCCATATGGATACCAAGTTCAGAGAGGCCTGCGCCAGCGGTAAGATCATTTTTGATATTGATCCTAAAACACGCGGCGCTCAGGAATATATGCAGTTGGCAAGAGAGATAGTCAGAAATGAAGACGCCTGAAGAATATTTTGTTGAAAACGTAAACCTGCCCAGTGAAGAAAAGCAGGACGGCGGATACACTGATGCCGAAAATGCTTTTATGGATAAGTATATGGGAATTGGCGGGCAGGCCGCGTTTGACAGCCTTGATCGGGTAGATCCCCGAAGGGAAGCTGCTATTCCCGGATTCAGTTCCGGTCCGGTCGACGATTACGGGGGAGAAGGAAGTTCCGCAGACTTTGAGGAAAAGCTCAAGGAAGAGGATGAAATCCAGCTCGTCAGTTTTGTTGTTGGTGACCGGGAATATGGTTTGCCTATCATGGTCATTCAGGAAGTTGTCAGAAAGATTCCTGTGACCTTGCTCCCCGCTGCACCACGGTTTATGCAGGGAATTATCAACCTGAGGGGACGGGTTACTCCGGTTCTTGATTTGAGATACCTGCTGCATGACGGAATGGGCGTACATGATAAATTTGTTGTTATCTGCAGGCATAAAGGCTTGCAGATCGGCTTGGCTATCAGTGCGGTGAGAACTATGTACCGCGCATATCAGAAGGATCTGGTTTGGGGCGTAGAATCAGAGGTGGGTGTGAGTTCTGATTTTCTGCTCGGCCTGTATAAAAACGGTGAAAAACTGGTCAACATTCTTTCCGTAGATCGACTGGTAGAACAAATTTTAAAGAGTGAAGGAGAGGGAAATGCCTAAACATATTCTGATAGTGGACGATTCAAAGACTGTAAGGAACCTCGTCGCCTTCATCATGAAAAAAGAAGGGTTCAAGGTAACTACAGCGGAAGATGGCTTAGACGGCCTTGAAAAGCTTTACAGTCTGGACAAAGTTGATCTAATTATTTCCGATGTAAATATGCCGAGAATGGACGGGTTTACTTACATTAAAACAGTTCGCGAGCAGGATGCATACAAAGATATCCCCATTATTGTGCTCTCGACTGAAGGTCAGGAAAAAGATATTCAGACCGGCCTGAGCCTGGGGGCAAACCTCTATATGGTGAAGCCTGCCCAGCCCGAAAAAATGGTTAAGAATATTAAAATGCTTCTCGGATAATGTATTTACGGTACGGTCTATGAAGGCTGTTTCCGGACTTGGCTGCAACTGACCACTGCAGAAGAACTTTTAAGAAGGGGTCTCTAGATGAGCCAGGATTTCATGGATCCTGAAATTTTTGCGGATTTCATTATTGAAGCTAAAGAGCATCTCGAAACTATTGAGCCCAACCTGCTTGAGCTCGAAAATAATCCCGAGAATCTTGATCTTCTGAATGAAATATTCAGGCCAATGCACTCCCTCAAGGGAGCTTCAGGCTTTTTGGGACTGAATATCATCAATGGCCTTGCCCATAGGGCTGAAAATATTCTTGATGAACTGCGGAAAGGTGAGATTGCGGTTACATCCGAAATTATGGATGTAATTCTTGCCGCCACCGACTTGTTACGTCAGTTGATTGATAATTTGGATGAACTCGGTAATGAAGGTGTAGTTGATACTTCAATTACCATTGAAAGAATTGATGCCATCATGGCCGGTGAAACCCTCGAACCTTCCAACTCTTCTGCGGAAGAGGTTGCCACTGAACCTGAACCGGAACCCGAGCCGGAGCCTGTTTTGGAAGAAGTAGAGCCGGACCCTGAACCGGTTGAAGAAATTATTGAAGTTGAGACAGATTTGCCGGAGACCCAAATCGAGCAGGAGTCCAATATGTCAGATTCAGGACGCAAACAGGCTTTTCAGTTTGTAGCCATCGTCAATGAGGAAGCTGAATCCTATAAGTTGACAACCGTAGGAGAAGGTCATCTAGCCGATTTTCTTGAAGAAGCCCATGAAATCATCGAGAATCTCACTAACGGCCTGCTTGAGCTTGAGCAGGATCCCGAAGGCAATGACGACCTCATCAATGATATCTTCAGATATTTCCATAACCTTAAGGGTAACAGCGGTATTATCGGTTTCCGTGAGCTGAACTCGCTCACCCATGAAGCCGAAACCCTGCTGAACAAAGTCCGAAAGGGTGAAGTAGCTGCTACCCGAACCATGATCGACCTGCTTTTGGCAGTCGTGGATGGTATTGAGTCTCTGATTGCTCATGTATCCCCGAAAACAGGTGATGTTCAGCCTTTGGATATTGATCAGCTTGTTACCCCGCTTCAGGAAGCGGTTGAGAAGGGTGAAGTTGTTACCAGCGAGTTTTTTGAAGAAGACGAGGTCGATGAAGAGCCTGAGTCTGAGCCTGAATCTGAACCGGAAGCTGAGCTGGAACCTGCAGAAGACGGATTGGATCCGGAAGATATAGCAATTTTTGAACAGACTGTTCATCAACAGATCGATAATATCGAGCTGGCATTGAAAACTCTCGGCGAGGATTCCGGTCAGAAAGATTATATTGATGGACTCTACAGGAGCCTTGTTTCCATCCAGAATTCCGGTGGATACATGGGTTTTGACGACTTGCGGGAATACGCAGAAAGAACCGCAGGACTGGTTGATCAGGCCCGTTCATCTGACATGGATTTTGGGTTGATGCTTGATCTGTTGCGTCAGGAATGTGGAATTATTTCAGAGATGATTGATTCTTCTGTTAGCGATCTTAAGGGTGCCGCAGAGGCTCCTGCCGAACCCAAGCCCAAGCCCGAGCCCAAGCCCGAGCCTAAGCCGGAACCTAAGCCCGAGCCTAAGCCTGAGCCTAAGCCGGAACCTAAGCCCGAGCCTAAACCGGAGCCTAAGCCCGCACCTAAGCCTGAGCCCAAGCCCGCACCTAAGCCGGAAGCGAAGCCTGCTCCTAAAGCCGCTGCCAAGCCTGCAGCGAAGCCTGCTGCAAAACCGAAGCCTAAACCTGCAGCCGGTGCTCCGGTCAAGAGTTCCAAGCCTAAGGCCATGTCTACCATCAGGGTTGACCACCAGAAGCTTGACCATCTTATGAACCTGATCGGAGAGCTTATCATCAGCAGGGGGCGTTATACCATGCTTGCCCGCGGTCTTGAGGAAGGACACCTTGAGGTTCCGGTTGTTGCCCAGCAGCTGACTGAAACAACATACGCTCTGTCCAGAATCTCTGATGACCTGCAGGACACCATCATGAAGGTCCGCATGGTCGCTGTTCAGACTGTATTTTCGAGATTTCCGCGTTTGGTTCGCGACCTTAGCCGTAAGAGCGGCAAGCGGGTCGAGTTGATAACCGAAGGCGAAGAGACTGAACTCGATAAGAGTGTTGTCGAGGAAATCGGCGATCCTCTTGTCCACTTGATCAGGAACTCTGTCGACCATGGCCTTGAGCCGGAAGAAGAGCGCATCGCTAACGGAAAAACCCCTCAGGGGCATGTCTGGCTGCGCGCTTATCACAAGGGTAACTCTGTTGCCATTGAGGTTGAGGATGATGGACGCGGAATTGATCCTGAAAAGATGCGTAATGTCGCTATCAAGAAAGGGGTTATTTCTCCGGAAGAAGCCCGTAACCTTGATGACCGCGAAGCTATTGAACTGATTTTCGCTCCGGGATTCTCCTCCGCCGAAAAGGTTACCGACATTTCCGGTCGAGGCGTGGGAATGGATGTTGTACGTAACAACATCAAGGACCTTAAAGGTAGTGTCCACATTTCCTCCGAAGTTGGTAAGGGCTCCAAATTTACCCTTACCCTGCCGCTGACCCTGGCGATTATTGATGCGCTTATGGTTCAGATTAACGGTGCAAACTACGCCATTCCTCTTGATGCGGTTTCTGAAACCACTAAGATTGAGGCGGAAAGGCTTACTGAAGTCAACAACCGTAAAGCAGTTACCCTGCGCGGTGAGGTGCTTGGTATTGCCGAGCTTGCCGAACTTCTTGAACAGCCGGTCAGCGATCCTGACCGCGAGGTTTTGCCTGTTGTTATTGTCCATGACAATGACCGTCGCCTCGGATTGGTTGTAGACAGACTTCTTGAGCGTCAGGAAATCGTTATTAAACCTCTCGGTAATTACCTCAACGGCTTTGATCTCAAAGGCGTATCAGGTGCTACCATTATGGGTGACGGTAGCGTTGTTCTTATCCTTGACCCCCATGAGATCTACAGTATGGCAACAGTTAAGAGCGGTAGTATTCAGTAGCTGTCAGTTACATAAAGTGAAAGTTAATCCCCCTGATGCTTATGCTTCAGGGGGATTTTTTTGCGCAGCAATAAAAAAGGCTTCTCCGATTAACGAAGAAGCCTTTTCCTGTTTGTATATTTGTAGCCTTAGGACAGGCTCAGATATAAGCTCATCGTCCCTGCCATGAGAGTTGCATGGGCGAGGATGACCAGAAGCGGAGCGAGAGCAAGGCCGATTTTGTGGCGCATGGGTGTTTCGCTTCTCCATGTTACTGTCCATACTGCACAGCAGAGGATGGTCAGCAGCAGGGAGGCCCCGAAGCTTATGGCTACGGGCAGGTTCTGATATAAAGTGGCAATGTTGGGACCGCAGATGTAGTAGATTACACCGCCTGAAGCAGCCAGCTGCAGCAGGGACGGGAATAATGCCCAGCGAGCAACCACCGGAAGCGAGAATTTATAGTAATCGCGACCGAAGTCGTCTTTGTTGCGGCGCAGTACCAGATAAAGGCCGGAAGCTGTGGCAGCAAAGGCAAGGGCCATGATCAGGTAGATTCCAGCCAGACAAAGTCCCGCCTTGCCGGGAAGTTGCTGGAAATGTGTGTAAAAAGGAACTGCCGGAACAGCAGGGGTAGGGCTTTCAATCTGCAGGGTGAAAAATCTCTGCATGATCACTGTGGCAACATGTATGGATGCAACACCTCCCAATGCGCCAATTGCGCCGAGCATGGTGTGCAGCGGTTTGCTTTTTTTAAGTTTTTTCCAGCTGTATTTATAAGGTATGAGGCCCGCCAGCGCGATTCCCAGAGTGATGTAAAACATCATAACCGGAGAAGCTGGGTTGATAAACCAGTCCTTAAGCCATGGCATTTGACGGCTGAAAAATGCGGCAGCACTTCCTAGGCAGATGGTAAAGAGTAGGTAGAGGACCAAAGTCAGTGTTGTTACCTGCTGGGCCAGTTTGTCGTAAAAAATCTTTTTGCGTGCCTTGGCCGTAATTTCAAGGATCACAGCCATGATCGGGGCACCGATAGCCGCAAGCGTGGCAAAGTCCACCAGAGCTTTGGGCAGCATCTGAGCACTCATCATTGCCGTGAGCCGAATAGGTTCCATGGGGATGTTCATATTTGCTTTCCTAAAATAAGGGTTTTAAAGACTTCTTTTGTGTGCACTTTTTGCCCTAAATTTGCACAGGACGCAAGGGGAGGGGGCGTCCATTATGTAAAAGGTTAGATATGCTTGCCAAATCTAATTAAGTGGCCTACTTTAATTTCGTTGAAACTTGAACCAAATTCACCAGTTAGATTCAACACGTCTTTCGGAGAATATTTGATGCAGTACTTACGAATCCTTCTTATTGTTGTTCTGGCCGTCGTTGTGAGCGGATGTTTTGCGGCAAAGCAGTCTGAAGAGCCTGTTAAGCCCGCATGGGGCGGTAGCGAAGAGTGGCGCCTTAAGAGTCTTGAAGAGAATTTTTTACATTTCAAGGAAGGAATGCGTCAACAGAATGATCTGATTGAAAGCAATCACAAAGACACCACTGCTCAAATTGAAAAGCTTCAGGAACGGATGACCGAACTGGACAGCACTCTTGCCGAGCTCAAGGAAAATCAGCAAAAGATGATGGCTATGAAGGTCGAACAGGAAATTCCTGCAGAAGAAACAGTAGTAGCCGAAGAAGTTGTCGTTGGCGGTAATAGCAGCAGCGAAGAAAAACCTTGGATGATTGTTCCCGGTGAAGCTGCAGCTACGCCCGCTTCGAGTCCTGCGGCTACTCCGAAACCTGTTTCTGCTTTAAGCGGAGATGCCCTGTATCAGGAAGGCGTGCGGCTGGTGATGAACGATAATCCTCTGAAGGCACGTGGACTGCTGGAGCAATATCTTGCCCAGAATCCTTCTTCCAATCTTGCTCCGAATGCTCTTTATTGGATTGGTGAAACATACTATTCTGAAAAGAGCTTTGCCCAGTCCATTCTTAAATTCAAGGAAGTTAGCAGGCGTTTTCCCAAGGCCGGGAAAGTCCCCGATGCCATGCTCAAGATCGGTTTGGCCTACGATAAGCTGGGTGACCGCGAGAATGCTGTTTTTTACCTGCGTACTCTGATTGAAGATTATCCTAAGTCTGCTCCTGCCAATATCGGCAGGGAACGTCTGCGTGCAATCGAAGGCTAGTACCTTCAGCGGCGTCCGTTGGTGAGTTCTCTTCAGGAAGAATATTTTGCATGTCTGGCCCTGCGCTATACGCCGGGGCTTGGGCCTAAATCATGGGGACCGATCCTCAAATATTATCCAACAGCTTACGAAGGTCTTAAGGACGCGGTAAACTGGCCTTCCCTTAAACTTGCTTCCGAAAAGAGCTCCAGAGCCGCAAAAAATGAAGAGTGGCGTTCCAAGGCTGAAAAAGAATACCGTGAGGCTATGCGTCTTGAATTTGGCATTCTGCCGTGGACGCATCCTCTATTCCCCGATCTTCTTAAAGAATTACCTGATCCTCCAACCTGCCTGTATTACTTCGGTGATCCGAAGCTGCTCTCCAATCCGGCTGTCGGTATTGTGGGCTCACGCAATAGCGGACGACTCGGAATGGAATATGCCGCAAGGCTTGCCGCGGATTTGTCAAGAAGCGGGATTACTGTCACTTCCGGCTTTGCAAAAGGTATAGATACCTGCGCTCATGAAGCTGCCTTGCACGGCGTAGGTTCAACAATAGCTGTACTTGGGACTGGTTTGGATTTTGATTCCTATCCGCCGGACAGTGACTGGCTGCGTAGAGGGGTGATTGAGTCCGGACTGATAATTTCTGAATTTCCGCCCGGAACAAAGCCTTTTGCCCGTAATTTTCCTTTTCGCAACCGGCTGATCAGCGGGTTGAGTGTAGGTGTTGTGGTTGTGGAGGCTGAAATTGCCAGCGGCAGTCTCGTTACAGCCCGTCTTGCCGGAGAGCAGGGCAGGGAAGTAATGGCTATGCCCGGTCCCAGCGGAGACAAAAGCTTTGCCGGATGTTTGAAATTGATTAAGGAAGGCGCAGCTCTTGTGGAAACCGCAGATGATGTATTACTGAACATCAGGCACGCCCTCGATATTGGGAATATTTCCGGGCAGAAGGCGGTTGCAGGGGCCGAGCGTAAGCTCCCTGTTAAAAGGGAGGACAAAGGCAGTCTGTCCAAACAGGTTGATGTTGCTGCCATAAGCAAACCTGCCGCGCCGATTATTGATATTAATTCCCTTGAACCGCCGGAGTCAGACATTGCTAAAGCTCTCCAAAGTGGGGGTAAGCTGCATATTGATGAGATCGCCCGTGCGGCGGGAATTGATGTTTCCGTGGCCGGAGCAGTTGTACTGAGCATGGAGGTCAAGGGAATGGTTGTGCGCTTTCCCGGCATGTATTATGATCTCCGGTGTTAACATGGGGCGGGTGTGTTTGAATTTTATTAGGAGAAGTCCGACTGATGCAGAAAATTCCGGTTAAACTTGCGGCTCCGGGCATGAAGCTTGCCAAGCCTGTAACCCGCGATAACGGTATGGTTGTTCTTGCCGAAGGGTTGGAGCTTACCGAAGGGATCATCCAGAAGCTGGAGTCCATGGACGTTGAGCGTATTGTAGTTAAAGGCAATCCCGTTAATATGGGGGACAACGACGATTCCTCGTGGTCCAAGAAGTCGGAACGACTCAACCATCTTTTCCGCCGCTATTCCAAAGACAAGTGGATGTTCCGGGTTAAAGGTTTTTTCAAGGAATATTTCGATCTCAAGGCTGCTGCTCAAAAGGCTGAAGAGGAAGCGGAAAGACTGGCTGAAGAGCAGGCCGCAGCTGAAGCCGCTGCAGCAGAAGAGGCAGCAGCAAACGGGGAGGGAGCATAGATGGTCGATCAGGATCTTAAAACCAGTGTAAAAGGTCAGATTCTTTCTACTTCCGACCTTCCTACCCTGCCTTCTGTGCTTGATGAGGTTACCAAGCTTGTAGATGACCCCAACTCATCAACCGAACAGGTCGCAAAAGTTATTTCACAGGATCAGGTACTTTCCGCAAAAGTCCTCAAAATGGTTAACTCGCCCATTTATGGCTTTCCGGGAAGGATCACCACCATTCAGCATGCCCTTGTTTTGCTCGGCCTGAACGTAATTCGCGGCATTATTATTTCTACCTCTGTCTTTGACATGATTCAGCAGGCCATGTCCGGTCTTTGGGAGCACAGCCTCGGTTGCGCCATGGCCAGTGGTGCAATTGCCAAGGCTGCAGGATTCGAAGATCCTGAAGAATTCACCGTGGCCGGATTGCTTCATGATCTCGGTAAAGTCGTTACTGCAGTGCAGCTGCCGGAACTCAATGAAGCAGTGCGTATGACTGTTAAGGAAAAAGACCTGACCTACTATGAGGCTGAACGCCAGATTCTCGGCTTCGGTCATGACCGCATCAACGCTTGGCTGGCCAGACATTGGCACCTTCCGCCCAATGTTCGTGAAGCCATGACTTATCACCATCATCCTGATCGTGCCCAGCATTACCAGCAGACTGCCGCAGTGGTTCATGTCGGTGATTTTATTGTTCGTCTTTTTGAATACGGAAACGGCGGAGATGATCAGATTGCGTATTTCAAGCCTGCGGCCATGAAGATATTGAAATTGAAAATGAAGGATCTTGAACCGGTCATGGATGAAGTATCCGATAAGTTCATGGAGATATCCGACCTGACCTTCTAGCTCTGTCTGTTATTTTTTTTGTAATTTTACGGAACGTGGTCCGCTTGAGCTTTGACGTCATCCAATGGTTGATGTTAAACGGTTGGCTATGGACAAGAATAAGGATCACGGCCTGTTGGGGCTGACAAAATATAAGGCTATTCTGGTTTCTCCGGATAATTCATTGCGCGACCTGCTATTTGAAATCTGGCCGCCGGATGTGCTTGAATTTACCTGCTATACTAAAGCCCGTGGGGCTGTAGAACATCTTTTCAATGATCCGCCGGACCTGCTCATTGTGGACAGCAGGGTGGAAGATGTCCCGGCGCAGGAATTGGCCCGTCTGGTTAAGAGTGAGAACGTCTACCGGCAGCTTCCGGTAATCATCTGTCTGGATGATACAGATCTTCAGCATTCATGGGATTGGAACAAGGTTGAGGTTGATGATTTTCTGGTTCGGCCTTTTTTCCTGCCTGTAGTCAGGGAAAGGGTTAACCTGACACTTTGCCGCGCTCTCCGTGCACTTGATGCCAACCCCTTGTCCAAGCTTCCGGGCAACACTTCCATTATCCAGAAGATTCAAAGTCTGATTGACCGCAAGCAGGATTTTGCTCTTGCCTATTGCGACCTTGATTACTTCAAGTCCTTTAACGATAAGTACGGCTTCTCCCGCGGCGATGAAGTCCTGATGATGAGTGCGCGCATTATCGTCAACACGGTTAAGAGTTTTGCAGGCGAGCAGACTTTTGTGGGGCACGTGGGTGGCGATGACTTTGTCGTCATTACTTCCCCGGATATTATTGAAGAAGTCTGCCAGCGCATAATTTTTTCATTCGACGGTATTGTTCCCAATTTTTATGACATGGAAGACCGCCAGCGCAAATCCATTGTTTCCAAGGACCGTCAGGGCAATACTCAGACTTTTCCCTTGATGGCAATTTCCATTGCTGTTGTTTTTAACATCAACGGAAAGATGAAGCATTTTGGTGAAGCTTCTGCCATTGCCATGGCACTTAAGAAGAAAGCCAAAGAAAACCCCAAGAGCAGCTATGTCCTCGACCGCAGGAATAATAAATAATCTTCCAGAACCTGTTCAGGTTTTTATGACGTATCTGGATGTGGAGAAACGGTCCTCCGCTGCCACTCTGCGTTCCTATACAAAAGACATTTCCCAGTTTGAGGAGTTTCTGGAGACCCGGAAAAGAACCCTTGCGACCCCCGAAAAGGTAACACCGGATCTGGTGCGTGCTTTTCTTGCCAAGCTGCATGGACAGCGTCTTGCCAAGTCGAGCATGTCGCGTAAACTTTCCTCGTTGCGTTCATTTTTCAAGTATATGACCAAGCATCGTTTTATTCAGAATGATCCCATGGTCGGAATCAGGAACCCTAAACAGGAAATTCGCCATCCCCGTTCTTTAAATGTGGATCAGGCCATAAATTTAATGGATGCCCATGTGGGAGATGAACCTGCGGATAAGCGTGATCTGGCTTTGGCTGAGATGTTATATGGTTCCGGTCTGCGGGTAAGCGAGGCTATAACTCTTGACCTTTTTGATATAGATACCTCCAGCGGAGTGGTTCGTGTTTCCGGTAAAGGGAACAAGGAGCGGCTTTCCCCCTTGAGTGATGCGGCCTGCAGGGCTGTGAATGATTATCTGGCAGTTCGTGCCGAGCTTGGACCTGCCCTTGAGGAGCAGGCTTTGTTTGTGGGAAATCGTGGCGGGCGTATCAACCGCAGGCAGGTAAACCGAATTTTGGCCCGTATGGCCGAGGGAGCTGGACTGCATGAGGGAGTTCATCCGCATATGCTTAGGCATAGCTTTGCCTCGCATATGCTGCAGTCAGGGGCTGATATGCGGTCGGTGCAGGAACTTTTGGGGCATGAGCATCTTAGCACCACCCAGCGTTACACCCATTTGAACCTGCAGCAGATTATGAATGTTTATGATAAGGCCCATCCGCTGGCTGGGAACCAGTCGCCGGATTCAAGTGAGGATAAAAAGGAATAGATATTTGTAAATGAGTGTGTTAAGCAAAAGTTAACTTAACAATTTTTGGAGGATGTTTGATGAAAAAGCAGACCGCAGCGACAGTTACCAATGCAATCAATGATAAGAGTGAAGAAGCTCGTAAGGATGCTCTGTTTGAAATTCGCAGCCTGCGAAAGGATCTGGCCCAGCTTGAAAAAGAGCTGTCCTCCAAAAAAAATGAGATAGAAGATCCTGCTTTTGATCTTGTTCACAGTGCTTTTGAAATTTTCCGCCACACTCAGGTTATGGCTGAGAACCGCAAACTGACCGTGCAGATTGACGAAAGTCTAGAGAAAGCATCGTTCAAGGATTATCTTGATTCAAAGGGGGCCCGGGTGCTTAAGAAGCCCGAAGGATGGCACTGGATATCCCCTCAGGGCGAAATGCATTATTTAGGTGAATCCAATGAGACTCAGGCTGCAGCGGAAAAATTGGAAGCTTTAATCTCCAAACGCAAGAATCCTGCTGCCAAGAAAGCAGCGCCTAAAAAGGCTGCTCCAAAAAAAGAAGCCGCTCCCAAAGAAGAGTCTAAGCAGGAAGAAAAGAGCGCGGCTGAGAAGAAATAAATTTTTGTTGCACAATATGAAAAGGGCGTTTCGCAAAATGCGAAACGCCCTTTTTTATTATCGTATGGAGAAGTCAGCTTAGCGTGCTACGGCGCGATCGAATTCAGCTTTGAGGTCCGAGATGAGCTGTTTAACAGAGATGATCTTTTCGGTTCTCCAAGCATTGGAGCCGGCAAAGGCAAAACCGTTTTTCAGCTTGCCGCGCTGGGCATTGATCAGGGCGGAGGCAATGCAGTAGGGGCTTTCCTCTACTTTGCAGCTCTTGATGCAATGGAACGGGCACTTGAAGGGAGACTTTTTGCCATCGGTTACCGCTTGCAGGAAGTCGTTTTTAACTGCTCTGCCGGGGAGTCCTACGGGACTCTGGATGATGGCCATGTCTTCTTTGGTGGAATTTACGTAAGCCTGTTTGAATTCTTCGTCAGCATCGCACTCGTGAGTGGCAACAAAGCGGGTTCCCATCTGGACTCCGGCAGCACCCATCTTGATGTACTTACTGATGTCCTCACCGGAATAAACACCGCCGGCAGCGATAACCGGGATGGTACGGCCAGCTTTTTCTTCGAAGGGCTTAACAGCCTTGATTACTTCGGGAAGGATGTTTTCGAGGGCGAATTTGGGATCGTTGAGCTGCTCGCGTTTGAAGCCGAGGTGGCCGCCTGCCATGGGGCCTTCAACTACGAATGCATCAGGCAGGTAGTCGAATTTGGAAATCCATTTCTTGCAGATAATGGAAGCTGCGCGACCGGAGGAAACAATGGGGACCAGCTTGGTCTTTGCTCCGTCGTGCAGGTATTTGGGCAGGTCGAGGGGCAGTCCGGCACCGGAAAAGATAACATCTGCGCCTTCTTTTACAGAGGTGCTGACCATGTCCGCGAAGTTGGACAGGGCAACCATGATGTTTACACCGAGGATACCGGAGGTCATTTCCTTGGCCTTGCGAATTTCTTCGGCCAGAGTTTCGATGTGTGCTTTTGCGTGATCCTTACCACCGTTTTTGTTGGTAAGGCCGATCATTGCAGCAGCAATAACGCCGATGCCGCCTTCTTTGGCAACTGCGGAAGCAAGACCGGAAAGGGAAATTCCCACTCCCATGCCGCCCTGAATGACGGGCACCTTTGCTACCAGATCACCAATCTTAAGCTGAGGAAGATTCATACTAAAGTTCTCCTATGACTTGTATATTTAAGAGTTGCCTCTGAATATTAAACAATACTGTCAGCAAAAACACTTTGTGGCAGGTATCTGAAAGATACATACAGCGGTGTATTTATTGTTTAGAGGCAGCTTTGAAGTCCGAGAAAAGTTTTTTCCTGTATGAGGTTTAAAGTCAAGTTCTTTTTGACTGTTACAGCTTGGTGACACAATGTATAAATGATGTTTTTGCAATGCAAAATACATACATTCTCTAGTGTATGTATTTCTCCACAATCATTTCAGCAAAGTACATGGAGCTAGTGAAGGCCGGTGAAATAGCGTTGAGTACGTGCACACTCTTTTTATCACTTTCCACTAAAAAGTCCATGACAAGTTCATTCCGTTTCAGATCTACAAGTTGCGGGCGGATACCCACTTTGGGCGAACTTTCAATGTCATCCGGGGAAAGTTCTTTGACCAAATCTTTGGCATCGTTAAAGAAACATTTGAAAAAGTATTTACGAGGTTCTTCAAATGCAACGGATCGGAATTTGGGATTTTTGAAAAAAAGGATGGCATCACGGAGCATTATGTCGAATGCTTCTTTGTCCAGCCCGCTGAGGATACCATAGTTCTCGCGCCCGAATGCAGGAATGGCGGTAGGGCCTAAGTAGACATCGCCGCTAGCACCGCGGGTGAAGTGGATGCCGAGAAAAGGATTCTTGATGTTGGGTACCGGATAGATACTACCCTTGATGGTGTGGGCCTTTTCTTTCTTTAATTTCTTGTAGATTCCTTTGAATGGAATCAGCTGGTAGCCTTCGCCAAACCCGAATGGGCGGGCCACTTGATCGCTATAGGCACCGGCTGCGTTTATGAAGAGACCGCAATTGATTTCTCCTTTGTCGGTAACTATAATATTATTACTTTTTGCAGTAATAAACTTAGTGTCGAGCATGAAGGATACTTTTCCACTTGATTCAAGATCATTGTACAAGGATTGCATTACTGCGCGAGGATCTACTACAGCAGTGTAATGTGAAAATAACGCTTCTTTTGTTGTTTTTGCATTGGGTTCTATTTCTGCAAGACGCTGTTCATCAATGATCTCAACCTTGGCGCCGTTGGCGGTGGCCCGTTTATATAGCTCATGCAGGGTGGGCAGCTCCTCTTCATTGCGGGCGACAATTACCTTGCCTGTTTCCAGCAGGGGCAGATTTTTATCACGGCAATACTCTTTCATCCTGAAGTTACCGGAAAGGCAGGATACAGCACGCAGGCTGCCAGGAGCATAGTAAATTCCGGCATGCAGGACTCCGCTGTTACGTCCTGAGGCATGCTTTGCAATCTCAGGTTCTTTATCGATGATCAGAATATCCTTATGCCCTCTGGAAATCAGTTCCCGTGCGACAGTAAGACCTACAATTCCAGCTCCGCAAATCATGATTTCAGCAGTTTTCATGTCTATATTCCTTTTCGTGTTGTGATTAAGGCATAGTCTTCAATAGAGCACTGCTAATGTCAAAGCATTAAAATGCAGGTCTATCAGCTCCCGCAGGCTTCACGGTATGCACACCACTGGCACATATTGGATCGGATGGGTTTGAAACTATCCTCTTGCAGCATATTGTTGATAATTACCTTGGTCAGGGCCGGGATCTTGGTTTCAATGATTTCTTCGCGCTCTTCATCGCTGGTTTTGGAGTCGAAAAGTCCAACTTCGCGTCCATCTGTGACCAATTCCACCAATGCGGCCTGTCTCGGAAGTTCCCCGGAAGTGTGCTGGTCCATGAGCAGGTAGAGAGGAAGTTGCAGGCTGTCCGCTGAATTCTTGATCATCTCAAGGAAAGGGGTGCCGTCATGATAAATGGCCTGCGGATCATCAAGCAGCGGTCCCCAGATGGATTTATCTTCCCAGAAGGATTTGCGGGGCAGGTGCAGCCGTCCGGTCTTGTAATCCAGTACGTAACGCTCGCCAGACCGCTCATCGACCCGGTCAACGCGACCATGAATCCTGACGCTGAAATCATCCATTTCAAGTTCGGCCTGTGAATCCGATTCCAGTTCTACGATTTTGGTAGGCTTAAGGCTTTTGAGAAACAAGACCAGCCTATTTTTTCCGGCCTGCTCAAGGGATTTTTTGCTGTCATAGGCGAGGTTGGTATATAGCGAATCCCGTTCCAGCCTGAGCATGAACAGGTCCTGCAATGCCTTCACATCTAGATCCTTGCCGCAGATTTCCTTATTCAGGTGCGGTTCAATGAAGTCCTTGAGCACCGAATGGATCAGATCACCGAATCCGGCACGGTCCCCGTCCTGATCCACCGTTACACTCTCGCGAACATTGGACAGGTAGCGGAAGAAGAACAGTTTGGGGCAGCCCACATAGCAATCAATTGCTGATGGAGAGAGTCCTTTGAATTTGAGCAGGTTTTGCAGTTTATCCTGCAACGGTTCTTTAGGTATAGCCGCCGGGTTGTTTACAATTGCCCCTACCGGGAAATTGACCGCCTTGAGCGGGAAGTCTTCGCCCGGGGTGATAATTTCCTTGCGCTGCTGTTCAATTTCCCAGAGCAATTGCTCCACAAAGCGGGAACGGATTGATTTGGAATCGAGCAATCCGGGCTGCACGCCGCTCTGGTAAAAGATGCAGGATTCCTCGCTGCCCATGATCAAGCGGTAAAAGTTGTAGGTCGCGACAGATTCCCTTTCCCGAGAATCGGGCAGATCCAGCAGATGGCGTAACTGGTCAGGGAGCAGGGGATCGTAAGGATCGGTGCCGGGGAGTTTTTCATCCACGGTATCAAGGATAAAGGTGCGTTTGAAATTCAAGAGGCGGCTTTCGAGCATACCGAGTACCTGCATGCCGGAAATCGGGTCCGGTTCAAAGGAAACGCGTTGCGATGACAGCAACTGTCTGAAAATGGAAAAGCAGAGCGATTGTCCGAAAATTTCATTACTGATAGAGCTTTCGCGCAATTCTGGGATAACTTCATTCATCAGCCGGAACAGGCATTCAGAGTCGAGAAGATAGCGACTCCAAAGGGTGCCGCCGCGCTGGCGGAGCATTTCAGACATGGCCTGCAGACTGTCTGCAAGTTCTGAAAGGGTCTCGATATCCTTGAATCCGTCAATGCAGATTCGTACAGCCTCGGCCCGCAGTTCTTCTGTGGTTTCCGGGCTATCGACCAGATTGCCGTTATCGTCACTGTATACCGGCACGAAATCATTTACATCGGCATATGGTGCACCATGGCGCAGAGCATTCTCCCATTGGTGGAAGATGGTTCGCAGAGGCTGATCGCCATCCATTTCCAGCATTTTCAAGTACGGGTGGCGGATCAGGGCCAGAATGTCTTTCCAGTAGAATGTCCGACCGTTCCGGTTTTCCTGCAATTTGAGGACGGCTTCCACCAGTCCGTTCAGGGCGGAGCGTTCCAGCGGATAGCCCATACTGATGTTGATGTCCTGTTCCGGCAGATGGTGCATTACGGGCAGGAGCAGGGAAGTGTCAGGCAGGACCACGGCACAGCCTTCAACCTTTTGCGAGCAAAGCTCATCACGCATGGCAGAAAGCTGTGAATGGCGGTCGAACCCTTCAAAGAATTTCAGTTCCGGAAGTTTGCAACTTCCATTTGCCTGATGATTAGAAAAGGCCTCAGCTTTCCAGTTCTGTAGCCAGAGACGATGTTCACGCACTGCAAAATGGCCTTTACGACCTTCGGCAAGTCCGGGATCACCATGCCAGATGACCTGTAACCCCAGATTCTCCCAAAGATAGCGGAAGAACATGTCTTCCACTCCGCTGACCCCGTAGAATCCGGCAAGGTAAAGTTGGCGGTCTTTGAGGATGTCATCAAGTCCGCTGAAATTCTCTACGAGCGTGCGGTTTTCCAATCCCGAAGTGGTCCAGCCGCGCTTTTCCAGTTCTTCCACGTAGCGCACGAAAATTATTTCCAACTCTTCCAGCAGTGCGGCTGCCCATTCCAGGACTTCGCCCTGCAGCATGCTCAGGTTGCGTGGCTTAATGTCTTGGCGCAGCAGGTCTTCCAGCAGGGAAGCCAGTCTGGTCCCCCAAGGAAAGAACAATTGTAAATCCGTAGGCATTTTAGATAGCATGCCAGTGGATTCACTGCGCAGTTTTTCAATGATGTTGAAGAGCAGTCCAACCTGATCCAGTTTGCCGATCTTGCGTGGAAATTCGGAAGTAAGCTTGGGGATCAGTGAAGACACAAAGTCGGAAAAAGAATAAATCTCAGGCAGAATACACGGCTTGGGCAACTGGTCCGATGCCGCAAGTGCCTTTTTCAGGTAACGGGCCGGACGGTGATGCGGAACAATGACTGTAACCCTGCTAAGGTCGCCGTCTGAATCTTCAATTATAGTCGTGGCGAGATTTTCAATGAAATCTTCTTTCCACGAGATGATCTGGATAGGTTTATTATTCATGACTAAATATTAACTTCCCGTGTAAATTTTCCATCCAAGTAAACGAGAAGCCCTCGTAATTCTTTCTTCTTGCCGAACATGTCACGCAGTAGTTTTAGATATCTTTTGACCTGCTTCTCGTTTTCCGGGGAGGGCTGTCCTGTTTTGTATTCCACTACCAAGGCCCGTTTCTCTTCGAGTAGCAGGAGGTCGGCGCGATGGGTTTCGCCCTGCGCATCCATAATGGCTACTTCCGGTCTGCCGTGTTCAATGGCTGCGCGGATATCCGGTACAGATAAAGCCCAGAGAGCCATGTCAGTTACTTCCGGGACCATCACGTCTTCTTCCTCGGTAACAGCCGGGAATTTGGCAAAAGCGGCCTCGGCGCTGCGGCGGCAGTCGGCTTCATCATTCCCGGTGAGGATCAGGTTTTCCATGGCATTATGGGCCAGTTCCCCGCGCATGCGGGCGTCGTATGAATAATCTTCGAGGTTGTGGCGGTAGACGCGTAACCTTGGCAACCAGCCCATAAGTTCCGGTTCAAGGAGTCCCTCTGGATCAGTATCACAGAAATCTTCGCATAGCTTTTCAATGGAAGATTCAGGTTCATTAGGGATGAGTTTCTCTGCAGCAGCTTCCGGCGTAATTCCATATTCAAGCAGGCCGAGATCGTTGAACTTGCCTTCAAGGATTAATTCAATGGCCGCTAAAGCCGGACTTACTCCACGTGTTTTTTCCGAGGGCAGGAAACCGTACAATTCCTGACCGGCGCGAGTCCATGCCACATAGAGCAGGTTCAGCTGCTCACTGAACATGCGGGTCCGGTTTTCATAATAAATATCGCCCAAGCTGCTGCTCATGGGGGTGAGCATGGTCTGTCCGTCGATTTCAATATCCGCCAGAGATGTGTCCGGGCCGGATACCGACCAGTTATGGAATGGTACAACGATAACCGGGAATTCCAGTCCCTTGGACTTATGGATGGTCATAATGCGTACTGCGTTGACCGACTCCGGCAGGGGTACTTTTTCTTCGGCCGATGAAAGTTCCCAGAAATCAAGGAAGGCTGCCAGCGATGTTCCGCGTTTTTCTTCAGCAAGATGAACAACCTCAAGGAAACGGCGGATGTAAAGTTCATCTTGCGGATAGGTTTCGACGAGTTTGAAACGGCTGACCATTTCGCTGGCAAGGTCATAGGGTGTCATCAGTCCCGATTTGCGCAGGAATGGTGAAATCTGCGTGTTCCAGAAATCAGGATAATGCTCGGAAAAGCGGCGGTGCAGCGGGCCCTTGTCCCGTTCGGCCAGCCATTTGAAGAGGTCGTCATGCTCAATATCTGAAATATGACCGAATATTTCCTGCCCGCAGATGAATTCCAGAAATGCAAGGTCGTCCTGCGGGTAATCAAGAAATTTGAGCAGGGAAACCATCTGACGAACTATGGGGTGTCGGTCCAGTTGGAGGCTGTTCTCGGTGATCACCGGAATGGATTTTTCCACCAGCCAGTCACAGACCAGTTGAGCATGTCCATTGGAGCGGACCAGTACGCAGATATCCCGGTATTCGCGGCGGGTGAGCAGTTCTTCCATGAGCAGGTCGAAGTTGCGGCGGGTTTCATCCACAATTTCCTGTGAGCTGGAAGCGAATACACGTTGCAACCGCACGTATCCACCTGTGCGGTCCTGATTTGGCGGCAGTTGCTGGGAGGCTTTGTCAAATGAATGGGAAATCCGCTGGGCAAGTTCGATCTGCTGTTCTTCCGGCCCATTGGGATAGAGCCTTTCCGAAAGGTCCATTGCCAGATCATAGTCTGCCAGCGCATCAAAGAACTCATTGTTAAAGCCGATGACATGCTCAAGGCTGCGCCAGTTGTAGTCGAGATTTGCCGGGGTGAATTCGGAAAGTCCGGTCAATTCCGGGTCCTGCCCCACTTCATCGAATAGTTCGGAACGTCCTCCGCGCCAGCTGTAAATGGCCTGCTTTACATCGCCGACGTAAAAGAGGCTGCCTCGTTTGGAGAGGCATTCCACAGCCAGCGGAATCATGGCATTCCACTGGGCAAGGCTGGTGTCCTGAAATTCGTCAACAAGTAGATGGTGCAAGCGCGATCCCATACGGCAGAATGCATCAGGCAATGCGCTTCCGCCTTGGAGTACATAGCTTGCAACTTTGGGCAGGTCCGCACTGAGCAGCATGCCGTTGCGGGTCTGGTATTCGATAATATCGGCCCGGATTTCCTCTACAATGCGTACGAACGGAGCCAGAGCGTATGCCCCGCGCAGGATAGTCGCCTTGTCGCGGTAGATTTCGTGAGCCTGTTTTAAATCAGCGTATAATTTTTCATGGTAGGAACTGATGTCGTCTTTGGATTTTTTATTAACGCAATCTTCAAAGCTGTCCTTGGCAACCATTGTCGATTCCTTGGGCAGATCCATGAAATCGATTTTTGCGGCATGCTCCAGATATT
Organism: Maridesulfovibrio sp.; assembly: GCF_963666665.1. Lineage (NCBI taxonomy): Bacteria > Pseudomonadati > Thermodesulfobacteriota > Desulfovibrionia > Desulfovibrionales > Desulfovibrionaceae > Maridesulfovibrio > Maridesulfovibrio sp. The sequence goes on from NZ_OY762999.1 coordinate 459,853, forward strand.
TTTTCAGGTGCGCCGAAGCCGCAAGTTTGTCTGTATCAATCAGTGCTGATAAATCGCGTACGGCCTTTTGGAATGCATCAAATTCAATTTGCAGCAGTCCGGCTATTTCCTCCTGATCAGTGAGCCTTTCAGCCGGATGGTCGATGACGTGAGTAAGGATGGAAAGCAGGCGCATTCGCATTTGTTCGGCCAGCCAGAATCCCTGCTTTTCTTCTTTGAGCACTAGGCTGTCTACGGCATCGTCCAGCAATTCCTTACGCAACAGGTCGCCTTCCTCGCATTGAGCCAGAAATTTATTGAAGTTAGGCTCGAACAAGGCCTGCGGTTCAAATAGCAGTTCGAATTCCGGACTTAGACCCAATTCAAGGGCGAAGATACGCACCAGCAGGTTCAGCAAACTATCAATAGTTCGGATATTCAACCGATTGTAGCGTTGCAGGATGGGGATGAGTTGCTTCTTAGCGTCCAGCGGTTTCCAGTCCGCCCCCAGACCGTCGCCTTCTATGTCCAAGGCGCGGTTTTTCAGGGAACGGATTACGCGCTCCTTCATCTCAGCCGCAGCTTTGTTGGTGAAGGTTACAGCCATGATTTCAGGCCAGCAGTAGCCTTTACCCTGCGAGCTTTTACAGACCGGGACGGAATCTTCTTCCTGTGCCCCGGCTAAGAGAGATAAAAAACGTCCGGTAAGTTCATATGTCTTACCGGAACCGGCAGAAGCCTTAACTTGTTTTAGCATTTATTGGTTTGCCTCCGGAGGCAAAGAATTCAACAATTTTATTTTCCATGACAATCATAAGCACAGCAGCAATAATCAAGGCACTGCCGATGTATCCGGTCCAGTCGAAACTTTCGTTCCACCACAGCCATGCTAGCACTGCGGCGATTACCGGTTCGATGGTGGCGATAACCGATGCTGCGGTTGGTTCCAGCCATTTAAGGCCGGCATAGTAGATGGAATACGCTCCGTAAGTACAAATCAGGGCCAGCGCAATGATGCTCATCCATGAAGTCCCGGTTTTCGGGGTGAATTCAAAGAAGGGCAACAGGCAGAGCGCGCCGATGGGCAGGGCATATAAAAATATTGTTGGTGTGGTGTAGCGGGCAAATATGGTTTTGCCGTATATATAGTAGAGTGCGTATGTGAACCCGGAAGTGAGTCCGAAAATGATACCCGGCCAAGTGAAGGACATCTTTGTTCCTGTTCCGAAAATCTGTGGTCCGAGAGAAACGCAGGCGACACCGAAGATGGTGATCAGCATGGCTGATATTTTGATAGGAGTCATTCTTTCGCCCAGCAACAGCCAAGACATGAAGGCCACCCATGCCGGGGCTGTGTAGAGCAGGACCGAGGCCAATGCCGCGCCCACGTCCTGTACTGCCAACTGGTAGGAACCGTAAAATATTGTAACTCCTACGAAACCGAATCCGATAATCTGGGGCAGGTCCTTGATGTCTATTTTGACAGCCCGGATGCGGCAGGCGTGGACAGCAAAGAGCATCCATGCGAAAACAGCCCGCCAGAAGGCATTCTCAAGCGGGGCCACTCCTTGTTCGATTGGGAATTTGGAGATGGGACCGATCAGCCCCCACATGATCGCGGCACAGATGACGAAAATACAGCCTTTAATATTCACGGCAAAACCTGCTATCTTGGGAAAAGGTTGATGAAGGTCATTGGGCAGCTTAAAAGTGTGTACTTGTTTTAAAAACGGCCACTTGAACAAATTCCATTGTGCTTAGTGAGTTGTATGCTGTTTCCCTTGCAGCGTAAACCCCGTTCGATGAATTGGAACGGTAATCAGCTACCAGAAACGGAAGATAAAGAATTGAATGAAATTGACAGAATTATAGCGGATGATAGCGATGAAGGCTTGCGTCTGGATAAATTTTTATTCAAGCTGCTGCCCGACAGCGGATTGCGTGAACGCAGGCGTCTGATTGAAAGCGGTTTTGTGATGGTTAATGGCCGCAGTTGCCGTTCGGGATTGAAGATGTTTTCCGGTGCGGAAGTTGTGCTGCTGGAAGTTGAGGAACGTTCCTGTGCTGTTGAAATTTTGTCGCGGGTGAAGGTGGTTAAGCAGGGTGAAGGATTTGGGGCCGTATATAAGCCGGAAGGTTTGCATTCTGCGGCAATTGCCGGAAGCGCAGAGCCTTCAGTGGAAGAATGTCTTTCCGGGATTTTTCCCGGAAAGGAGCCCATTCTCGCTAATCGATTGGATTTTCTTACTTCCGGGATGTTATTGATAGCCTTCGGCGTAGAGCGGGAAAATGAATTTCGTGGATATGAGGATTCCGGTACTGTGGATAAGATTTACTACGCTAAAGTGCACGGCATTCCTGAAGAAGCTTTTGTTGTAAAGAACAGCTTGGATACAGCTGACCGTAAGCGCACCAAAGTACTTGATGAGCAGGCTCCGTCGGAACGTTGGTCCAGTGCGGAGATAGTTGAAAGTTATGAAGACGGGACTTCTCTTTTAGAAGTGCGCATCGCCAAAGGTGCCCGCCATCAGATCAGGGCGCATCTTGCTCATGCAGGGTTCCCTATTATCGGTGATCCTATTTATGGTCATGAAGATGGTGCGGACAGGATGTATCTGCATCATCGCAAGATTGTGCTGCCGGGGTTTGAGGCGGTTTGTGAAACTGGTTGGGAGTAGGTCTCTACATCCATTTATGATTGGTAATACCTAGAATTTCGCACTGTTCGCTAGTTAGTTTAACCATATTGAAGGTGTTTGTCGTAAAAGAAACGCCTTCTATATTGGCTCCTTCCAAACAAGCTCCTTCTAAACTGGCATTTGAAAAGTTAGCTGATTTCAAGTTTGCGCCTTTAAAGTTAGCTTGAATTAGATGGGTATTTTCGAAATTGTAGTTTTGTAAATTGGTGTATGGCAAATTAATTTTATAAAATGGGATTAAGCCAAAGAATGCAGCTAAGTGAGTTAGTTGGTTGATGGCTGTTTGTACGTCTTCCTTCGGGCTGTAAAGGTTGTGTTCCTTTTTGCAATTTTCGCGTATGAAAATGCATAAGATGTCCATAATATTTCGTATCTCTTCTTCGTCCTTTGAGTCTTTTGCAACAGAGGCTAGAGAATATATGCCACTAACACGAATCATTATGTCGGTGCTTCCTAATTGCTCAGTAGCTCCTTTTTTTCTGTTAGCCATATGTTCTTGTTCAGCAATATAGGCTTGTCTAGCTAGGCTCTTTGCTCTCCATGCTGCTAAGCTTGAACCTAATAAACCAACAACAAATAAACCTAAGTTGCGAAAGATAATATAATTGTGAACATCTTCTTCTGATCCTTTTTTTAAGTAATCAATTAGCGGGTTGAAATGGTTTGTTGTTTCTGGGTGAATAAGTAGCAGAACTATTAAGAAGAAACTAACCAAAGGTATTGTTGTTCTTATGTAGCCACCATATAAAAATCTAATAAGAGAATTGAGATAGCGCTGAGAGTTTCTTTTGAATAGACTGATAAAATTGTACCAAACTAACTGCATGTTTTCTTGCATATGTGTTTTTGACATTGATCTTAGGTTTATTTTTAGTAAAAATCCCGTCCAGCTCAACAAGCCGGACGGGATTTTCATATTTTATATTCTTTTGATTTCTACGACAGCAACAATGCCTTGGCAAAGTCTTCGCCATTAAATGGCCTGAGGTCTTCCATTTTTTCACCCAGACCGATGTGGGTGATGGGAATCTTGTGCTGCATGGTCACGGCGATCATGACGCCGCCTTTGGCTGTGCCGTCCAGTTTGGTCAGGATCAGTTCATCAACGCCGATTTCCTCGTTGAAGATCTTGGTCTGGGAAAGGGCGTTCTGTCCGGTGGTGGCATCGATGACCAGTACACTGCGGTGCGGTGCCTCATCATGCTTCTTGCCGAGGACCCTGCGGATTTTATGCAGTTCTTCCATGAGGTTTGCTTTGTTGTGCAGACGTCCGGCAGTATCAAGGAGCATGAGATCGTAACCGTTCTTTACAGCATAATCGATAGCTTCATAAGCAACTGCTGCGGGGTCGGAGCCTTCTGCCTTGGCGTAGAATCCGGCTCCTACACGGCGGGCCCAGACTTCCAGCTGACCGATTGCTGCGGCGCGGAAAGTATCACCGGCAACGATGAGAACCTTACGGCCCTGCATCTGGGCGCGGTGGGCCAGCTTGGCGATGGTGGTAGTTTTCCCTACACCGTTAACGCCGATCATCATGACAACTTCCGGCGGGTTGAAAGCTTTAATACGTCTTGGGACCTTGAAGATTTCGTCCAGCTCTTCGCGCAGCAGGTCTTTGAAATTCTCAGGGTTAGTTTCTCCGGCTTTGCGGATACGCTCTTTCATGCGTTCCACGAGTTCCATGGATGCGTCATATCCAACGTCTGCCATGATCAGGATTTCTTCGAATTCTTCCCAGAAATCATCATCAAAGGCAGTGTGGCTGGAGAGCATGGAATCAATGCGCTTGGTGATCTGCTCTCGGGTCTTGTTCAGACCTTCGGAAAGCTTGATGAATAAGCGGCTGCGCTCATCTTCCTCATCCTCAAGTTCAAGGGCGAGGGCCAGACGGTACTGGAGTTCGGATCGGAAATCTTCCACATACTCGTAGTCCATCTCTTCAAGCCAGTCTTTGAAACGGGCGATGAAGTCTTCTGCTTCATTCTTGGGTGCTTCAAGTGCTTCCAGCAGGAAGGCGAGACGATTCCAGAGGTCGTCACCGGCTTCTTCAATGCCTTCAAGGATAAGACCCAGCCATACGGAAAGGCGGGGATCAGCCTGCTGCAGAGATTTAGTCAGCTCAATCTGCCACTGCGGTTTGTCTTCAGCGGGCTGGGCTTCGGTTTTCATAACCGGCTCAAGAATGGTCGGTCCGGCGGGAGCTGCGGTCTTTTCTGCAACAGGGGCCGGCTCGGCTTCCACTGCGGGAGATTCCTCGATTACTTCCGGCTCCGGTTCAGAAACGGGTTCCGGTTCCTCTACTACAGGAACTTCCTCGACTTCTTCCGTTTCCGTCTCAGCAACAGACGCGGTTTCAACTACCGGAGTTTCTTCGATAACTTCCGGTTCAGGAGCAGGTTCTTCAAATGAAATTTCAGGCTCTGCCACAACCTCTGGTTCAGTGACAGGCTCTTCTATGATCGGTTCTTCTACCGGGATTTCAGCTATTTCTTCTATCTTTTCCGGCTCAGCTTCAACAACAGGTTCCGGTTCGGGAATAGGTTCCGGCTCCGGTTCAGCTTTTACTTCCGGCTCATAATCATCGCCGAGATAGTCTTTAAGTGCTTGTTCAGCCCTGTCTTCCGGGCTGCTCCACAATTTTTTTACTTTAGAAAAGAATCCCATTGAAATCCCCTTTGCAGTCTATTTTGAACAGGCGAAGATAGCGCAGTAAGCCCGGATGCGCAACCGTCCGGTTTTGGCTGTTTTCACTGTCAGCATTACAGATAGGTATTCAATGGAATTAGTCTAGGTCTGCTTTCGATAATGAATGAAAAAGCCCCGCCTGCATTGATGCGGGCGGGGCTGAGATTCATCCAAAATATGGAGGTGGATTTAGTCCACTTTGTGATAAGCTTTGGGGGCTGCTCCACAGATGGGGCATTTTTCAGTGGCTTCACCGTTTTGAGTGTGACCACATACGGAACATATGTAGAATTCTGCTTCTGCGAAAACATCACCGTCTGCATTGAGAGCTTCAGTGTAAAGGTTTGCGTGGATTTTTTCCGCTTCGTTGGCAAAGCCGAAGTAGCGGAGCACTGCGTTTTCACCTTCGGATTTTGCGTCTTCCATCATCTCAGGATACATGGATTCGAATTCGTAGCTTTCGCCTTCGATGGCCTGCTTGAGGTTTTCTTCGGTAGTACCGATACCTTTCATGAGACGAAGATGTGCGTGAGCGTGAATGGTTTCAGCGGCAGCAGCTGCACGGAAAAGTTTTGCTACACCGGGCTTGCCTTCTGTTTCTGCTTTTTCTGCGAAAGCGAGGTATTTACGGTTAGCCTGAGATTCGCCTGCAAATGCTGCTTTGAGGTTTTCAAGTGTCTTGCTCATTGGAATTCTCCTTGTGTTTCAATTTGGGTGTGAATTTATTCTTAAAAAATCTTGTTCCGCTTCGTTGAAATAATTAGTAACGATTCCTATTATGAAATGCAAGCAAAAAATGAAAAAGTTTTAAAAAAATTATTGAGGGTAAGTTTCTCAATATTAATGATGCATAAGTTTGTTGAAATTTGCACGCCTAGAAGCTACATCTTACGCGAAGCGCAATTATCGGCGCAAAACCGAGTGATTGGAGACAATTTATGAGAAGAACATGCGTTAAAGATATCTTGAATGCGGAAAATGCTGCATCAGAAATCCTGGTTAAAGGCTGGGTCCGCACCAAGCGTGACAATAAGGGCTTTTCATTCTTAGAGGTTAACGACGGTTCCTGCTTGAAGAATGTGCAGATAATCATCGACCACACCCCTGAAATCGAGGCCGAACTTGAGAATATTTCCACTGGTGCGTCAGTGAGTGTTGTCGGCGAGTTGGTCGAGTCTCCGGGTAAGGGACAGAAATGGGAAGTTCGCGGCAAATCAATTGAGATGCTCGGATTTGCAGATCCTGAAACTTTTCCGCTCCAGAAGAAACGTCATTCTGATGAATTTTTAAGGACAATCGCTCATCTGCGCCCCCGTACGAATAAATTCGGTGCTATGTTCCGCATCCGCTCCGAACTTTCCTACGCGATTCATACATTTTTCCGCGACAAGGGATTCTTTTACGTACATACCCCGATTATTACCGGTTCCGACTGTGAGGGAGCAGGTGAGATGTTCCGGGTTACCTCCCTTGACCACGAAGCCCTTTCTTCCATGAAAAAGGAAGATCAGGCTGCCAACGATTTCTTCGGCAAGGATGCGCACCTGACTGTTTCCGGTCAGCTTGATGCTGAAATGTATGCTCTTTCCCTCGGACAGGTGTACACCTTCGGTCCTACTTTCCGCGCTGAAAAATCCAACACCCCGCGCCATGCTGCTGAGTTCTGGATGATTGAACCTGAAGTTGCTTTCGCCGATCTTAATGACAACATGGATCTTGGCGAGGAAATGGTTAAGTATCTGATCAGCCATGTTCTTGAAAAGTGTGCTGACGACATCGATTTGTTTGCAAATTTTGTTGATAAAACCTTGATGGAGACTCTGCGCAACACCCTTGATAACGACTTTGAACGTATTCGTTACGAGGATGCAGTGAACCTGCTGCAGCGTTGCAAGAAAGCCAAGAAGTTCGAATATTATCCTGAGTACGGTCAGGACCTGCAGACCGAGCACGAAAGATATCTTACTGAGAAGCATTTCAAAAAGCCGGTCATCGTTTATGATTACCCCAAAGAAATCAAGCCGTTCTACATGCGCATGAATGACGACGGGAAAACCGTTGCCGCCATGGACCTGTTGGTTCCCAGAATCGGGGAGCTGGTCGGCGGATCGCAGCGTGAAGAAAGACTCGATGTTCTGGAAAGCAGGATTGCTGAGACCGGAATGGATTCCGAAGACTACTGGTGGTACCTTGATACCCGTCGTTTTGGCTCCGCACCGCATGCAGGGTTCGGTATGGGCTTTGAACGTATGCTTATGTTGCTCACCGGCGTGACCAACATCCGTGACGTTATCCCGTTCCCCAGAACTCCCAAGAATCTTGAATTTTAATTATTAAATATCAAAGGGCCGTTTTGTACGGCCCTTTCTTTTCCAATGCTGACAATCCCGCGTTTCATACATAATTCACCTGAATTCGCTGATATTACTGTCGATGGAATTACTTTTGTACAATTCCAAAGCAGAAAATCTGAAATCCGTCACGAAGTTTGCGTGTCGCAGCACTCCTTAGTTTTTGTGCTTGAGGGTACGAAATATATCCATTCCGCCGACGGTGATATGGTTCTTCGTAAAGGTGAAGCGTTTTTCTGCCGTAAAGGTTGTCATCTCATGTCTGAGATGATTCCGGAAAATGGCGGGACATTTGATACTGTTCTTTTCTTTTTCGATGACGCCATACTCGGTAATTTTGTGGATCATCTTTCAGTGGGGAATGATCAAATCGTTTTTACGGATCGATCTGCTTTTCGTATTAAAGTGCCGGAGCAAGTCAGTCTTTATCTCTCTTCCATGCTCTCATTATTTGACTCTCCGCTTGGTAAAAATGATGATTTTCTGAGGTTGAAAGTTCACGAACTGCTACATTATATATGTACTGCATCAGGAAATGATGAATTTGTCGGTTTCTTGAAAGCTTGCAGAAATGGCAGCAGGGGAGATTTGTCCGAGGTTATGGAACGGTATTTTAATAAAAATATCAGTTTGGAAGCCATGGCAGAATTGTCCGGAAGAAGTCTTTCCTCTTTTAAGCGTGAATTCAAAAAAGAGTTTAATACCACCCCCGCGCGTTGGATTCGTGAGCGGCGTATGTCTTGGGCGGAGCAGCTTCTGCGTAATTCGGCCAAGAGTATTACAGAAATTTCATATGAATCAGGCTATGAAAGCTTGTCTCATTTCAGCTCTCTTTTTCGAAAAAATTACGGACTAACTCCCCGAGAATATCGTGCTGACCTGAATTCAGCAAAATCTGGTCCTTAAACGCAAGTCCTATCGGAATATTTACGCTAGTTTTTCTTCAAATAGAACAAAGGAGAAAGTTTATGCGTAAATATTTAATCATCGCAATCTGTGCTTTTATGGCCCTGCAACTTGCAGCCTGCTCAACAAAAACTACCATCGTTAGCGGGTTCTCATCCCCTGAAAGTGTGACATCTGATGGTCATTACTTCTATGTTTCCAATGTGGGTGAAGAACTTAAGCCAATGGATAAAGATGGAGATGGGTATATCTCCAGACTTTCTGATGAAGGAAAAGTTCTTGAACGTAAGTTCATCAAAGGACTGAATGCGCCTAAAGGACTGGTCGTGCTTAACGGCATTCTTTATGTTGCTGATATTGACCGGATCAAAGGTTATTCTGTTGCAGATGGAAAACAGGTGGCAGATGTGGATTTTTCCGGTGAAGGAACTTCATTCCTGAACGGGATCGTTGCGATCAGTGAGGATAAGCTGCTTGTTTCCGCCATGGATATCGGAGCTATTTATCTTTTGGATACCTCTTCCTCTCTTAATTTCACCAGACTTGAATGTGATTCTGATCTTTTCGGTCCTAACGGACTTTCTTACGATTCCAAGACCGAAACAGTTTATCTTTGCTCATTCGGTAAAGAACACCAGCCTAATGGTATTATTGGTAAAGGGTATATTGATGATGGTAAGTTCCACTTTGAGAAGATCAGCCCGCGAAAGGGATTTTATGATGGAATGGTTTATCATGACGGAAATATAATCTTTTCCGACTGGGTAGATTTTAAAAAAGAAGGTGTCTTGATAAGGCAGGACGTTGAAACAGGAGAGAGTGTTACGCTTGATCTGGGAGAAAAAATCGGAGGTCCCGCAGATTTTTATCTGGACCGGAAAGGAAAAAGGCTCTGGATTCCCATGATGATGGAAAATAAAGTCATGATTGCCGGATATTAATTTAGCTTCATATGTAAGCACCCCGCAACCGTTCGTACGGAAGCGGGGTGCTTTTTTACGTGTTCTACTTCAAGGGCATGAGCAATATGGTAACAAGATGCTCAGGTTTTGTGTTGATTGGATCGTTCATATACTGCTCATAGCATGGTGCTTCCGCGTGGGTTTCCCCGCTTTGCGGAAGCCATTTTTCGTAAAATTCGGTCCAGGAATCTTTGAGTTTTTCATATGGTCCGAGGTGGGCAGTAACTGCATATTTGCCGCCCGGGAAATCTTTGAGTTTGATTCCGGAAGGTACTTCTACTTCATTTTCCAAAGTAATGCATGCTTCGGAGCGCAATTCTGCTGCGGGAACCTGTCCCGGATCATCATGGTAGACTCCATAGAATCTGGTCTTCTCATTGAAAAGACCGTTGGGGCCAGCCCATCCGCAAAGTTTTTCCCATGCTTTTCCTACCTCTTCGTAAGGTCCGACATGTTCAGCGTAAGCCATTTTAGTCGGATCAAGGGTCCAGATTTGTACGTCCATTTTTGGCGCTCCTTTTTAAATTATTAATAAACTGCCAGCCAGATTTCCGTAACTGCTTCTTCGGGCGGAACATCCGGTGGAACTTTTATATATTTTTCAAATGACGGAATGGTGTTCTTCAGTTGGTAGCCGCTACTGGGTAACCATTTACCGTAAAGTTCACGGTAGATACCATGCATTTTTTCGTAAGGTCCGTAGTGGGTAGTGACCGCATACTTTCCGCCGGGGATAACCTGAATCCCCATTTCAGGGGGCGTTTCAACTTCTTCATTAATAGTGAAACATGCATCGTAGCGGATTTTACCTTCCGGAGTGATGTCCGGATCATCGTAGGAGAGTCCTAGAAATTCTGTTTTGTCTGAAAGCAGACCTCTTCCGTATCCCCACCCGCACAGTTTTTCCCAAGCCACAGTCACCTTGTGGTATGGGCCCACATGACGGATAAATACGACTTGAACTTCTTCTCTAGTGCGGATTGCCACTTCGCAGGAATGCGGAGTGGCATCCAATTCAAAACCCTCAATACTTGGGTCTGGGCGGTAATGTATTTTACCGTCACCTCCGGGTGCAAGCATAGCTCTTGAATTGTTCCTGAAATCGCTGGGCGAAACCAGATATCTTTTTTTGAATGCTCTGCTGAATGTTTCGGGAGATTCAAAACCGGCATCAAGGGCAATATCCATGACCGTGGTATTTGAATAGCAAAGCCGGTAAGAAGCACGTTCTAAACGTAATCTCCGTACATGCTCCTTCAAGCTTTCACCGACCATGCCTTTGAAAATACGATGAAAGTGGGCAACGGAAAAACAGGCAAGTTCTGCCAGTGTTTCCGGGGAGAGGTCTCCATCCAGGTTGCGCTGGATAAAGAGTAGTACCTCCATCATTCTTTCATTGTACGGTTTCAGTATGGTAGACATTTATTCTTCCTTGAATACGTTTTGTTAATATTTAATAAACATGTTTTGCATGCTTTGACATGACATTTTTTAGCATTCGATATTTTTCTTGGAAAGAAGAGAAATTTGCGCACGGTGTCAGTTGCTGATTTGAATCATATCAGGTTAGATTACAGCATGCATAAGAAGATAACCGCCGTCCTGCTGGGACTGGCAATTACAATATTGAGTTCATGTACTCCGGTAAAACAGTTTGTCGGCAACCCTTGCGTCAGTAATTCCTCAACAACGATGCAGCGTATTGTTGATTCATCTGCTTGCGCCCTTAAACAATTGAGGGCCAAAGAGAATTGGCCATATATTGATTATTTGCTGGAAGAGTCGCGGGCTGTGTTTATCTTTCCAGATGTTTACAAGGCCGCATTTTTTGTCGGAGCTGAAGTGGGACCGGGAATTCTTTGTGCGAAGGACGATACCGGATTTTGGAACGGCCCTGCTTTTTTTAATATGGCCGGGATTGATGTCGGCTTGCAGGGTGGGGTTGAAGGTAAAACACTGTTGGTGTTTCTTATGGATGATGAGGCTCTTGAAGATGCTCTTGGCGGAAAGATCGACCTTTCTTTAGGCGCAGATATGGCTGTGGGGCATACTGCCGACCGCAGCAATCGTGGGACTTTTGATGCCGAAGGAAATATCGTGCTGCTGGTCGATCAGGCCGGAGCGTATGGCGGCATGACTGCTCGAACAGGAGCATTCATGGTCAGCAATGATTTTAATAAAAGATATTACGGAAAGAAAGTCAGCGTACGTGATTTGCTTCTGACTCATAAGTATGACAAGCCGCAAGCAGATAAACTATTACTCAGTCTGGCTGGTGTTTATTAGTTGTGTTTTTTTTGGGCATTGATTTTTTTTCTTTCTCTTGTGTAGCGGAGCAGGTCTTCGCAAATGAATTGAGCACTATGATAGAAAGCAAAGAACTGAATCATTTTCTGCAGATAAAATCTGCGAGTTGCCCCTTCGTTACGCAGAGATTCAAGGCGCTTTTGGGAAGTGACCAATGCTTCATGAAGTGATTGTTCATTTGGAATTTTCTTGGAGCCGATTGCCCGCATCGCCTTGGAAGTTGCTTGTGCAAGCTGGCGCAGTTCAGGTTCCATAATAATATGATAGCCTTCTCCGTGCACATGGCTCAAAGCATGCAGCATGGCCCTCAAGTGTGAAGCGCACTTTTCAAGGATCTCGACTTTCATTCCCAGCAACTGGGTATCTTCTACATATATAAATCTTTCGAGGCGTATTACCTTGGCGTAGATTTCCCTGTTTTTGGCCAGTCTGCTGTTAAACGATTCGAGGGCACTGGGAATAAGGCAGCTTTGTTTGTCGAGAAAGCCTTCCATTAGGGTCTCATAGTTTTCCGCACACTCTTCAAATTGATTGAAGAGCTCTTCCTTGAGCGTTTCAGATGCCCGCAAAGGCCAGATTGTGATGCTGGTTACAAAGGCACTGGCAACACCGATACCGATTTCCAGCACTCTGAATAGTCCGAATTCAATACGGTTAGGCTCACCGAGGCTAGCCAGTGTCACAATGGTCACTGTGATTGCCGCCATTTTGTAGCGGTTGTTGTATTTTGTCATGTATGCGCAGAAACCAACTGAGAGG
>NZ_OY762999.1:777500-992500 GCF_963666665.1 Maridesulfovibrio sp.
TACGATCCTGCACTGGAAAAAGATGCAGCTATCTCCCTGCTGGATATGAAAGCTGACGTTATCACCCAGCATCAGGATTCCCCCGGTCCTCAGGAAGCAGCTCAGGAACGCGGCAAGTATTCCATCGCTTACAACTCCGATATGTCCAAAATGGCTCCCAAGGCTCATCTGACCGCTGCTATCTGGAACTGGGCTCCTCTCTTCAAGAATGCTGTTGAACAGCTGCGCGACGGCGTTTGGCAGGGTAACGAGTCCCTGTGGTGGGGCATGGATCAGGGTATCGTAGACATCGCTCCTTACGGTCCCATGGTTCCCCAGAACGTTAAGGATAAAGTAGCTGAAGCCAAAAAAGCTATTGTTGAAGGTAAGAACGCAATTTTCGCAGGTCCCCTTAAGGACCAGAACGGTAAAGAAATGGTTCCGGCCGGAAAAGCCATGACCGATCCTGAGATGCTCGGTATGATGTGGTTTGTTGAAGGCGTAATCGGAAACACCAAGTAATAATTTATGTTGGGTTATCGCTTACAAAAGCGTGACGAACCCTGGAACTGGGGCGCCCCGATTGTTATCGTGGGCGCTCTGGTTCTATCTTTCGGGATCAGCGCGCTCCTACTTGAATTGCAGGGAAAATCTGCTGTACAAGGACTCCTCGTGCTCTGGCAGGGGTCTTTTGGTGCTTCATGGGCTTTGGAAGATGCCCTTTTAAAATCTATTCCCATTTTTCTCTGTGCACTGGGTGTTGCTACAGCCTTCAGGATGCAGGTCTGGAATATCGGGGCTGAAGGCCAGTTTGCGCTCGGCGCAATCGGGGCCACTTGGGCCGCGCTTACTTTTCCTGATCTGCCCGGCTACCTGCTCATGCCGTTTATGTTTATCTGCGCTGCCCTTTTCGGGGCTGTCTGGGCTTATATCCCGGCTATTTTGCGGCTTAAATTGCAGGTCAATGAAATTATCTCCACCCTGATGCTCAACTACATTGCCATTCTGTTGCTCCAATACCTCGTGTTCGGCGCATGGAAGGACCCGGCCAGCTTCGGTTTTCCGGTGACCCCGGAGTTTACCCCCGGAGCGATTATCGGGCAGATCGGCGATTCCCGCCTGCATTGGGGATTCGCGGTCTGTGTCGGTTCTGGTGTTGCTATGTGGGCGTTCATGCGTTTTACCCGTCTCGGTTTCGAGATCAAGGTTGCGGGTGAGGGTGAGCGTATCGCTATGTATTCACGCCTGCCATACGGAATGCTGACCATTCTGGTTATGGCTATCTCCGGTGCATTAGCCGGATGGGCCGGATGTATTGAAGCCTCTGCTACGATCAATAGACTGCAGCCCTCCATCATGGTCGGTTACGGTTACACTGCTATTGTTGTTGCATGGCTTGCCAGACTGCATCCCCTGTACATCGGTATTTCCGCCTACCTGCTCGCAGCACTGCGTGTAGGTGTTGAGAACATGCAGCTTGAGCTGCAGACCCCGGCATCATTCGGTTCCATTATGGAAGGACTTATCCTTTTGTCCGTTCTTGCGGGCCAGATGCTGGTTACATATAAGATTGTTAAGAAGAAGTAGTCGGGTGATATAATGTTGGAAAGTTTTATTGTCCCCCTGCTGGCTGCCACGGTGCAGTCCGGTACACCGATCCTCTATGCCACTCTTGGTGAGATTCTCACTGAGAAGGGCGGAGTGCTCAACCTCGGTGTCGAAGGTATGATGAGCATGGCGGCTTTTGCAGCCTTTTTTGTTACCATGACCACAGGAAATCCGTGGCTCGGATTTATCGCCGGAGGTATTGCCGGAACATTCATGGCTGCGCTGCATGGTATCGTCTGTATTACCTGCCTCGGCAATCAGGTTGTTTCCGGGTTGGCATTGACCATCCTCGGTGTCGGGCTGTGTAACTTTCTCGGCACTCCGTATATCGGTACCGCTACTGATGGTTTTGACAAGTTCAGCTTTCCCGTGCTTTCCGTCATCCCTTACCTTGGGGATATATTTTTCAAGCAGGATGCCCTTGTTTATGTTTCTTACCTGATCCCTGTGCTGTTTATGTTTTTCATCAACCGCACCAGTCTCGGGCTGGCAATTTCTGCTGTAGGTGAGAAGCCTGCCGCAGCCGCAGCCGTGGGACTCAAGGCCATTCGCCTGCGCTGGATTGCTTTGCTGGGCGGTGGTTTTTTTATTGGGCTTGGCGGTGCGTATCTCTCTCTTGCTTATACTCACCTTTGGGCCAACGGCCTTTCCGGTGGACGTGGCTGGATCGCGGTTGCATTGGTTATTTTTGCTTTCTGGAGACCGGGCCGCGCTGTTTTTGGCGCCTACCTTTTTGGTGGTGTTATGGCTTTCCAGCTCCGTTTGCAGGCTGTGGGAACCCATATCCCGTCAACTCTGCTGCTGATGCTGCCGTATGCCCTGACCATTCTTGTACTGATCTTTTCCGCTATGCGTGGACGCAGCGGTAATGCTCCCGCACATCTGGGAATCAACATCGAGCCTGAAGGATAGGTGGCAGCAATGAGTTCACATCAGGATTTCACCCGTCCCGAATGCCAGAAGGCTACCGGTTTTGAAGGTTGTGCTCCGCTTATCTCTTTGAAGGGCATTACCAAGCGCTTCGGTAAGGTTGTCGCTAACAATAAAATTTCCCTTGATCTCTATCCCGGCCGCATCAAGGCTCTGCTCGGTGAGAACGGAGCGGGTAAGAGTACTCTCATGTCCATGCTTGCCGGACGTTTCCGCCCCGATGAAGGGTATATTGAAGTTGATGGCAAGCGTGTTGAATTCTCCAACTCCAAGGATGCCATTAAAGCCGGGGTGGGTATGGTTTACCAGCATTTTATGCTGGTCGATACCATGACCGTAGCCCAGAATGTGCTGCTTGGTCAGGAAGGCGGATTTTTCGTCAACCCCAAGGAGATGGAAGCAAGGGTGCGTAAGCTTGCAGAAGATTATGAGCTTGAGATCGATCCTTCCGCCAAAGTTTCAACCCTGTCTATGGGTGAGAAGCAGCGTGTTGAAATTCTCAAGCTGCTTTACCGTGAGAGCAGGGTGCTGATTTTTGATGAACCAACTGCAGTTCTCACCCCCCGCGAAGCTTTCCGTCTTTTCGAAGCTCTCTGGGCCATGACCCGTCAGGGTAAGTCAGTGGTTTTCATCAGCCATAAGCTTGAAGAGGTTATGGCCATTGCCGATGAGGTCGCTATTCTGCGCCGCGGTAATATTGATGCCGAAGTTCCCCGCGACAAGATTACTTCAAAGGCTGATCTGGCCTGCCGTATGGTCGGTAAGGAAATCATCCTTGAAGTGGACAAGGAAGAGGTCGAGGTCGGCGAGAAGGTTCTGGAAGTTAAGAATATGACCGGAATCGGACTGCGAGATATCAATCTTGATGTGCGCAAGGGTGAAGTTGTTGCCATTGTCGGTGTTGCCGGTAACGGACAGCAGGAGCTTGTGGAGGGTGTCTGCGGCATGCGCAAGCCTCCCAAGGATACAATTTTCATTATGGGCAAGCCGTGGCGTAAGTTCTTTGCTGAAATGACTTGGAATAATTCCATGTCCTACATTCCTGAAGACCGTCTGGACCTTGCAACTGCCCGTAACCTTGATCTTGTGGACAACCTGCTTTTGACAACCCGTCAGGGATTTTCCGCAGGTCCGTTGCTGCAGCATGATAAAGCTGCCAAGGTAGCTGAAGAGCTGGTCGAGGAATATGATGTCCGTCCCGGACGTATTCGCGCTCTGGCATGGCAGCTTTCAGGCGGTAACCTGCAGAAGATGGTACTGGCTCGTGAGCTTTACCGACAGCCGCACCTGATTGTTGCAGAACAGCCCACACAGGGGCTGGATATATCTGCTACCGAGGAGGTCTGGAATAGACTGCTGGAGGCCCGCAAAATGGCCGGTGTCCTGCTTGTTACCGGAGACCTTGGCGAAGCATTGCAGCTGGCTGACCGTGTCGCGGTTATGTATTGCGGTCAGATCATGGACGAATTTTCGGTCAATGATAAAGAGAAAGTAGACAGCATCGGCCTGCTTATGGCAGGAGTTCGCGAGTAGCTTTTCGATTTTTGATCCGAATATACGATTAATAATTGTAAGCCCCTCTTTGTGTAACAAAGAGGGGCTTTTTATTGTTTTGAATATAAAACGGGGTATAAATTCCAATCTGTAAATGTCCGTTATTCAGGACAGGGAATGTTTTTGAGTCATTATAGAAAAAAAGTGAAGTTTTTTTTGATTCTAGTGTGAAGTAAGTGGATATTGGTTTTATCGATTTTGCTTATGATTTTGTGTAAAATTTACTAAATCTAGGTTTACTGAATATAACTTTTGTTCGTTGAGCTGTGTAAAATTATATTTATATGCTTAGTTGTAGTTATTTTATGGTTTGATGTAATTGTTTTGTATAAAAACGACTTGTGTGAAAATTTTCTCAATCTATGTTGTGTAGTCTCTCAAACCACTGATTTCGGGCGTTGCATAGTATGTACATCTACGTATTTTTATTGAAATAATCCCTGATTTTGAGTAGGAAGATACGACTTTCATGAGGAGGAATAGAATGAAGACTAATTTTCTGTATGTTGGAGCGGCTGTTGTTTTTGCCGTTCTCGTAATTGTGTACTCAACTGCTACCAGCAATCTCAGTGAGGAGATTGCAAGTATCTCCGGTGACAAGAAGGTTGAAATTGTCTCCGAAGAGCTGGTTGTAAGGTTTCCCGTAAATCTCGAATTCAAACGTCCTGAAGTGCTGAATCAGGTCCGGTTTACTCCGGTTAAGTTCTCTCACTTTGACCACCAGGATGTTAACTGTGCTAAGTGTCACCACACTTGGGACGGCAAGTCTCAGATCAAAAGCTGTGCTGCTGCCGGTTGTCATGACAATCTGAAGCAGAAGGCTGCACCTCACTCTTACTTCAAGGCATTCCATACCCTTCAGAGTGACATCAGCTGTCGTGGTTGCCATGTGAAGATGAACAAGGAAGGCAAGACTGATCTTGCTACTGCTCCTTGTGCGAACAACGCATGTCACCCCAAGCGCGAAAGAGCACACAACTAGAAAGTATTTCATAACTTTTCGAGGTTGTACGCTAGAGCCGTCTGTGGTTGCCCCACAGGCGGCTCTTTTTTTATGCGCTTGCATGTTGACTTCTGTTTATGCTTTATATAATTTAAACATACCATACGGTATGGTATTGTGTGAAGGAGGTAGAATGACAAAGAAATCGGAAGGGAGTGAATCCCGGCATTGCGCTGAGGATTTACTTAATGCCGGATTAAAACTGCTTGAAACTGAAAGTATTCAGCAGCTGACCATCGATGCCCTGTGCAGGAAGCTAAAGGTGACGAAGGGCTCCTTTTATCATCATTTCAAGAATCGCTCAGATTTTTTGGAAAGGATGCTTGAGCATTGGGTGGAGGGCTGGACGCTTGCCAGTATCGAAGCAGCCGACGAGGGTGTTGATGCTGCTGCTCGCTTTAATTTGATTGTCGAGAAAGCCCACAAGCTGCCCTCTGGGGCTGAGACCAGTATCAGGGCGTGGGCTTTACATGATCAACTTGCGCAGAAGTATATTGCGCAAGTTGACAGTATGCGAATCGAATATTTGCGATCTATTTTTGAAGAGGTCAGTGGGGACACTGAACGCGCAACCCTGCTTTCTAAAATTAGTTACTCCATGTTTTTAGGAGTTCGGATGATGGGGGCGAATATATCGGAAGAAGATCATAGCCGTATTCTCAAAACAATGAAGAAGGAGTTGTACAAAATTCCTGTGAAATAAAAAGGGAGTATTTATCATGCAGTCAGATATTTTATGGAATGAAGTTGAAGAGTTATTTGCTAATGTTGCGCATGCCTCACTCGGCACTGTGGATGCTGATGGTTTTCCTCGCATTTCTCCTATTGGTTCAGTTTCTTTTACTGGGGAAGGCAAGGGATATTACTTCGAAAAATTTCCCAAAACAATGCGTGAAAATATTGAACGAGATCCGCGCATGACACTTATGGTTGCCCAGCCGGGAGCGGGGTTCTGGATAAAATCATTGTGGAAAGGGCGTTTTCCGTCTCAACCAGCCCTTCGGCTGTTTTGCAGGACAGGCGTAAGGAGAAAAGCAACGCAGAATGAGATCGACAATTTTCTAGGCAAAGTAAGTATGTACCGTTTTTTTAAAGGACATGATTTGCTGTGGAAGGATATGAATATGGTTCGTGAGTTCGAGGTGTTGCGTATTGAAGGTCTTGAAGCAGGGAGGATGAATCCATGAGTAAGTCAGCAGCAATTGTAAATTCAATTCCCCAGATACATAAATTTTGCGGTGATGCAGATCATGTCTACAGTGTGGGCTTTGACAGTCGTCGTGAGATGGAAGATTTCCTGATCCGTTTAATGTCTTACAAACCGGGATGGCTTACTTTCCTGTACAAAGTCAGAGGCGTTCTGGCCCGAATTATGGGGCTGAAACATGATGAGTTTATGGATCACGGTCTTGAAGTCTCTGATTACGATTTCAACCGTGGCGGGCAGGTGGATTTCTTTAATTCGGTTGACTTTGAAGCTGACAGGTTTTGGCTCGGAGCAGCCGAGGATAAACATCTTATCGGATATATCGGCGTAGTCTCAGATCATGTTGAAAGCGGTTTGCATCGGTACCATGTATTTACAATCGTACACTATAAACATTGGACAGGTCCGGTTTATTTCAATCTGATCAGGCCGTTCAGTCACTTGGTGGTTTATTTCATGGGTAGGCACGCTGCAAAATAATAAACGCACAAGGTTGCCCCTGTGCGTTTTCTTTTATGCGAGTAATTCTTCTACGGCACTCATATGTTGTTCCAGTTCGCTGTCTTTTAGTTTGAGCGCGTGCTGTAATTCTTTCATTGAATCCTGCGGGTCAAAGAGCGGATAGTCGCTGCCAAACAGAATTCTTTCACGCGGGTGTCTTTCGATAATCTTATAAAGAACTTTTTTATCCATGAAGGGCAGGCAACTTGAGGTGTCGAAATAAACATCCATTCCGGCTAGTTCTTCAGCAACCATTTCCCAATGGTACAGACCACCCATGTGTGCGCCGATGGCTTTCAGGCGGGGAAAGTTCTGAAGCAGTTTCTTCAGCTTGAGCGGGCAGGATGGGTTTTTTTCCGGCGGCAGCCTGTCCCCGATATGGAACATGCATATAAAACGGTCCTGCGCCATTTCCATGATGCGGTAGAATTTGCGGTCATCCATAAAGAATCCCTGAAAGTCAGGATGGAATTTCAGTCCCTTGATGCCGTTTCTTTCGAGCCTTTCAAATTCCTTTTCCGGGTCGGCGTAATCAGGGTGCATAGTTCCGAAGGTTACAATGCGTTCGTCTGATTTTGCCAGCTCAATGGACCAGTTGTTAGCGGGAATGACCTGATCCGGGGCTGTTGCCGCTGTATGGATGATGACCCTGTCCAGCCCCGCACGGGTTGCGCGGTTAAGCAGGTCTTCAGGATGGCCGTTACCTACTGCGGTGATGCCGTAGTGGTCGTGGAGTTGCTGGATTACCTTGTCGGCAATTTTAGGGTGGAATGCATGGGTATGAACGTCGTAGTACATGGGTATATATCCGTGTTTGAAATTACTGATTCAGGGTGCGAATATTAAATATTCACACCCTGCTTATTTCCTCTCACGGGAATCTGAAGTCAGGAAAAATGACGAGAGTCTCGAGTGGGGATTAAAAGTTTGATTAGAAAATTTCGCGTAGCCACTCGGGTACACGGACCGGCCTGCCGTCTTTATTTACGCAGGCGTGCTCGGTGAATCCGGTTGCGATGAGCGTTGAGCGTTCATCTTTGTAGATGTTGTAGGTGAACTTGATAGAAGCGCGTTTCCATTCACTGATGCCTACCTGAATATCAAGCTGGTCATCGTATTGCGCCGGGATGCGGTAACGGCAATTGGCCTCGCGTACGGGCAGATAAATGCCGCGCTCTTCAACTTCGGCATAGCTCATGCCCCGTTCACGGATAAAAAGCGAACGGGAGCGCTCAAAAAAGTGCAAATATTCTGCATAATAAACCACACCCATGGCATCGGTCTCACCATAAGAAACACTATGAGCCAGCCATGAATGCGGGGTTGGGAATTCGGTGTTCATGATTATCTTGTCTTATTCAGAACCCATTGCATGAAGTCGTGTCCATCCGGGATAATGATTCCGGCCCGGTCAGCTGTTTCTTCGGTGAATGATTTCTCTCCGGAAGGAATAAGTCGCGGCGAAGTCATGATGAAGGGAACCGGGGTTTCATCGTGGGTTCTGGTTTCAATTGGGGTAAAGTGGTCACAGGTGATCACGTAGTTGGCTTTGTCCAGCGGATATTTTTCCAGCAGAGGAGCCACAATGTGTGAATCAAAGCGTTCAATGGATTTTATTTTATCTTCCACGCTGCCCATGTGGCCGGATTCATCCGGGCCCTCAAGGTGTACGTAGACGAAATCTCCATGTTCAAGGAATTTCAGGGCCGCTTCGACCTTGCCCTCGTAGTTGGTATCCACCAGTCCGGTGGCTCCTTCCACGTCGATTACTTCCATGCCCGAAGCATTACCCAGTCCTTTGATCAGGTCAACTGCGGAAATTACAGCACCCTTCATTCCGAACTTTTCTTCGAAAGGCGGCAGGATCAGCGGTCGTCCCTGTCCCCAGGGCCAGATGGATACAGCCTTAGTGCCGTTGTCGGCAAGCACTTCCAGTGCATCACGGACCAGCTTGTCCATGAGCGGGCTTTTGGCGAATTCGCGAACGTCTTCGTCAATGGGTTTGTCGGTCAGATCATGGGGCGGGCGAATGTTCAGCCCGGCTTCCATCTTCTTGGCACCACCCTTATGGACCAGCAGGTGGCGGTATTGAATACCGGGGTAGAAAGTAAATTCATCATTGCCAAGCTCGGCCTGCAGTTTTTCCACCAGCGGCACTGATTTATCGGTTCCGATGTGTCCGGCAGAGTAGTCGTACATGGTGCCGTTTTCGTCGAATTCGGAAAGGTTAACCAGATTCATGCGCCAGACTAAATCATCCGGGTTAAGCTGAAGGCCTTGAGCTGCTGCCTCGATAGGACCGCGTCCAGTGTGGTAGGTGGCGGGGTCGAAGCCCAGTAAAGACATATTGGCAACATCGGAACCGGGAGCCATACCCTTGGGCACGGTCCGGCAAGTGCCGATTAAGCCTTTCCCGGCCAGCATATCCATGTTTGGAGTATTAGCGGCCGCAAGGGTGGTCTTGTTTCCGAGTTCTTCAATGGGCCAGCCGCCCATCCCGTCAGCAATGAGAAAAAGAAGTTTCATAACTAGCAGTTATCCTTTTAAAATGCGCATGGACATAGTCGGCTTGGCGATGAAGGGCATTTTGTCGATTTCTGCGATGGCCGCATGCACGTCCTTGGTGCTGGCCTTGTGGGTGGTAAAGACTACCGGGATGTCCTTATCGTCTGGATTGCCTTTCTGCACAGCCTGCGCAATGGAAATATTGTGTTCGGCAAGGCATTTGGAAAGAGCAGCCATAACACCCGCTTTATCCTGAACTGTGAAGCGGAAGTAGTATTCCGAAGTCGCCAGTTCCGGTGGCAGGATGTTTGCTTTCTCTATGGGAGCATTGCAGAATCCGGTGTTGTCCGGAGTGTCGGTCTTTGCGAGGGCCATGATGTCAGCCAGTACTGCGCTTCCGGTGGGAAGTGAGCCAGCGCCCTGACCGTGGAAAAATGCGGGACCTACTGCATTTCCTTCAACGCGGACTGCGTTGTAGTTGCCGCCGACACGCGCAAGCAGCAGGGTGTATTTGACCAGTGCCGGGAATACTCCGGCTTCCAGTTTACCTCCTACATCTTGTACTGCGCCGATAAGTTTGACGCGGTAGCCGAATTCGCGGGCAAAGCGGATGTCCTGACCTTCGACTTTTGTGATGCCTTCAATGGGCAGTTCGGAAAGGGGGTAGTCCTTGCCGTAAGCAATACGGGTCAGCACACAGACCTTGTGCGCAGCGTCGATGCCTTCAATATCAAATGTCGGGTCTGCTTCAGCATAGCCCAGTTCTTTAGCCTGAGCCAGTGCGGTATCGAATTCAAGACCGTTGGTGGACATTTCGGAAAGAATATAGTTGGCGGTTCCGTTGAGGATACCGACAATGGATTTAATGCGGTTCCCGGCCAATGATTCCTTGATGGATTGGATGATGGGAATACCGCCGGCAACACTGGATTCGTAGTACAGGCCGACCTTGTTCTGGGCAGCGATTTCAAAAAGTTCAATGCCGTGTTCGGCCAGAAGATGCTTGTTGGCGGTGACTACGTGCTTGCCTGCTTTAAGGGCTTTAATAACAATTTCCTTGGCCACGGTAGTGCCGCCCATTAGTTCCACTACGATATCCACATCCGGACTGGATGTGAATTCATCAGGATCGGCGGTGAATTTTACTTCAGGTCCGGGCAGGAAATCCCTTTTTTTGTTCACGTCACGGACTAGAACGGAAGTAATCTCAAATTTTTTCCCGCAGCGGGCAAAGATTACGTCTTCGTTTTCTTCCAAAATCCGGGCGAGTCCGGTTCCGACAGTGCCGAATCCGGCGATGGCAAGCTTAACAGTCTGCATTAAAACCTCTTAATTCATTTCTCATGTTTCAAAAAAAACTGGCAGGCTGCTTTATACCGCAACCTGCCAGAAATTTGAATAATTATCTTTTACCCTTTTGCAAATAGGTCTTTCATGCCTCGTATGGCCTGATTTATTCGCTGTCTGTTTTCTACGAGGGCCATGCGGACATGGTCATCCCCGTAGCTTCCGAAACCGAGTCCGGGGGCAACTGCTACTTTGCATTCACGCAGCAGCAGCTTGGAGAATTCTACCGAGCCTAGATCTTTGAACTGTTCCGGGATCGGTGCCCAGATAAACTGGGTGGCCTTGGGCGGGGTTACGTCCCAGCCGATACGCTGCAATCCTTCGCAAAGAGCATCGCGGCGGTCCTGATAGATGTCCATGATTTCGCGGACGCATTCCTGCGGGCCGGAAAGAGCATGGCAGGCCGCAATCTGGATGGGCTGGAAGAGTCCGTAGTCCAGATAACTCTTGATACGGGTCAGGGCCTGTACCATTTCCTGGTTACCGCAGCAGAATCCCACACGCCATCCGGGCATGGAATAGCTTTTTGACAGGGAGAAGAATTCTACACCCACGTCTTTTGCGCCGCGAGCCTGCAGGAAGCTGGGAGCTTCGTAGCCGTCAAAGGTGAAGTCTGCATATGCAAGGTCGTGGATGACCAGCAGCTTGTTTTCTTTGGCGAAGTCGACGATTTTTTCAAAGAACGGAATATCCGCGGTAACTCCGGTGGGGTTGTGCGGGTAGTTGATGATCAACAGTTTCGGTCTGGGCCATGTCTGGCGCATTGCCAGTTCCAGATCTTCAAAAAAATCGCGGTCAGCACCGATGGGAACACGTCTTACATCCGCTCCGGCAATGATACTTGCGTACGGGTGAATGGGATAAGACGGGTCCGGTGCGAAAACTACATCACCGGGTGAAAGCATGACCAGCGCCAGGTGCGCCAGCCCCTCTTTGGCGCCCATGGTAACGACCACTTCCTGATCATAATCCAGTTCAACGCCATATCTTCTTTTATACCAAAGCGCCATTTCTCTGCGGAGGCCCTTGATTCCCCTTGACGCGCTGTAGCGATGGTTGGCGGGCTTCTGCGCCGCTTCAACCAGTTTGTCTACAATGTGCTGCGGGGTGGGGAGGTCTGGGTTCCCCATGCCAAGGTCGATGATGTCCTCACCTTCGTGGCGCATCTGCATTTTCAGTTCGTTCACCTTGGCAAACACATAGGGGGGCAGCCGGTGAACTCTTGGAAACTTGTCCATGGTCGTTACTCCTAAATAAAATATAAACTTAAAGGTGATTTGTAACCACGGTGTCCTTCGCTGTCAAAACTAATATTTGTGTGCAGGACAATGTTTATGGAGAAAAATAATTCCTTTAAGTTGTAAATTCAGAATTAAATTCTGTTTTTAAGGATTTTATGCACGTTATAATAGGGTGAAAAACTTCTTTTTTAGAATAATTAATCAAAATGAGCAGATGACGTTTACATGTATTTTTTAGAGTGATGTTGACATTAAAAAAAAATAACGATTAATTATTAACAGAAAATCTTTTTCTGACGTTTTTGAAATTATAAACCATCAGGAGGCTCCGGTGGCTCTTTCCAAGAAATTTCTTAAAAGCAAATCTGTTTGCAAGGTTAAGTTTGAAGTGGAAAAGGATCAGGTGGAAAACGGTGAAGCTATCTATCTGGTTGGCGATTTCAATGGTTGGGATCAAAGTTCCACTCCCATGAAAAAACTAAAAAACGGCAAGTATACTGTGACTGTTGATCTTGAAACCGGGCGTGACTACCAGTTCCGTTATCTGGCCGGGGACGATATCTGGTTTAATGATACCGAGCCAGACCGTACTGAGACGACGCCATACGGAGATGGTGAAAACTCAGTTGTCAGCGTCTGATCTCAATCGATGATGGTTCGAATATAAGGACGGGGGCAATTCAGCCTCCGTCCATTCAGTGCGTTGTGTTTTTTGCTTTTTATCGTTTTACTGACCTTGATCTTCCCGTTCCTTCTTGACCTTGGACCCTCTTTTTTTTAGCTTCATTCATTCTGTTGTTCGCTATTGTTATCGAGTAAGGCTTACATTCGGCCTGCGTTAGCAATATTTATAGAATAAAATTAGGGGGACATAATGGTTCAAAAAGCAGAAAAAATCTGGTTTGACGGTGAATTGGTCAATTGGGATGACGCACAGGTTCACGTGCTGACTCACACACTGCACTACGGTGCAGGTGTATTTGAAGGTATTCGCGCATACGCTACTGTGGACGGCAAATCTGCTGTTTTCAGGTTGCGTGAACACGTGGTTCGTCTTTTCGATTCCGCTAAAATTCTTGGTCTTACCATACCTTTTACTGTTGAAGAAATTCACGATGCTATTCTTGAGACCCTGAAAGTAAACGGTCTCAAAGAAGGTTATATTCGTCCCTTGGTTTTCATCGGTGACGGCGTCATGGGTGTTCACCCCGGCTCCAACCCTATTCGTGTTTGTATTGCAACGTGGCCTTGGGGGGCTTATCTTGGTGAAGAAGCCCTTGAAAAGGGTATCCGTGTTAAGACTTCTTCCTTCAACCGCCATCATGTAAACGCCATGATGACCAAGTCCAAGGCTTGCGGTAACTACGTCAACTCCATCCTCGCCAAAGTTGAGGCTGTTAAAGACGGTTATGATGAAGCTCTTATGCTCGATACTGCCGGATTTGTTTCTGAAGCTACCGGTGAGAACATTTTCATCGTAAAAGACAATATCATTAAAACTACTCCGCTTACTTCCGTACTGCCCGGTATTACTCGTGCCAGCCTGATGAAGGTTGCCCGCGATCTTGGTTACGAAGTAGTGGAGCAGCTCTTCACCCGTGATGAACTCTACATTGCTGATGAAGCTTTCTTCTGCGGTACTGCTGCTGAAGTTACCCCCATCTGCGAAGTTGATAACCGTGTTATAGGTGAAGGAAAACGTGGACCCATCGGTACGCTCCTCCAGAAAGAGTACTTCAATGCTGTCAAAGGCGGCAACGACAAGTACAAAGGCTGGCTGGATTACTACGAAATTTAGTCATTAATAGTTTGGGGGCCTGATGCACGGGTCCCCAAACTGATTTTTTATATCTGTTAACAGAAGCGAAGCGCATCAAAAAGGGTCGCCGAAGGCATCTTAATTTATGAGTACATCCAATCTGACAGCAAAATACCGTCCGCAGACTTTTGGTGAAGTTGCAGGACAGGAAGCAGTCAAAACAATTCTTTCCCGTGCTGCAGCACAGGACAAGATCGCTCCCGCATACCTTTTCAGTGGTACACGCGGGGTAGGCAAGACTACCATTGCCAGAATTTTCGCCAAGGCGCTGAACTGTAAAAATGCACCCACTGCCGAGCCCTGTAACGAGTGCGACAACTGCCGTCAGATTACTGCCGGTGTCGGTGTAGACGTTGTTGAGATTGACGCCGCATCTCACGGTAAGGTTGATGACGCCCGCAGGCTCAAGGAAGATATCGGTTACGCGCCCATTGAATTCCGCTACAAGGTTTTCATTATCGATGAAGCGCACATGCTCACAGTGCAGGCATTCAACGCCTTGCTGAAAACCCTTGAAGAGCCGCCGCCGCACGCAACTTTCATCATGGCGACTACGGAAACGCATAAGTTTCCGGCCACCATTATCAGCCGCTGTCAGCATTACGCATTCAAGATGCTCACCAATGATGAGCTGATCGCGCATCTTTCCAATATCTTAAATATGGAAAAGATCGAATTTGAGCAGGGAGCAGTAGATCTTATTGCCAAACGCGGCGCAGGCAGTGTGCGTGATTCCATGTCCCTGCTGGGTCAGGTATTGGCTCTTGGCAGCGAGAGGCTGCTGGAAGAAGATGTCCGCTCAATTCTGGGACTTGCCGGTCGTGATGTGTTCTTCACGCTCATGCAGGCTATCCACGGACGTGATCTGGTTGCTGTGGGTGACACAGTACAGCAGGTTCTTGGTCGCGGACTTGATCTCGGATTTTTCATTCGTGAACTTGGTAACTGCTGGCGGAATATGTTTCTGCTCAACCAATCCGGCGAACGGGCTGTGCCTTTGCTCGGACTTTCATCCGAGGAAGCTGCGGAGTTCATGAAGTGGGCCCAGACTTTTGACCGTTCCTTCATTCATGCCTGCTGGCAGATGACCGTGGACGGACAGCGCAAGGTAATGACCAGTCTCGAACCGGCCATGGCCCTTGAGCTGCTTTTGCTTAATATGGCCAGCCTTACCGACCTTATTTCCATGGAACGGGCCGGCGCGCTTGCTTCGGCAGCACCAAGTCCGCAACAAGTGTCACAAGCAGCTCCACAGACTCCGCCGCCAAGCAGGTCCATGGGCCAACAGTCAGGCGGGCAGACTCCGCCGTGGCAGAATAGTCCGCAGCAGGGAATGCAGCAGCAGGTTCCGTCTCATAATCAGTCCATGCAGCCACAGGGCATGGGGGCAAACGGACGCCCCATGGGACGTACCGAGTCCGGTTCTCCGGCTGGCAACCGTTCTGTGAACGATATGGGAGCTGATGATTCCTCCCTTCCTGACGCGGCAGGTTTTACTGAAACTGATTTAACTCCCCCTGTCCCACAATTGGAAAATCCTGCGCCGGAATCTATTCCACCGTTGGAGCGTGTTCCCGAACCTGCTCCGCCTAAGCCTTCATTTCCGGCATCAGTCAGTGGACCGCGTGACTTTGATGGTTTTTTGCAATACGTCGCAGATAGCGGTGCGAATGGATCAACTTCCGGTCTGAGCAAATGCAAGGGTGAGTTTATTGATGGTAAACTGGTATTGACCTGTGCCAACTCTTTTCATCAGGGGCAGGTTGCCGGACGCGAATCTCGTGCTGTTGTAGAACGAATGGCGAAGGAATATTTCGGCCCTGAAATTGAGCTGGAAATTCAGATCAGTTCGAAGGGCAAGCGCAGGAGCAGGCAGGAAATACGTGATGAGGTGGAAGCCCACCCGGATGTAAAAAGGGTGATGGAAGCCTTCGGGGCGAGCATCATTTCCATTGATCCGCGTAAAGATGTTTAATAAGGCTTCCGGTCTGTCCGGTAGTCTTGTGTATTAATTAACAAGTTAATAATTTCAAGGAGTAATATAATGAAAGGTATGAACGATCTCGTACGCCAGGCTCAGATTATGCAGCGCAAAATGACCGCTCTGCAGGAAGATCTCAAGACTCGTGAAGTAGAAAGTTCCGCTGGTGGCGGTATGGTTAACGTTAAAGTTAACGGTTCTTCCGAAGTGCTCGAAATCAAAATTGATCCTACCATCGTTGAGTCCGGTGATGTTGAAATGATTCAGGATCTCGTACTCGCAGCAGTAAATGATGCCAACAAGAAAGCAAAAGCCATGATGGAGTCCGAAATGTCTGCCATCACCGGCGGTATGAACATCCCCGGTATGTTCTAATAAATGTCTCCGACGGCTGGGGAAGGGAAACTTTTGCAAAAGTTTCCCTTCCCCAGACCCCATCCCTTCAAAAACTTTTAATAGGGCTTCGCCGCTGGGATAGTTTGGTTTGGGGATAGTTTTTAAAATATTTTTCTCCACATCCTGTCGTTATTTATTCCTAACATTGGCAGGATTGCTGAAGGCATAGAATGGAAAATTTACCTGAGCCGTTACGGGTTGTTGCGCAGGAACTGGCGAAACTTCCCGGTCTTGGCCCTAAGTCTGCGCTCCGCATCGCTTTGACCATGCTGAAGATGCCCAAAGAGAAAGTTACGGGCATCGGTCAGAGTTTTATTGATCTGCGTGAGAAGCTTTGTATCTGTGAGCAGTGCGCCAGCATTACCGATACCTGTCCTTGCCGGATTTGTTCTGATCCCAAGCGTGAGCATGAAAAGCTTTGCCTTGTTTCTGAATGGGATTCTCTGCTTGCGATCGAAGAAATGGGGCTTTATCGCGGCTATTATCTGGTGTTGGGCGGCCTTCTTTCGCCGCTTGATGGAGTTACACCGCAACAGCTTGAGTTTCAGAAGCTTGAAGAGCGTCTTGCCAAAGGCGAAGTAAAGGAGCTTATTCTCGCTTTGGGAGCTACTGTTGACGCTGAAGCTACTGCTTCATACATCAAGAATCTGGTTGAATCCAAATTTCCCGGGATCGAGCTTTCCCGCCTTGCGCAGGGTATCCCCATTGGTTCTGAAGTAAAATATACGGACAAGGAAACTTTGCGGCAGTCACTTGAGTATCGGCAAAAGTTGTAAGCCAACAGTTTCAATTTTGAAATTTAATTAGCTCAAAACTATTAAAGGTTTTGGGATTCTTAAACCCTTTTGCAAAAGGGTTTAAGGCCCCCGGCAGGGCCGCCGGAGGCCTATATAGGACCAATTGATGTCTGATACGCTTACTGGTGAAGTCCGGGCAGTTGTTTATCATAACGAAGAGAACGGTTATATTGTAGCCCGTGTCGTCTCCAAAGACGAACCTTCGCATATTACGGTTGTGGGAGTTCTGGGGTCACTCACACCCGGTGAATCCGTGGAATTGCACGGCCGCTGGAAACAGCATCCAAAATTCGGCCGCCAGTTTGAGGCTGATTTTTATGAGCGGGTCCGTCCGGCAACTGAAGCCGGGGTTATCCGTTTTTTGAAATCATCTTCAATCAAAGGCATCGGTGAAGCAATCGCCACGGATATGGTCAAGACATTCGGTATTGATGTGCTGGATATTCTGGACGATGAACCGGAAAAGCTGCTCAAGATCAAAGGTATTTTCAAGAAGAAGCTGGAAGCGATCAAGGAATCATGGTCATCCCAGCGCGAAATTAAGAATCTTATTCTCTTTCTGCACACCCACGAAGTGCCGCCCACCTATGCGGCTAAAATTTTCAATCTTTACGGCGCTCAGGCTGTTAATAAGATCAGTGAAAACCCTTACGAACTGGCTTATGAAATCCGCGGTATCGGCTTTAAGACTGCTGATGCCATGGCCCTTAAGCTTGGGTTTGCTCCTGATTCTTCGCAGCGTATTGAAGCTGCCATTATTTACTCTTTGTTTTCAGTGAGCGAGCGGGGCGGGCATATGTTCTCGCCTAAGGTCAAGCTTGTTGAAGATGTTGCCAAGATGCTTGGCGGCATTGATTTGGAATTGATCAGCGAAGGTATCAATTCACTGGAAGAACGCAAACGGGTCCGGGTGGAAAATCTGCCGGAACAGGACATTGATGAAGCGGTTTTCCTGATGCATTTTTACCGTTTTGAACGGGAAATATGCAATCGTCTGCACGGTCTTATCAGCCATCCATCTCCGGTAAGCAGGGAGAAAGTGGAGAAGGCTTTGCCCGAAGTTGAATCCGAGCTTGGTTTTGAACTCTCAGATGAACAGCGCGAGGCAGTTTTTGAAGCTTGCGTTAATAAATTTTTCATTATTACCGGGGGACCGGGGACAGGTAAGACCACCATTACCAGAGCCGTGGTCATGACGCTCAAAGAACTGGGGCTGAAGATCAAGCTCGCTGCGCCCACCGGACGCGCGGCCAAACGGCTGTCCGAAGCAACAGGACGGCAGGCCTCAACTATCCATAGAATGTTGCAGTTCACTCCCGAAGACGGCGGTTTTTATTACAACGAAGACCAGAAGCTTAAGGCGGATGTGCTGGTTGTGGATGAAGCTTCCATGCTCGATGCCCAGCTTTGTCTTGCGGTGCTCCGCGCGGTCCCGTTGACTTGTCGCGTAATTTTTGTGGGTGATGTTAACCAGCTTCCGTCTGTTGGACCGGGTAACGTTCTGTCTGATCTGCTGCAAAGCGGACAGGTTCAGAGCGCGGTGCTGAATCATATTTTCCGTCAGGCGCAGGAAAGCTATATTGTCGTCAACGCCCACCGCATTAATGACGGTGACTTTCCCATGCCGCATCCGGCAGAAGCGCCGGAAGCTGACTTCTATTGGATACCGCAGGAGTCTACGCAGAAAGTTCAGGACATGATCGTCCAGACCGTTTGTGAGCGTATCCCTGAGCGTTACGGGCTGGATCCCATGACTGATGTGCAGGTGCTGACTCCCATGCACAAAGGTGATGTAGGAACCCAGAAATTAAACGCGGTGTTGCAGGAAAAGCTTAATCCCGGCAATGGTAAAGGGTTGAAGCGCGGTTTTGTTGAATACCGCGTAGGTGACCGTGTTCTGCAGTTGCGTAACAACTACGAAAAGGAAGTCTTCAACGGCGACCTTGGTAGGGTAATGTATATCAATACCGAGGAAAATGAGCTTACTGCCGAGTTCGACGGTAATATCGTGCATTACGAACTTTCCGAGCTGGATGAATTGACGCTCGCTTATGCGGTCAGCGTTCATAAATCACAGGGCAGTGAATATCCTGCCGTGGTCATGCCTATTGTTTCGCAGCATTACATGCTTTTGCAGCGCAACCTGCTCTATACCGGACTGACCAGAGCCCGCAAGCTGGCTGTGCTTATCGGCAGCAAACGCGCTTTCACCATCGGTTTGAACAACGTTACCGCAGGCAAGAGATATACCAACCTGCGGCATCGTATTAAGCAAATCTTTGACGATAATTTATTGTAAGAATCCCTCTGGCGGCTTAAAAGTTATCGGCTGCGTCTTTCTCTGACCCAGCAGTTCCCTTCGATGGACTTGGCCCATTTTTTCAGGGATGCAGCCTGTTCTCCGATTTCCATGAGATGCTGATCAGGTTCGCAATCGAGGATTGCCAGAGAGACTGAAACAAGCGGGAATTTTGAGATTGACCCATCGCGGCCTTTGCCTTCCATCCAACCGTTTGTAGCATCATTCTCGTTATAGTTGTTCTTGACCAGCCTTTTGAAAATGCGGGTTATGGATTTGCAGATGCGTTCTGCCTTTGCAGGTTTGGTAACCATGACAAAGTCATCTCCTCCGATATGACCGACAAAGTCACCGTTTGCGCCATGTTTTTTACTGGCCCATGCGATAATTTTGCTTATCTGGAGGATTATTTTATCTCCGTTTTTGAAACCGTAGGTGTCATTGTAAACCTTGAAGTTATCGAGGTCGGCGTAGATGATGCTGTATTTTTCGTTAGCCTTCATGCGGCGGTCTATTTCTTTTTCAATATCAAGGTTGCCGGGCAATCCGCTCAGCGGGTTCGTGCCTTTGGCCATCTCTACTTGTACATGCGCTAGGGTATCAAGCAATCGTTGTACAGATACTGTCCCCAAAAGTTGTCCCTGCATGGTTACTATTACGTCATCATAAGCCTGTTTTCTGGAACGAGCCATGGCCTGTTGGGATACTTTTTCAACAGTGGTTTCGAGGTCTACAATGAGTGGGCCATCATCCATTATTGATGAAATGGGTTTGTTGGAATAGAGGGCCACACCGTATTTGCCGGAAAGATGTTTGTTCAGGTTGTATTCCATGACCAGACCGCAGGGGGTGTTGTTTTTGATCACTACTATACTGTTCAGGGCATTGGTTTCCTTGAAAATCTGTTGCACCATGGGCACCGGAGTGTCGGATTCAACGGATTCGACCTTGTTGACCAGATTTTTTACCGGAATTCCGTATGTTCCGGTGTTATAGATCAGGTCGGAGGTTCTGCGCAGGGTAAGGGATTCCTCGCTGAGTTGCGGTTTTTCGCGTTGTGGTCTGGCAAAAAAATATCCCTGTCCCAGATGCACTCCCATATCGATCAGGGTTAGCGCCTGTTCTTGTGTTTCAATGCCTTCAACGATCAGCTTGCCGCCTATTTTCTCCGAAAAGTCGGTAAATGTGTCGATCAAAGCCCGGTTGACCTGATTGGTTTCGATGTTATCGACAAAGGATTTATCCATTTTGATGTAATCGGGCTTGATTTCGGCAATGGAGGTCAGTCCTGAGTATCCAGTCCCGGCATCATCGATGGCGACAAGATAACCTTGGTTGCGGTAGTGGTCCAATGTCTTGCGGAATGTTTTGAAATCTTTCACGCTATGGCGTTCAGTAATTTCAAAGACAATGTTGCCCGGTTTAAGGCCCCATTTATCCAGTAATCTTTTGGTTTCCCCGGTGGTGAAGTTGGGGTCCACTATTGTTCTGGGATGGATGTTGAGAAAAAGTTTATGTTGGGGCCCGTGATTTCCAAAAGCTTTGATGGCCGCTTCCCGGCATTGTTTTTCCAAGTGGAAAAGTTTGCCAAGTTTTTCAGCCATATCAAAAAGGGTTAAGGGCGAACGGAACGGTGAGTTGTGCGGTCCCCGAGCTAAAGCCTCCCAGCCGTGGATTGATTTGTCGTCCAAGTTTACTATGGGCTGGTAGTGGCAGCGGATGTCTGAATTACTCAAAATTTCATTGAATTCATTGCTTAATTCAAGGTTGGAAATGTCCAGACTTTTCTGAGCTTCAAGCCTCGCTTCGCCTATGGCAGAAAGGAAGTTCGACCATAGCTTGTCGTTTGAGTGTTCTGCCTTGAAAGAAGAGTGTCCGCTGTTGATGGTTACATTGTTGCCGGTACGGGCAATCTGTTCACTTTTGAGTTTGTTTTCAGTTTTTACTTTGAATTTGTATGCTAATTCCTGCAGGGATGAATTCTTTATATTGTCGGTAGGATCCAGCAAGAAAAATTCGCCTGCATTAAAGGAAAATAAGTGGAAATCAGAATGGTTAAGATTTTTACAGCCTTCTTTTGTGATTACTGTGCGGATTCGTTTTTCCAATTGTTCAGCCCATTCAGGGCCATACATGGCTGTGAGGGTTGGAAAGTCCTGAATTGCAAAGTATAATATATTAAGCCAGCCTACATTTTGTATAAGGCTTCCGATGCCGGGGCCTTCAAGAAGATTAATCTCTTCTTTGTGGCTTTCGGTAAAGTCTGCAGCCTTTTTCTTTAGTAATTGTAACATATGTTTCCCCGGAAGATAGTCTGTGTTCAGCTTGTCAGTTGTGTGAAATGCCGTTTTAATACGGTGTGAGAAAAATACGCTCAATTCATGGTCGGTTGTTACTGTGCTGTTACAATGTGTTTAAGAATTGTTTCGAAGTGGAACTGGAACTCACTGGATGGCGCTTTTAATGGTGTCACATATAATTAACTGGAATAGTGGTGCTAATTGAGGTATTTGGAATATATGGTCTTAGAATGGAATAATTTTGGAGTATAAATGCGGCTGCTGCTTGTTTCGACAGATTTGCGCCATATGGGTGGTGTGGCTGAAACCGTCAAGCTTCTGTTACAGGAGCTTCACGGGCGAGTTAATGTGACAGCTGTTCCGTACGGGCGCAGACCGGGGCAAAGAGGAGTCATGCGCTATTTCAGAACGCTGGCTGATCTTTTCCTGTTTTTTCGGTTACTTTGCCTTAACCGTTTTGATGTTATTCACATGAACCCGTCAATGAATCTTGTTTCTATCCTTAAGGAATCAGCACTAATAATCTTATTTTTTCTGTTCGGTTATTCCGGTAGAATTCTTATTTTCAGTCATGGTTGGGATGATGTGTTTTTTAAACGAATTTCGAGCGGGCCGTTTACGTCACGTATTTTCCGAATAATTTTAAACAGGGCCGGCAAGGTTGTTGTTCTGGCTGAAGAATTCAAGGAAAAATTGGGGCAGGCCGGGGTTGATCTTAATCGGGTTGAGGTTGTCAGTACGATGATTGATACTCGCAGTGTTCCACGCTCTGACGCCTGCAGTAAGGACGGAAAATCGCTGTTGTTTCTTTCCCGCATGATCAGGGGAAAGGGTGCCTATGAATTGATTGAAGCTTTTGCCCTTTTGAATAAAAAGTATGATGGCCTGAAGTTGCTAATGGCCGGAGATGGGCCTGAGCGGAAAGGGTTGATGGAAAGAGCCGCTGCTCTTAAGCTCGTAAACGTCTCATTCCCGGGATATATTCAGGGTGTTGAGAAGAGCAGGGCACTGGAGGATTCTTGTATCTTCTTGTTGCCGTCCAGATCAGAAGGATGTCCTGTGTCATTGCTTGAGGCAATGGCTTCAGGTCTTGTGCCGGTTGTAACTTCAGCCGGGGGCATAAAAGATGTGGTCAGGCCGGGACAGACTGCGGTGCTGCTGGAAGAGATCAGTGCCGAGGCAATTGCCGGGGCTGTTGCGAGAGTAATTGATGATCCCGGTTTAAGGGTTATGTTATCTGAAAATGCCCGCGAATATGCAGCTGAAAACTTCAGTTCCCACAAGGTAACAGATCGTTTTCTAGGTTTTTATGAAGAGTTGAATCCTCAGACGCAAAATGGTGGTCTTGCATGACGTCATTATTGATCTTGTTCTTCTTTTTCCGTCCGATCATGTTCGTGGAAATCGGATGGTTGGTTTTCAGTCTGAATGTGACCGAAGTATTCGCTATTTTTGCATCTGGTATTTTGATTGTTGCTTTTATTATGCGTGCAATCGTAACTAAGAAAATTAATATTTCGATTGTTGATTTTTTTCTTTTTTCTTTTGTGTTCTGGGTGTGGTTTGTTTATTTACTATATCTTGATCATTCCAATGTTAAAGATGCAGCAAAATTCGTACTTCCTTTTATCACTTATTTTGTTCTTAAAAATGTTGTTACCACAGTAAAAGACTATTCACGTTATATAAAGTTGATGCTTATCGGTTATTCTGTACCCATTCTTGCGAGTACATTTCTTATTGTACAGGGGAAGGGGTTGTATAAGGTTTTATACTGGAACAATCTTTTTCGTTATAGCGGGGCATATGTAAATCCTCACAACCTTGCTCATTGCATGGCATTGTACTTGATGACTCTTATGATTTTTGCAGTGATATGTTCGCAGTATGATGACCTTGTGCCCATCTTAAAGCAGCGTCTTTTTTTTGTTTTTTCATGTATGATAAGTGTTTTTGCTCTTTACTGCCTGTATAAGAGTTATGTGCGGACCTGCTTTTTCGGTCTTCTGCTTTTTATTTATTACTATCTGTTCAGAGTTAATAAAAAGCTTCTTGCTTTTCTAAGTTTGATTATGGGTGTTGTGCTCATTCTTTCCGCTGCAGTGGTATATACTATCTTTTTTGATATGGTTGATGCAGTTAAGGGGCCGGATAAGTCCCAGTTCGGTTCAGGGCGTCCGATGATCTGGAAGCATAATATAGAGACATATGCCGCCCAGCCTCTGGACGGTATTCTGGCCGGAGTCGGAGTCGGCAGCGTTACTTCACATATTAACGAACGTCAAAAAGTCGGTGATGTTTTGAATAGCCATAATGACTTTCTTGACGTCCTGACTCAGACCGGACTGATCGGTTTTATCCTTTTTATTGTTTTTCAGTTATGTCTTCTTCAAAAAATACGATTGCTTGAGGGCAGGGAACGTTATGCTTTTCTTGCCCTTTTCCTCGCCGTGACTTTCATGAACTTTGTCAGCAACAGTTATGTCACCCGCTTTGGGTTGGGACAGATGTTTTATGCATTGCTGGCCTATATTGAGCTGCCGGAACATAAAATCCGTAGACAGCAAAAATTGGAAGCGCTGAGGCAGGAGACTGAACAGCGGCTATGATTAAGAGACGGCTTTTAACTAAGTTTTTTATTTCAAGCTGTTTGATGTTTCTGATCATGCTTTTTTCTGTTAATGAGTGGTAAAACAGGTAATTCCTGCAAGCCTTGCAGGATATAATGATTCGGGAGTGTAATAAGTGGCAGCCGTTTTAGCATTCATTTCTGTTATTGCAGCGTGGGGCATGCTGTTCTGGGATTCTTTTCCGCCTCTTTTCAGGAGATGGAACACCGATGATTATTCCTATTGCTGGCTGGTTGTCCCGCTTGCCCTTTATGTGGCGTGGCAACGTAGAGAATTGCTTCCGAAAGTTATTACGCCATCGTCGGGGTCCGGTTATATCGGGCTCCTGCTCAGTGGTCTTCTGTATTTTCTGGGAAAGGCCGCCGCTGTAGATGCTTTGGTTTTTGCTTCCATGTGGCTGACCGTAGTATCGCTGGTACTCTTTGTTTACGGTTGGCGTTCCATGAAGGCATTTTTATTTCCGTTGCTTGTGCTGGCCTTTGCTGTACCGCCGCCGCCGTTTATCAATCGTACACTTACTTTTAAACTGCGCCTTATTTCTTCCGACATCTCTGTGCGCATAATGCAGTTCATTGATATCCCCGTCTTCCGTGAGGGGAATGTTATTGATCTGGGCGTGATCCAATTGCATGTGGTCGATGCCTGCAGCGGCTTACGCTATGTTTTTCCCACCATTCTTCTGGGCATTTTGATGGGCTACTGGTTCAATTCGCGCACATGGCAGCGTGTGCTGGTTGTCCTTTCCACCGTACCTACTGCGATTTTCGCCAATGCGTTACGTATAGCCATCGTAGGTTATCTGGCGCGTAATGTTTCGGTGGAAACTGCTGAGAACTTTTTCCATGATGCGTCCGGTATTGTTATTTATCTGCTTTCAATAATTGTGCTCGCAACATGGAGCCTGTTGTTGAATCTGATTGGCGGGCGAAAGCCTGAGCAGAGGGCCGTTTCCCGGCCCGGTTATTACGGAGTTCCGACCGGCAGGGCTTTGCATGTCTTTCTAATGGCCGCAATTCTGGGGCTTTATTTCGCAGGTAATATGTACCTGTTTACCGGGAGGGTTATACCTCAGCGTGCAAGCTTTGATAATTTCCCGTTAGAGATCGGTGAATACGCTGGCAAAAAATATTTTTACGATGATGATATTCTTGAATCACTTGGTTCGGATGATTATCTCTCAGGAGTATTCAGGGATAAACAAACAGGCCGCGATATTTTAGTTTTGGTTACGTACTATGATTATCAGGAACCGCAGCGGGCGGTCCATAATCCGGTCAGTTGCCTTCTTGGTGGTGGGGGGTGGAGCCTTGCTTCCTCTCGTGATCTGCCAGCAGATCCGCAAAAGGGGCGTCCCTTTAAGGTGCGCAGATTGCTTATGGATAAGCCGGGGCAACGGTTATTGGCTTTTTACTGGTTTCAGCAGCGGGGAAGAGTTATAACTGACGAATACATGAATAAAGTTTATTTGGCAGTTGATTCCATAACTCGACAGCGCACTGACGGAGCTCTCATCAGGGTAGAGTTGCTGTTGAATGAAGATGAAAGCGTCGAGCATGGTCAGCAGATTCTTGAGAATTTTACTAAGAACTTAGCAATAGAACTCAAACCTTATATTCCTGAATAGTGTTTTTGAGTTGAATTTATAAATACGGGGAAATCAATGCGTAAGTATTTATTTGCGGTACTCCTGATAATTGTCACAGTCGGCCTCCTTGGAGGGTGTGAAAAGAGAAGGGATGACTTTTACCAGAAGGCAGTTGAATATTACAATAAAGGGATGATGACCGAGGCCGGACTTGAAATAAAGAATGCTCTTTCCA
Source organism: Maridesulfovibrio sp. (assembly GCF_963666665.1). Taxonomy (NCBI): domain Bacteria; kingdom Pseudomonadati; phylum Thermodesulfobacteriota; class Desulfovibrionia; order Desulfovibrionales; family Desulfovibrionaceae; genus Maridesulfovibrio; species Maridesulfovibrio sp. Next base: position 803,418 of record NZ_OY762999.1, read on the forward strand.
TCGATCCCGAATGCGCTTCGTGTCGCTTACTATTTGGGAAGATTGCTTTGGAAAATGGAAACTTCCAAGGTGCTTTTATTAATTTCAGGTATGCCTCAGATCTTGATCCTACATTGATTGAAGCAAAGGTGGAGCTCAGCAAGCTTTATCTGCTGGCCCGTGAATATGATGATGCCGGTGATATGGCCCGTAAGGCTTTGAATCTGGATGCAGGAAATATTGAGGCCCGTTTGGTGCTGGCATCAGTTCTTGCTGAGAGCAAGAAATTCGCTGAAGCACAGAAAATGCTGGAAATTGCCTTAAACGAAGATCCCGGAAATCCTGATGTGTATCTTTCCATGAGCAGTGTCTTTATCAGGCAGGGCAACATGAAAGATGCTGAAGGTGCTTTACTTGAGGGGCTTAAGCGTATTCCCCAGAATACATCCCTGTTGATGAAGGTTGTTGCTTTTTACCGCCAGAACAATGAGCCGGACACTGCTTTGAAGTATGTCGAAAAACTTTTGCAGAGCAACAGTGCTGATCCTCGTACAAAAGTTTTTGCGGCTGAATTCTATTCTTCCATGGGTAATGATGCCAAGGCAGCCGAGTTGATGGCTGAAGTTGTTCATACTCATCCGGAAGAAGCAGAATATAGGGTGCTTTATTCGAGGGTGCTTAATTCCCAGAAAAAATTTGTTGAAACAGAAAAGGTCCTCAAGGAAGGGTTAGCGCTTGATAAGTCTTTATTGGCGATCAGGAGCTCTCTGTCGGGCCTTTACATGTCTCAGGGACGGCAGGAAGAAGCAGTAAAAATCTTGTTGGACGGTGTGGCTTTGGATCCTGAAGGGACAGAAAGTTCCGACTACGTTGTTTACCGCAAGCAACTTGCAACAATGTATTTGGACATGAATGAACCCAAAAAAGCCATTGAACAGCTTGATAAAGTAATTGAACTGAACTCCAAGGATTCCGAGGCGCATTATCTGCGTGGGCAGATTTACCTTTTTGAGGGACGCGGGAATCTGGCCGTATCTGAATTCCGCCAAGTCGTTCGGGATAATCCGGAAAGTGCGCCAGCATATGTTCTTCTGGCCCGTGCGCATTTGATTAATGGTGAAATTAATATCGCTATTGAGAACCTTAAGGAAGCAATTAACCTTGAGCCGGGTTATGCCCCTGCAAGGGAGGTTTTGATAAACACTTATCTCGACCGCAAAGATTGGCATCAGGCCATTCTTGAGTTGCAGCGTCTAAGGGAAAAAAGACCGGATGACATCCAGATTTTGGCCGCTATCGGTGATGTTTATGCCATTAAAGGGGATGCAAACCTTGCGAGTCGCACTTTTAATGAACTGAGCGATAAATTCCCTGATTCTCCTGTGGGAGAGATGAAACTGGCTGAGTTAGCCCGGTCTCTTGGAAAGAGTTCACTGGCGGAGCAACATTATACCAATGCGCTTAAAATTGCTCCGGATTCTCTTGCCGCTATTCAGGGGAAAGTTGATATTTTTATCCTTCAGCACAAGTATACTGCCGCGACTAATTTTTGCGAGAATCTGCTTGAAAAATTTCCCGATAATGCTCGTATTTATGAGCTTCTTGGGAAGGTTTATGCTGCCAGAGGTAATTTTCAGGCTGCTGAAACGAATTATTCAAGAGCGGTAACTCTTGCACCGGAATGGATGCTTCCGTATCTGCGTATCGGCGACCTCTACGTAAGGGATAAAAAGCTTAAAGAAGGGATAGCCAAGTTTAAGGAAGAAATAAAAAAGGATAGTGATAATCCCGGACCGCAGTTTCTGCTAGGTCTTCTTTATGAGCAGAATGGCGAATATGAGCAGTCTCGTGAAGTTTATTCAAAGCTTCTTGAACAGCATCCCGGATTCCAGTTGGCCGCTAACAATTTGGCTTATCTGCTGGCGACTAAGTTCTCTGACAATGGAGAATATATGGAACAGGCCCTTAAGCTGGCCCGGGTCGCGTCCAGCAGCCAGAGTCCGGAAGCTTTGGATACCCTTGGATACGTGCTCTACTTGAATGGTGAATACCAGCAGGCCCTGCACGTATTTAACTCCGCTTTGCAATTGTTACCGGATTTCTCAGCTGCACAATTCCACAAGGCCTTGGTTTATTCTCGCGAAGGGAAAAATGATGAGGCGAAGAAAGTCTTGAATAAGTTGCTGAAAAGCAAAGAAGATTTTCCAGAGCGTAAAGATGCTGTCAATCTGCTTGAGCGGCTTTAGAATGAATAAATATTGAAAAAATATGGAGGACGCTAAACTATGCTTCCTCCATATTTTTGTTTGATTATAGTTTGTTAGTATAAAATGATTTTGCTTTAGGGCAGGAGGAATGATGGACCGAAAGATCAGCATTTCGCCGCATATGTTTGAGCCGTTTCACAGGATTATTGACATAGGGGCGGGGATTTTTGTCCTTCTTGTTCTTTATAATATCTTTTCCCCGGAATCTTTTTCATCACGGGCTACCCATCTTGCATTGCTGGTTGCGGTTACTGCGGCATTGGGACTTATCGCTTTTCACATTGTAGGTGTTTATCGGGACTGGGCTGGTTCGGATATTTTGCAGGAATGCAACCGCATTATTGCCGCAGTTTTTTTTGTCTTCGGCGGTTTGTTGCTTTTGGGATATTCTTTTAAGGTTTCAAGCGTTTATTCAAGGCGGGTAGTCCTTGCAGCGATGCTTTTGTGGCCTGCTTTGCTTTGTCTGGAGCGTCTTATTATACGCAAGTTTGCTTCCAGTTTTTTTGCGGAGAATGTCACCGGGCGGAGGGCTATTATCGCCGGAAGCGGAAAGCTTGCCAATTCTCTGGATACCTGGGTGAAGGATAATCCCTGGGCCGGCATCAGGATAATGGCTTTCTTTGATTCTACTGCTCCTGATTGCAGTGGTACAAACCCTTGTGCCGGAGAGCTGGATGACCTGCCTGATTATGTAAAGAAAAACAATATCCAGCTTGTTTTTCTGGCTTTGCCCATGCGCGATGAAGATATGCTCAATAAGCTTATGCTTGGGCTGGAAGATACCACGGCTCAAATTTATTTTTTCCCGGATATGACTATTTTTAAATATCTCATGGGCGGGGATGTGGCTCATGTTGCCGGGCAAACCGCAATTGTTCTCCGGAGTTCTCCGTTTGAAGGAATGAACGGTTTCGCCAAGCGTATGGAAGATTTAATTGTTTCCGGTTTGATCTTGGTTATTATTTCTCCTTTTATGCTTTTGATTGCATTGGGGATTAAGTTAACTTCCAAAGGACCGGTATTTTTCCGGCAATGGCGTTACGGATTGGAGGGAGAGCCTTTTCAGATTTATAAATTCAGAACGATGAAGGTTCTGGAAGACGGGTATGATTTTACTCCCGCAACAAAGAAAGATCCACGAATTACCCGGTTCGGAATGTTCCTGCGTAAAAACAGCCTTGATGAATTGCCTCAGTTTTTCAATGTGCTTGACGGGACGATGTCTATAGTTGGCCCAAGGCCGCATGCTGTTAAAATGAATGAAGATTACCGCAAACATATTCCCGGTTATATGCTGCGTCATATTTCAAAGCCGGGTATTACCGGACTGGCTCAGGTTAATGGATACAAAGGTGAAGTCAAAACTGACGAGGATATGCAGAAACGCATTTCCTTTGACATTGAATATCTTCAAAACTGGTCTGTGCTTATGGACTTGAAGATAATTTTTAAGACTGTCTTCAGTTTTGCATGGAGACAGTGACTCTACATGTCTGAAAAATGACCTAAGAGTTTAATTTTATTAAATAAGAATTTTTTAATTGTCAGGGAGGCGGCGTGAAGGGTTTAAAATTATTTGTTTTGTTTATGTTTGTCATTTTATTTGCATCGGCCCCCCGGGGAGCTTCTGCCCAACTGACTGTAAACAATGAATACAGGCTTGGTCCTGAGGATGTCATTGAAATCTCAGTCTGGGGTGACAAAGAACTTGCCAGAGAGGTTGTAGTAAGACCGGACGGCGGCGTTTCTTTTCCTCTGGCCGGGGACTTGAAGGCCGGAGGTTTAACCGTTAATGAACTCCGCGAAAAGCTGAAAGCGCGGATTTCGGAGTTTGTTCCCGATGCCCCGGTAACGGTAATCCTGCGCAAGGTTGAGCACCCCAAGGTTTATGTCATGGGAAAGGTTAATAACCCCAAAGTTCTGGTGATGGGACAGGATATTACAGTGGTTCAGGCGCTGGCGATGTCCGGGGGATTAAGTCCTTTTGCCGAAAGCGGCAGCATTATCATTGTCCGCAAGAATAAGGACGGCTCACAGAAAGTTTTTCCTTTTGATTATGACCAATTGGCTGATGGGGAGAATTTGAAGCAGAATATCCTCTTGCAACCGGGCGATACTATTATTGTACCTTAGGATATGTCTGTTTTAATTGATTTTGACAGGGGAGTCAGATGTCAGGACCGGTACGCAGAATTTTTCGCGCTGTGATATTCAGCCTTGTGCTGGTGCCGGTTTGCGTCGTTTTAGCAGGAGAGGGCGGAGTTTCCTGGAGGGTGCGTGTTCCAGTTATTCAGCCTTTGGACAGTTGGTCCGGCAAAGCGGAAACCGGCTCTGCAATTTTTGTGGCGGATCTGAAGCGTCCGGTAAACGATGTGACTCTGATGGCTGATCCTTTCGAACCTGTTGGGGAGCAGGGGGCAAAAGTCAGGGCCGTTGTTCCTGATGAAATTGTGCAACAGCGTGTTGCTGTCCGTGCCTCAGCTGAAAACAGCGTATCGGTTTCAAACTCACATTCAGATTCCGCTTCGGTCCTGCTGGCATCTTCTGATGTAAGCGTGAGTAAGAAAACAGCCGTAAGCGCAAAAGAAGATCTGCCGGAAGAGCAGCAAAGTTCCGGGGGCAGTTCTGTTTCACTTATCCCTTCAGAAAATGCACGCCAAAAGGAAGCCGTTGCTTCCGGCGATAGCGGATTTTTTACGACTCCGAAGCGCGCGGCAGGTTTGTCCGGTAAAGTGGTTAAGATCAAACCGGTACTCAGGATGCGGGAAATGTACGACAGCAATGTGGATTACAAAAAGTTTGATGACTTTATTGCTGAGATTACCCCTGCCCTGAAGGTTGATATCTATGATGAAGATATGCAGGTTAATTTCAGGGGAGACTTCATTTACAAGGATTATCTGAACCATGATGAGCTGGACCGGTATGACTACAATCTGGATCTTTCCGGTAAATACAGTTTCAGCCCTGATCTTCAGGGTGCATTGGCAGTTAACCACAAGCGTTACCACAATCTTGATCAAAACACGTATGAATCCGGCGGTGTCGATATTGACCCGACTGTGATTTTAAAGACCTCTGCCACTCCATCACTCACATGGCGCATGGGTGAAAAGGATAATCTGGTAATCAGTAATTATATTGATAAGACCAACTATGAGCGTAAGAGCGATTCTGATTACCTGACCAATGTGCTTAGCTTTATCTGGGGCCATGCTCTGGATAATGAACGGACAACTTTATATGTCGGTGAAATGAATACTTTTACTCATTTCAGCCGCGAGATTGACGATTTTAAGAGTGATCAGATTTCCTTTCAGGGCATAGTTGGTATTGACCACCAGTTTACCGAGGGCTGGAAGCTTTCAGTAAAGGGGGGACCGGGAATTACTTCTTCCAATTATTCAAGCGACACAATTACCGGGGACAGCCTTGATTTTCTCTACCAGTTCCGTGCTGAGTTGGGATATCGTGAACTGGAGTTCAGCGTTGTTCCGGCCATTGAAAGGACCGTACGACCCGGAAGATATGGCGAGAATGAAGTTTTTGATCAGGCGGAAATTTATTTTAGATATGAGTTTTCCGAATATTTAACCTTGGATAATATCAATACATATTGGATGAATGAGTCTGATGGTAATAGTGGAGGAAGGAAGCACAAGGCAAAAGGTGTTTTTTCTCAGGCCATCGTAAACTGGAAATTTGAAGAAGATTGGACCGCATTTTGTGGCTTAAGCGTCAATCTCTCGCTCAACGAAATCAGTGACTCAAATGATGAAAGATTTAAAAGCTGGGTCGGTTTTTCTTATTCATTTCCGACCGAGATAAATTAAGGGAGCGGGCATATGCAGGAAAGCTCGGATATAGCGTATTATTTCGATGTCCTAAAACGCAGGAAATATCAGTTCCTTATACCTGCGGGAGCTGTTTTTTCTTTGATTTTCGTATTGGCCTTTATTTTGTCACCAGTCTACAAATCTACGGCAACCATCCTTATCGAGGATCAGGACATTCCTCAAGATCTGGTCCAGACCACGGTTACCGGATTTGTTGAAGAAAGACTGCAGGCAATATCACAGGTCGTTCTCAGTCACGGTAACCTATTGAATATTATTAAGGAATTTGAACTGTATCCTGATCTGGTCGGCAAATATACCACTGAAGAAATTATCGCTAAAATGCGTGAGGATATCCAGCTTGAACCTATTACAGCTGAAGTGACCAACCAGTATTCCGGTCGTCCCGGTACGGCTACAGTTGCATTTACCCTTTCCTATGAAGGACGCAGTCCACAGAAAGTTGCTCAGGTAGCCAATGTTCTCACTTCTCTTTATCTGAAAGAAAACTTGAAGGAGAGAGAGAAAAAAGCCACGTCGACTTTTGAGTTCCTTGAGTTGCAGCTTGCCGAATTACGTTCCGAGATTCTGGAGCTGGAATCAAACATTGCCCTCTTTAAGGAGGAGCATGTAAATGAGTTACCGGAACTGCTGATTCATAACATGAACTCCATGGAACGCCTTCAGCGGGAGCTTGATAAGGTTCAGGAACAGATCGTTTCCTTGAAGAACCGTAAGGTTTATCTCGAAGGACAGCGGGCCAGTATTGATCCTAACCTGCGTATTGTCGCTAATGACGGAACCCGTTTTCCTACTGCCCGTGAAGACCTCGAAAAACTTAGGCGCGAGTACCTTTCATTGCAGTCGCGTTATTCTTCGCGGCATCCTGACGTGCTGGCTATGAAAAGGCAGATTGAATCCCTTGAAAGGGAGGTCGATGCTGCTGACAACCTTGATTTAATAAACCGGGAAATTAAGAATAAGGAGCAGGAGCTTATGGTCCTGCGCAAGAAATATTCGGATAAGCATCCTGAGGTGATCATGCTGCGCAAGCAGATTGATTCTCTTAATGAAAGCCTTGAAGAGGCAGCACTGCAGGATTCAATGTTCGATTCTGCTCCGGATGTCCCGGATAATCCAGGGTATATTCAGATTGAGACTCAGATTGCTTCTACTGAACTTGAAATTGTCGAGGCGGAAAGAAACTATGCTGAGCTTGCCAAGAAATATGCTGCCTACCAGCTCAGGGTAGTTAATACCCCACAGGTAGAGCAGGAGTATAAGGTACTGCTGCGAGATTATGAAAACGCCCAGCTTAAGTATCAGGATATCAATAACAGGCTGCTGTCTGCCCGTGAGGCAAAAGGTTTGGAACAGAGTCAGCTTGCTGAACGGTTCACCCTTATTGATCCTCCGATTGTGCCTGAAAAACCGATCCGTCCTAACAGGCTTGCGTTGATTCTTGTTGGCTTTGTACTTTCTCTCGGTGTGGGAGCCAGTACCGGCACTATTTTGGAGTTCATGGACCGCTCTATCCGCAGGCCGGAAGAGTTGTCGGCTATTGTGAAGTTCCCGGTGCTTGCCATTGTTCCATATTGGGAGACAGAGTTAGAGGCCCGGGCTTTGGTGCGCAAAAAGTGGATTATGACGATAGTGTTCTTTTCTACTGCGGCAGTGAGCGTAGTTGCAGTTCATATCTTCTTTATGCCGATTGACGTTATTGCAGTTAAACTTGTTCGCAAAATAGTGTTGAATTTTTAATGGACAGGGAGTCTACATGAGTAAGCTGCTCAAGGCTGTTGAAAAAGCCAAACGAAATCGCATATTGCAGGAAGAGCAGGTCTCTAGCGAAAATATGTCAACAGCCGTTAAAAGTACTGCTGTTGAAACACCTCTCCCTGTGCCTGAAGCCAAAAAGGGAGCTGAATCCAGATCCTCAGAGGAAATGGAGCAAAGATGTAATCTTCCTAAAAGCTTCTATGATGATATAGTTCTTGATGAGATGGAGCTTGCGAAGAACAGGATTCTTACCAAGCATAGCAGCTCTTCTTTTACTGATATATATAACCTGTTGCGTACCCAGATTTTTCATCGCACTAAGAGGAAAAAGCATAATGTGTTAATGGTTACCAGTGCCATGCCCGGTGAAGGCAAGACCATTACTTCCATTAATTTGGCGATAAGTATTGCCCGTGAAGTTGACCAGTTCGCTTTGCTGGTTGATACGGACATGCGTAAGCCAAGCATCCATAAATACTTGGGAATAGAAGTTGAAAAGGGACTGACGGATCATCTTCTCCATGATATTCCTGTACCTGAACTTTTAATAAAACCGGGGATTAATAAGCTTTCCTTTCTTCCTGCAGGGGAACCGATTAAAGGCTCCACCGAAATACTTGGTTCTCCCAAGCTTCAGGATTTGATTACGGAAATGAAAGATCGGTATCCTGACCGTTATGTTGTATTCGATTGTCCTGATTTGCTGCATGCGCCTGATGCATTGGTTTTTTCCAGCTATGTGGACGGAATCATTTTTGTTGTGGAAGCAGGCAAAACTTCGCGTGAATATGTGCAGAAAGCGCTCAATCTCCTTGAAGGCCGGAATATTGTGGGTATAGTCCTCAATAAGAGCGATAAGGAAAGCCTGAATGTTATCAGCTGAGGTGGTGGTTAAATGTATTTAGAATTCTACGGCTTGAACGAAAAGCCATTCAACATTCTGCCCGACCCGGAATTTTTCTATTTGAGCCAATGGCATCAGCAGGCTCTTACCCATATAGAATACGGATTGATGAACGGGGACAGCCTGATTTTGCTTACCGGTGATGCCGGAACAGGCAAGACTTCCATTATTTATAAGTTGGTGGTGGAGCACAGTGAGGAAACCATTGTAGGGGTAATTTTCAATAGTGCAGTCAGCGGTGACTATATTGTAGAGATGATCCTTACAGAACTAGAAGGAAAGCTGCCTGAAAATCCCACCCCGGCTTCATGTCTTGATGCTTTGCAACAGCACCTGCTCGATATTTATACCAACAGTGATAAGCGGGTTTTGCTTATTCTTGATGAGGCTCAGAATCTGAGTGACGAAGCTCTTGAGCAGGTTCGGATGATTTCAAATCTGCAGGCCGGAAAAGATAACTTGATTTCCATTCTTATGGTCGGCCAGACCGGTTTCCGTGATCGGCTGCGCAAGGCACGCTACAGCCAGATTGTGCAGCGTATTGTAATCAGTGCTCATCTTTCCCGTCTGCGTAAGCAGGAAGTTAAGGAATATATTTACTACCGTTTGCGGCAGGGCGGAGCTGATGATCCGTTTATGGTTTTTACAGAAAACGCAGTGGCAAAGATATATGAGTATTCCTACGGTATTCCTCGTAATATCAACGTCCTTTGTGAAGGTTCACTTGTTTTCGGATTTGCAGATGACATTAAGCCTGTCAGTGCAGATGTTGTGGAGACGTTTGCCCAGGAACGTATTAGCGACGGTCTGCTTCCCATGCCTGAATCTACAATTCCCTGCGACAAAGAGGACGTGGCCCGCTATATTGATGATTTGGAAAAAAGGGTTGCCAGTCTTGAGTCTTCGATGGGCATTGTAAAACGTACTTTGGTCAAGATAATTAAGAAATTGAAGATTTTTAGCTTAAAATAAATCTAGGGGGCGTAATGCGGCATAAGCCGGTTGTTGCGGTATTGGTGATGATTTCGGTTTTATGGGGGTTGCCGTTTTCCGCATCTGCTGCTGATTTATCTGTATTCAAGGAGCGTCCCAGACTTTATTTCAATAAGGCCCGCTTAAAGCAATTGCGTTCTTTTAAAGATGAAAAGCCTTATTCTGAGTTTTTGCGCATCATTCGTAAGCGGGCCAAGGCAATGGTGGGCAATAGAGTTCCGAACAATCTGCTTCGCTACAATAGTGAAACTGTACGCCGCCCTGCTGACGGGCTGGTGGATAGCGCTTTCTATTACTTGATTACCGGTGATTCTAGTTCTTTTATTGCTGTTCAGAATTTGTTGCGGACTTTTTGTTCCGCACAGGTCTGGGGTAATAATGAAGATATTGGAGCCGCACACGGTCTTTTTGCCCTTTCTCTCGCATATGACTGGTTTTACGATGAATTATCCTCGGCTATGCGGTTGATGGTCAAGGATTCGATCATCGAACATGCAGAGATATTGAATGAGATCCTTCGCTCTAAACGTTTGTGGTGGGCTCAGTCCCGTGGCCTGCTTCAGAACCATAACTATGTAAATGCCGGTGCCTTGGCTGTTGCCGGGATTGCATTATACGGCGATGATCGGCGGGCATTGGACTGGCTGAAAACAGCTGAAGATAATTTCAATCTGGTTCTGCCCCTGCTTTCACCTGACGGAGCTTCTCACGAAGGGGTCGGCTACTGGAGTTACGGAACTCTCTGGCTGCTTAACTATTATATGGCTATGGCCCCAGCGCAGGGACTGGAGATGGTTCGTGATAGCGGTTTTTTGCGCAATACGGCCAAGTTCAGACTTTACGCCTCTTTGCCCGGATTCAGATACAATGTTGATTTTGCTGATTCTCCCATGGTTGATTTCTACGGCCCGGGAGCAATCCTGCGTTGTCTTGCCCAGATTTTTAAAGACAGGCATGCCCAGTGGCTGGCAGCTGAGATTGAGCGTAAAAGGCTCATGAGCACCGTGCTATGGCAGGATTATATCTGGTACGATAAGCAGATAGAGCCACAGGAACCGCAGAATCTTCCGCTTGATGCATGGTTTGAAAATCTCGGAATTCTGCTGACCCGTTCCTCGTGGGAAGATGATGCTTCACTTGTCTTTTTCAAGTGCGGTCCACCACAGGGATTTCATGCTTTGTCCAAGGGCATTTTCCCCGGTTCGCATATCCATCCTGATGCAGGGCATTTCGGGATGTGGCTTGGTAAGCGTTCGTTGGTTAATGATGACGGTTTCTTGCTTAAGAAGCTTTCTATTAATCATAACATTCCGGTTTTTGATAAGATCGGACAACTTGGTGAAGGTACGGCTGTTTTTCAGCTTTATGACTATAAGAAAGGTAAAGGTTCCACTCCTAAGCCCCGCTTTGTGAGCGGAGATGGGTACCAAGGTGTTGAAGTTGAGCTGGCAGGATACTATCCTGCTTCTGTGCGTCCGAAATCTTGGAAGCGGGCAATTGTGGTCATCAACGGTGAAGATATTTTTGTGCGTGACCGGATAATTCCGGCAGGTAATACCAGTATCCTTTACCCAATGCATGTATACCGTAAGGGCCGTTTGGTCAGCGATGCCGGAGTTGGTAAAGTCTGCTTAGAGCTGGATAGCGGTTACAGTCTCAATTTCTATGGTCAGGATTTCAGTACTTCGTTTAGAAAATACACAGGACTCTTGTGGTTTATGGGTAAGAAGATTCCCCGTTCAGGTATGCTTTTTCAGGCGGAGCGCAAGACCTCAGACCCTTCTGTCATGTATACGGCAGTGGGGCGTACTCCTGATGGATGCTCCGATCCGTCACTGTTCGACAGTTCTGTTGGCGGAGATAATGTTAAAGTCGAGTCCCGCAGCGGAAGATATAGAATTGATTTTTCAACGCTCAAGGTGAGCAGATTATGATTCATGCATTTATTCTTTATGATAGCCGCTCCGGTTCGACTTTGCTTTCCTCGCTGCTGAATCAGTATGCCGGGGTTGTGGTTGGGCAGGAAAGTCATTTTATCTCACTAGTTCTTGAAAATTATCGGGATGAAAAATTACTGACTGTTGACGGGGTGCTGGAGCTTCTTTATTCCGAACCTCGTTTTGTGGAATGGAATGTTGACCGTGAACAATTGCGTAGTCGATTGACTGGGTTGGGGGATTTGAGCTACCGCGCCGTGTTTGATGCTGTTTTCAAAGAGTATCTTGAGGTTCGCGGGGAAAGGCTGCCTGAAGTTTTGGTCATCAAAGGTGCAAGGCATGATTTCCACATGGCCAAATTGAAAACCATATATAGCGACGCTCGGTTTGTTTTTCTGCTTCGTGACGGCAGGGCAGTGTTTAATTCAAAATTGGACATGGTCTCCCTGACCGGAATGAAGATGTCCAACAATGTATTCCAAGCCGCCTTTGATTGGAAGAATATGATACAAAGGGTGGCAGGAGAGTCGGTAATCCGGTTACGTTTCGAAGACCTGCTTGCCGCACCGGAGCGAGAAGTTGTTCGCATACTTGACGAATTTGGTGTCAGCCCGGAAGGTAAAAAAGTTGTTGCTTCCCAGCAGGATTATTCCCAGCTGATCGGAAACAGGCAAAAGCATCTGCATCAGAATGTCGGAAAGGCCCCGGATCGCGCCATTGCAGAGAAATGGAAAGAGCGGCTTAGTCCTGCCCAGATTCAACTGTATGAATTGATCTGTGCACAGGAGCTTTTGCAGAGTGGCTATAAATTATGTGCATCCGGAAATGTGCCGTTTATGGACAGTGTGCGCGTAATTGTCGGACAGGGGGGGCACTGGCTCTGGCTGAAACTGCGTAATGTTTTTTATTATACTTTTATAGAGCGGAGTCTTCTTCGCAAGCTGAGGGAAAAGCGGTTTGAGCAGTGAACACTCCAATTTGAAGAAGCTGATTCTTGTCTTCACAGCCAAGGGAGTGAAGGGGATAGGCGGCTTGCTGCTGGCATGGGTGCTGGCTATGAAGTTCGGTGCTTACGGAACCGGTCTTTTTTTTATCGGCTACACTTTTGCTTTTCTTTGTGCCAATTTTGCTCAGCTGGGACTCGGTAACGCGTGTTTACGCTATATTCCACAGGTCAGGGAACAGCATGAATCCAATCTTTCTGCTATGTGGACCATTTCACAGTTGATTGTTGGGGGCTTTGCGTTACTGCTTTCTGGCGCGGTTATGTTCTATGCTGAACCTGTTGCCGGTTTGGTTTTTAAAAATGTGTCAAAATGGGCGTATATTTTTTATGCTTCCCCCATTATTTTTTTTTGGAGCCTGACCAGAACCAACATAATGGTCCGCCAGAGCCTTGGCGATATGTCTGGAATCACGGTGGTGGAAAATCTCATAATTCCGCTGGGCATGTTGCTTTTGTCTGCTTCGGCCTTTGTTATCGATTTTGATGTCCTTTGTTTTCTTTCCGCAGTCACCGCTCTTTATGCGGTATCGTTCTTATATTCTTTTTTTAGTACGCGCGGGGATTACGGTTTACATTTCTCCCTGCGGCTGCACAGTTCCGTAAGTGTCCGGGAAATTGTTGTTTATTCCATTCCACTTTTGATTGTCGCATTTTCTCAGACTTCATTGATCTGGATAAATACACTTATCCTCGGCGCTGTGGGCGCGGTGGTTGATTCCGCTCTCTTTGTGGCTGCCATGAAAGTTGCGGTGAGCATTTCCATACTGCTTTACACATTCAACAGCGTTTATGCTCCGCAGATTTCTGCTGTTTACGCTCGTGAAGATAATGAAGCTCTTTGCTCCATGTACCGCGAGGCCACCCATGCATTGACTTTGTTCTCATTCATCCTGCTGGCCGGGGTGGCTGTTTATGCAGATGTCATCATGAACTTTTTCGGGGCGCAATACACTGCCGGGACAAGTTGTCTGCTTTGGATGCTACTCGGACAGATCTGCAATTGCTACACTGGACCGGTGGGATACCTGCTGATTCTTTCCGGTAAATCAAGGCTTGAGGTCTTCAACACGGTTGCAGGATTGATTCTCAATGCGGGGCTCTGTGTGCTGCTTTACAACAGCCTAGGGGTGAGCGGTGCCGGTTTGGCTTTCTGCTTTTCCAATGTATTGATTAACCTGCTTCGCTATTTTCAATGCCGTAATTCTTTCGGAATCAGTTGGCTGGACAGCAAACAGAAATTCTTTGTTTTTTTACAGTTGTTTATAGTTGGTACTTATATGATTTTATACAGCTATGGTGTGAATAGAGAGTTGTCCGTTGCGGTCCTTTTGATTTCATATTTGCTGCTTAATATCAATAATATAAGGTCGTTGGCCGCAGGTTTGCGTTCTCGTAATTAAAACAGGTGCAGGCTTTGCTCCGGAACAGCTACTTTGATGGGCAGTCCCGGTTCCAACTCGCCATTTCCAATCATTTTCCTCGGAACAAGGGCATAGATTTCCATGCCGTCGTAATCAAGAGTTACCCGGGCATGGAAGCCTCCGGCTGTTATGCCTTTGACTGTGGCGTAAAAGCTGTTCTGCCCGTTGTGTTTTCCAATCTCACTGCCCAGCAACACTTCTTCAGGACGGAAGGCCAATCTTGTTTCCGAACCTGATCTTTTTTTGGTGTAAGTCAGGTTCAGGTCGCTAAACTTTACGTAATCAGTCATGGGTGTGCAGGGGTAGATGTTGGACATACCAACGAATCCGGCCACGAACTCAGAACCCGGAGAGTTGAAAATATCCCTGATTTTACCTTTGCGGATCAGCTTACCGTTTCTGATGATGGCTCCATTGGTGGAAAGATAGAGTGCTTCGTCAAAGTCGTGGGTGACCATGACAAAGGTTATTCCGGTTTCGCGATGAAGGTTTTTAAGCAGGTCTTGAACTTCCTGACGGAAAGCCGGGTCCAAAGCGGAAAGCGGCTCATCAAGTAGCAGCACTGCCGGGTCCACCAGCAGGGCGCGGGCAATGGCAGCGCGTTGACGCTCTCCGCCTGAAAGGTGACGAGGGGTTCGGGCCAGCAGGTGGGAAATATTCAGCTTTTCGGCAAGTTCTTCTGCTTTGCGCATTGCGCTGTCTGCGCTGATACCTTTATATTTCGCGCCGAAGGTTATGTTTTCCAGCACGTTACGGTGCGGGAATAGTGCGTAATCCTGATAAACAATGGACAGTCCCCGTTTTTCAGGAGGCAGATAGGTAATTTCACTGCCGGAAATTTTTATGGAGCCGGATGATACCGGAACCAGTCCGGCAATTGTCTCCAGCAGCACAGATTTACCGGAACCTGTAGGTCCGAGCAGGGTGAAGAAATCCCCTTCCGGGATGTGAAGGCTGATGTCCTGCAGAGAAAATTTAGGCAGTTTAACGTTGAGCTTTTCAATTTTGATCATGATTCTCTGCTCCCCAGTCCGCGTGAAAGAAGTCGCAGTGCAGCAAACAGCACCAATGATAGAAAAATCAGCCAGATAGCCACAGGACGTGAATAGGAAAGCCCGTAGGCGGTGAACCGTTCGTACATCAGCACTGGTGCGATCATGGGATGGTAGGCAACGATAACAACTGCGCCGAATTCACTCAGCGCGCGGGCCATGCACATGATCATCCCGGTCAGTAATGAACGCCAAGCCAGCGGCAAGGTAACCCGCAGAAATGTCTGTGTAGGTGAAGCCCCTAAGGTTCGGGCTGCTTTTTCGAGTCTCTCGGGAACAGCTTCAAATCCGTCCCGTGCGGCATTGAGATAAAAAGGTAACCCAACAAAGACCAGAACAGCTACAATGCCTGTATTTGTACCCATAATGCGGATTCCGGCATCCAGAAGCATCTGCCCTATCCAGTGATTTCGTCCGGCAATGGACAGCAGTGCAATACCGATTACCGGATGCGGAATCATAATCGGCATGTCTATGATGGATTCCACCAGTGCTTTGCCTTTGAAATCCTTGCGGGCCAGCATGAAGGCGAAAGGAGTGCCGATGGTAAAAGATATGAGTGCCGCCATACCGGAACAAAGCATGCTGCGACTGATGGCTGCGCGAACATCCGGGTCCATGATGGTTTCAAGAAGTTCATTTACGCTTGAGCCTAATATCAACTGGCTTAACGGAACCAGAATGAAGCCTAGGACCAGAATGGTGGAAAGAACTGAGCTGACTGAAGTCTTGTGGAATTTTTTCATAGGCGGGAATTAATGAAAGCCGGGGATCTCCCCGGCTTTCATTTTTGGTCGGATTATTTATTTACTTTTACAAGTTTCTGCAGTTCAGCGGGCATGTTCTTAACCATGGCTTCATCAGGGACAATGGCAGGAACAAAAGGAGGCTGGCCCATTTCTTTCAGGATTTTCAGGCCGCCTTCAGGGGAGAGCATGTAAGCCATGAAAGCAGTGGCTGCAGCTTTGTTGGGGGCGTCCTTAAGCTTGGTGATACCGTAAGTGATTGATTTTCCAACACGTTCAATGGTGGTGCCGGGTTTATTGCCGCTTACAGTTACTTTCGCCTGTTTGTAGAAGTTGTTGTATTTGTAGTCGGAAAGATTGATGTGTTTATCAAGGGTAATGTATTTCAGGCCGTGCTGTACTGCCACGGAGAGGTATTCCCAAGCGTAGTCCATGTTTCCTGTTTTGAGCAGTGAGATCAGTTCAACTGATTTGGGGCGGACCCATTCTTTCTTGCGCTGTTTGATGAGTTTATCAAAGAGGCCTTCTTTGCCGTAAAATTTTTCAGCCAGCTGCATAACCATCACGCTGCGGTAGCCGCAGGGATCAAGGTTGGGATCTGAGTGACCCCAGACAACGCCGGGCTTCTGGATGATTTCATACCAGTTGTCGGAATTGATCTCAGATGCGTATTTGGACTGGTCTGTGTAACAGAGAACAAGCTGGTTGGTTGCAAAGCGGATGTTGAAATCTGCAAACTTGGGAATCAGGTTTTTGTCGATGACAACGTAGTCTGCGGAAGCCATGATATCAGCAGGTTTGCCCACTTCAGAGATCATACGTGCCATTTTGGTGGAACCACCGGCCTCGCGTTTGATGTCAACGCCGGGATGCATGGCTTCGAATTCCTTTTCCATCTTAGCAAGGGGAACGGAAAGGCTGCCGGCGTGGAACATGATTACATCGCCGCTGAGTTTTTCGGTTGCAAAGCCCGGAACAGCGGATACCAGTGAAAGCATGACGAGAATCACTCCTAAAGATATTGAACGCATTTTTTTTCTCCAGTTTAGGATAATTAAAAAAATAAGGGAATTGGAATAACCGTATATTTTGTAGGGGAATTATTGTCAAACATGACATATGTCATGGAGAGCATAATTAAGGGGCGTGAGTTTGGGCAGAAATAGATAGGCATAAAAAAAGCAGCATTAATATGCTGCGTGGTAAATTCCCTGCGGTGGGATTTATGAAGAAACATGGGCGCAAAAGTCAGGTCAGCTTGTCAGTCAGTTCCTGATTTTTGCGCCTTCCCTTGTTTCAATAGCCGCAAGTTGTTGAGGTTGTTATTGTGTGCGGCCTGCGTGATTGCAATTGGGTTACTGTGAAATCTGCTTTGTTGTTTTTGTTGCGATGTCGTTGTCGTTGCAGAGCCTCACGCGGTTGTAAAACAGATCTTCAGGTTCGGCCTTGCTGAACAGTTCCTGCAGCAGGACATTTAAAAACATGCTCTTGCTGATTCCAAGATTCTGGCAGGCTTCTTCGATCTTTTCATTGATTTCATGGTTCAGGTACACATCTGATAGGCGTGTATGCATAATTTCCTCCTTATCTTCTAAGTGGTGTCTATGGTATATTGAGTTTTGATTCAATGTTTCTTCGTTTACCACTAGTAATAACATAATACGAAAAAACAGTTATGTACAGTGGGTTGCGCGTTTTTAACCGTTCTGTCGTCAATCCTTAAACTTAACATTGAGTAGAAGACTGAATGGATGTGCAGTTTGTGAACTTGTGCATTGCACATATGTGCAAAAAATATGTGCAAGAAAATGTGCAGGGTGAGTAAGTGAAAAAGTTTATTTTGTTTAAGTTGCTGTAAATAAAGGAATAGCTTTTTTGGCACGCTAGATGCTAAATGGAAATACAAGACGGGCGAAGAAATTGTTCCCCTGCACTTTCTTCAACAAGTGCCCGAATATACATATAGTCTTCATTCCTCATCATCACTCCTTTAAGTACAAAAAGGACCGGGACACCTCCAGCCCGGTCCTTTTGTATTTTTATAGTTTAACTCTTCTTTCCCAATTGCTGGATCACATTTCCACCCACAATAAACAGAAGTCCCATTAGCGTTGAAGGCAGAATTTCCTCACCAAGAATAAAGTGGATCAGGATCAGCGACAGGAATGGTGACAGGAAAATAAGGTTGCTCACCCGTGATGCCTTTTCAGTCAATTTCAAGGCATTCAGCCAGAGAGCGAAAGTTATCCCCATTTCAAAGAAACCCACATATGCAGCCGAAAGTATTGCCGGGGCATTGAACGGCGGCGGACCGGAGAAGATAAGCATGGCTCCGGCTACCAGCGGCAGTCCGAAACAGAAGTTTAAAAACAGCCCCACCAGCGGGTCGGATTTACTTTTTGTGTTCATGATCCAGTATAGCGACCAGAGTATAGTGCTGAACAAGGCTAGAAATACCCCGTAACCATTACTGAATTGAATATTTAGCAGATTGCCGTGGGTGGAAATTACCACCACACCCAAGTAGCTGGTCAGGATTGCCAGCAGTTCGCGCATGGTCATTTTTTGGCCCAGCAGGGGGATGGAAAGCAGTGAAAGAGTGATTGCCCATGTGTAATTGAGCGGCTGGGCTTCCTGTGCGGGGAGCAGGTCGTAGGCCTTAAACAGTACTATATAATACAGGAATGGATTGATCAGTCCGGGGAGGCCGTTTTTGAGTAACTCTTTTATACTCATGCACTTTATCTGCGCGGTTTTATTCTGTATCTTCAAAATTAAGAAAAGGGAGAAGGTGGAGAAAATAACCGCATAGAAGAGTAGTTGCAGCGGGTCCATGTAGCCTAGGGCTATTTTGAATGCCGAGGCAACTGTAGACCAAATGAGAACGGCTGAAAGTCCATAAAGGTATGCTTTTTTCTGGTTGTGCTGCTGCATTTTCTAATTGCTCCGCTGTTGCCTGAATTTGATTAATGGTGCATGTAACAGTGCATTCGAATTATCAAAAAAAGAAAAACAAGCCTAGTCGTAATAGATTCAAGTTTGGATTCGGGAGGAAAAATGAAGATTACTTTTATGGGTGCTGCTAAAACTGTCACCGGTTCCTGTTATATCATTGAGACCGAAAATACCAGATTCGCTGTTGATTGCGGTCTTCACCAGGGTAACGCTGAAATTGAAAAACGTAACCGGGGTATTGCGGATTACGATCCGAAGAATCTTGATTTTATCCTGATTACACATGCTCATATTGATCATACCGGATTGCTTCCTGCTGCGGTGCGGGCCGGATTTAAAGGTCCCATCTACATGACCACTCCGACCCGCGATCTGCTTGATATTATGCTGCTCGATAGTGCCTACATTCAGGAAATGGAAACCGAGTGGACCAACCGTAAAAGGTTGCGCAAGGGAATGTCCCCCATTTCTCCTATCTATCAGCAGGACGATGCGCTGAAGACCGTACCGCTCATGCGCACAGTGCAGTATGGAGCCAGTTTCGACCCCGCTGAAGATGTGACTGTAAACTTTAAGGATGCAGGACATATTCTCGGTTCCGCATTTATTGAGTTGTGGATCAAGGAAGGCGGGGAGACTACCAAGATTGTTTTTTCCGGTGACCTTGGACACAAGGACCAGCTTATCGTCCGTAACCCCAGTATTATCGAAAAGGCTGATTACCTGCTTATGGAATCAACCTACGGGGATCGCAATCACAAGGACTCCTCCAACAGTCTTGGGGAATTGGCTGAAGCTATTAAATGGAGTTACGAACGTGGCGGCAAGGTAGTTATTCCGGCATTCGCTGTGGAACGTTCCCAGCAGCTTATCTACACCTTGCATCTGCTTTACAAAGACGGCAAGCTTCCAGCTGACATGCCTGTCTATCTGGACAGTCCTCTTGCCATCAGAGCCACCGAGATTTTTAAAAACCATCCGGAATTTTTTGATCTTGATACTAAAGAGTTGATGCATAACGGCGATGATCCCCTTTCTTTGCCAAACCTTAAATTTACCCTGACCACGGAAGAATCGCAGGCCATCAACAATACTAAAGGTCCGGCCATTATTATTTCTGCAAGCGGCATGGCCAACGCTGGGCGTATCAAGCATCACCTGCGTCATAATATCTGGCGAAAAGATTCCAGTGTGGTATTTGTAGGTTATCAGGGTGTGGGTACTCCGGGCCGCAAGTTGGTAAACGGCGCTGACAGCATCACCATTTTCGGAGAAAAACTGGCTGTGGAGGCGAGAATCTTCACTATTAACGGTTTTTCCGGTCACGCCGGTCAGGATGAGATGCTTGATTGGCTGAAAAACTTTGACAGTCCGGCTATGAAAGTCATATTGACCCACGGCGAGCCGAAAGGGCAGAAAGTGCTGGCCGGTCTGATCAAGCAGGAACTTGGTTACAAGGTGCATATTGCTGATTACCGGGAAGAACTCATGCTTGTGCCCGGCGGAGAAATACAGCCTGTAGCCAAGGGGATGTCTGCCAAGCCGGGAATTGACTGGGATTTTCTGCTCAAGGACTCTGAAAAACTTTTTACTGAATTCAGAAGCAGGCTCGATAAAGTGCAGGCTCAGTCCTTCCTCAGCCAGACCGAGCTGCGGGACAGGCTGCTTGAAATCAATCGTCAGGTTGTGGAACTTATTTCGGAATTGTAGATATGAGACTTATTAGCGGCAAATACGGCGGGCGGGTAATCAAAACCGCCAGCGGCCCCGGATACCGTCCGGCAACCTCCAAGGTTCGGCAGGCTATTTTTTCCATGCTCGAATCAAGGGGCGTGGAGTGGGACGGTCTGCGTGTTGCGGATATGTTCGCCGGGAGCGGCAGCCTTGCCATTGAGGCCTTGAGCCGTGGTGCGGAGTTCGCTCTTTTTGTGGAGAAAAACGGACGTGCCGCGAACTTGATTAGTACCAATCTTAAGGATTTGGGAGCTTCGCCCAAGGAGTACAAGGTCTTTAAGACCGACCTGTTCAAAGTACTCGGAAAAGCCCCGGATAAACCTTACGATCTTATTTTTATCGACCCTCCTTACGGATATGACCTGCTGCCCAAGGCCCTTGATGCGGCCCTTGAAAGCGGCTGGCTTTCCGAGGACGGGTTTGTGCTGGCGGAAGTTGAGGATAAAGTCGAACCACCTGAATCTGAACATGTGGGGCGCCTCGATTTGCTGGTAAACAAACTCTATGGTCAAACAAGGATTTTATTATGGCAGAAGTAAGGCCAGTAACAGCAGTATTCCCCGGAACTTTTGACCCTTTCACCCGTGGTCATTTTTCATTGGTCATGCGTGGGATCAAGACATTTCATAAAGTCATCGTCGCCGTAGCGGGCAGCACCTCCAAGAATACAAAGTTTTCTCTTGAGGAGCGGGTGGACATGGCAAAACGCATTTTCGAACACCATCCGCAGGTGGAGGTCGATTCGTTTGACGGTTTGCTGGTACATTATGTGGAGCAAAGTCCGGCCAATGTTATCATGCGTGGATTGCGTGCGGTTTCCGATTTTGAGTACGAATTTCAGATGGCACTTATGAACCGTCGTCTGGATAATGATATCCAGACCGTCTTCTTGATGACCGACTACAAGTGGATGTATCTCAGTTCTACAATCATTAAGGATGTGGCTGTGAACGGCGGGGATATTAAAGGTCTTGTGCCGCGTCAGATTTATGATGAAGTCATCGAAAGGCTTGTTTCCGGAAAATAGATGATGGAAAAGCGCAGACCAGTTGTTTGTATTCTCGGTCCCACAGGGGCCGGGAAGACAGCCACTTCTCTCGGTATGGCCCGGAAATTCCCGGTGCGGGTAATCAATTTTGATTCCCGGCAGGTTTATACTGATTTTCCGGTAATTACCGCCCAGCCCAGCCCGGATGAAATGGCCGTTTGTCCGCATGAACTTTACGGATTCCTGCCGACCACTGAAACCATTAACGCATCGGGTTTTGTTGATCTCGCCAAGGAGCGCATTGATGCTTCCGGAGCTGGAGAGCTTCCGGTATTGGTCGGTGGAACGGGCATGTATCTGCAAAGCTTGATTTCCGGTCTTGCGCCTATTCCGGACATTCCGGACGAAATTCGGGAACGTATTCGCAAGCGTGCAGAAGAAGAGGGCGGTCCGGCTATTTATGCCGAACTGGAAAAGGTTGATCCGGAGTATTGCGAGCGCACCCATCCCAACAACCGCCAGCGAAATGCCCGTGCTCTTGAAGTTTATGAGGCCACCGGCAAGAATTTTACTTGGTGGCATAATCGTGAAGTACCGCCTTCTCCTTATAATTTTTTGAAGATCGGCATTAAGGTCGATCTTGATGAATTGACCCCGCTGCTTAAGTTGCGCATTGAAAATATGCTTGAGGCCGGGGCAGTGGAAGAGGCCCGTAAGGCATGGGAAAAGTGCCCAGATGAAAATGCGCCCGGTTGGACCGGGATCGGTTGCATTGAGTTGATGCGTTACATCAAGGGCGAAATCGACATGGATGAGACCATCCGGTTATGGGCCAAGAATACTCGTGCCTATGCCAAGCGGCAGCTGACTTGGTTCAAACGCGAGAAGGATATTCACTGGTTTGCGCCTCACGATCATGACAAGGCTGTTAAATTTGTAGAGCAGTGGCTTGCGGATTGAGTCCGGGAAGGGTAAGAACTTTTAAGAGTTTTTTGCCTCCGGCGGCTTAAACCCTTTTGCAAAAGGGTTTAAGAATCCCAAAACCTTTTGTTAGTTTTGTTTTGGGATAGATTGGAGAAGTGTGCGTATTTGAAATTATAATGGTGGAAAACCAATGAAAATATATACTTTTCTTGTTTTATTTGTCCTGTTGTTTACAGCTTCTTTTGCTTGTGCTCAGGGGCAAGCTGCAGACAACGGTGACGGTTATGGCGGTTTGATCGAGAAATACGACGGAACCCTTATTAACTGGGGAAGTGGATTTCTTTCCGCTTCTTCGTCTATCAAGTTGCTGCCGGGCAGTATTGATCCTGTACGCAGCAAGGCTCTCGCCGTGCGGCAGGGTGGGGTAGAGTCACGCAAGGGGCTGCTGGATATGGTTCTTTCTTTGCCGCTGGACAGCCGCCGCAAGGTCTCTTCCATTATCAAGGATGATCTTAAGTCTTTGAATTCTCTACGCGGTTACGTGCAGAATTCATTGCTTGATACGGCGGTTGATGCAAACGGGATAGTGGTCGTAACTTCTTCCCTCAACCTGCGTAACGGCCTTTCCTCTATTATTATTCCACCGACCATTTCTTTTCAGACCGGTATTCCACCGACCATTTCCGGTGATCGCGGTGAGACTGGAGCTGAATTGCAAGCTCTGGAAAGCGAAGAAAACGGTTATATTGACAGCTCCGTTTACAGTGGCATTTTAGTCGATGCCCGGGGCCTTGATTGTAATCCGGTACTGCTTCCCCTTATTTATGACGGCCGGGGAGTGGGGGTGTACGGTCCTTTTGCGGTCAGCAGGGAGACTGTGCTCAAGCGTGGTATTGTTACTTATATGACTGATGATAAATCTGAAAATTTGCGTTCTCGGATTGGAAATTTTCCTTTGAAAGTTAAGGCTGTGAATACCCACGGGGCTTCAAGGAGTAATCTGATTCTTTCACTTGATGATGCGGTTAAGGTTAGAGCTGTGCTTAAGCGTAAGATTGTGAGCGAGAATTGTTCAGTTGTTATTCTTGTAGATAAGCCTTCCGGGGCTGTTAAAAAAGATGAATCCGTAGATTCTGCAGATGAAGAACTGCCGCAGGATGCTAGTGCGGTTACTGATGATAGTGAGATTCAGGAAGAATCTCTTGATGCACATCCTGCAGAACAGAATCAACAGCGATAAATTACCGGAGCGATAAGTTGAATTTTTCAGATAAGATAAAGCCGTTTGTTTTGACAGCCTGCGTTGCGGTGCTGCTGTTTTCTGCTCTGCCTGCTTACGCAGTTAAAGTTCAGATTTTCAAGCCTGTTGATCCTGAAAAGGAAGTTTCCCAGCGGGTTCTGCGTCAGGAAGCAGTCACTGAAGCTTTTGCTCAAGCTCTGTTTGCCGAAGCTTCACGCATGCTTCCCGGAACCTTGTCCGCAGAAAGGACAGAGGCGGTCAAGAAGGCTTTCGGCAGTTATTATGAAGAGTACATCAACGGCTATAAGGATATGAACGTTAAAATGAGCGAAGACGGAGTTTCCGTTTCTATTGACGTTAGTGTTAACCGTAAGTCTTTGCGTGCTGCGATGAAAAAAATGGGTCTCTTTTCATCTTCCGTAGTTCCTGTTCAGATTGATGTTTCCAATGAAAAATTTACTCTCAATGAAGAGGGGCAGCTGGAACAGAATGAGAAGATCAATGAGTTGATTGTTCTTTACGGGCTGAGCAATGCGACTGTGGCTGACAGTAATAAGACTGCCTCGGTCCTTTCCGTGCGGCATGCATCCAAGAATCGTTGGACCGGTGACCTGCAGTCTTCCGGTGGAAAATGGTTTGCTTCCGGAAGCAGCATGGAAAGGGTCTGGCGTGAACTCTGGGGTAAGTATTACGGTTCTGAAAACATTGAAGCCCTCATGAATCCCAAGGCTGTTCTGGTTGTCAGCGGCTGGTTTAATCCAGAAGGAGTACGTGAATTCGGGCGTAAGCTTAAGTCATGGGATTCCGCAGTTCAGGAAGTGGAGTTACTTGATGTTGAAATGCAGCCCACCGCTGTTTCTGCAAGCTGGTCCCTTGAAGTTTCCGACCAGTGGGTGCTGCGAGGGTATTTAAACGACTACCTGCCTCCCCGCGGGCTTACTTTCAGTCTGGAGGGACTCGAGGAGGCAAAATAAAAAGGAAGGATCGTGCAGAGCCGAAAAATCTGGACCATACCCAATCTGATCACTATTTTCAGGATATTGCTTACTCCGGGGTTTGTTATTACTTACCTTGACGGCAATTTTCTTGCTGCTTGGCTGCTGTTCATGGTGGCCGGGATTTCAGATGGGCTGGACGGTTTTCTGGCTCGGGTCATGAAACAGCGCACTGAATTCGGGGCCATGATTGATCCCCTGGCTGATAAAATTCTGCTGGTAACTTCCTTTATCTGCCTTTCTGCTCAAGAATTTGTCCCTGTCTGGCTGACCGTACTTGCTGTCTCCCGTGACCTGATCATTGTCGGGGGACTTTTCCTGCTGAAATTTTACGGTGTAGAAGTGGAAAAGAGGATTCAGCCTCTTTGGTCCAGCAAAATAACTACAGCGTTGCAACTTTTGGTCGTTTTCAGTGTCTTGACCGGACTTGCTTTCGGATTGGATGTGGGGTTCCTGCATCCTGAAGTAGAGATTATTACTGCTGTTTTTACTTTTATTTCCGGAGCGATATATCTTAGGCGCGGGCTGGGTATGTTTGCTGAGGCTCTTGATAACGGGATAAAATAAAACCCCGGCTCGCAGAGCAAACCGGGGTGTTGCAGGCGGGGCCTGCAAAATAAATCAAGCTGGCAGCAAAGACTAAGCGTCTTTGTTCTTATCTTTTGACGGTGTTACGTCAATTTCTTCAGATTCGCTGCTTGCCTTTTTAAAATTCTGAATTGCACGGCCAAGACCGCTACCCACTTCGGGAAGTTTTTTAGCTCCGAAAATCAGGATGATAATACCCAAAATTAAAAGAATTTCTGTTATTCCTAAACCGAACATTTTTATCCTCCAATGCTAGACGGTAGTGAACTTTTACACGTGCCTCGCTCTTTGGTCAAGAATGACTTCTTATCTCGGAACGACACGGAAAAATTTATGTTTTTTGATCTTTACAAAGCCGCAATGCGTACATACTTCAAACGTTGAATGTTTAACAGTTTCAGGCCGCTGGCCGTGTTGTCCCGGAGGGATGTTTTTTGGCTAAGGTAACCAAGATGCCGGGCCGTATGTGCCGGTTCTATCTAAATGGAAGGTGTCTTTACGAAGAGATGCTTAATCCCGGGTATAATCGTGAATGGCGGTGCCGGGTTCTTAAGGATCTGGAAGGGAAGTATGATAAACTCCTTTTGCAGGCCGATAATTTTCATTTGGACGAGCAGGCCTTTCGTGACCTTTGGGAACAAAGAATAGAAGAACACTTGAAATCCACAGTTGTGTGTCGCAAGATGGTTCCGCGAGACGAAGAGGGCTTTCCCTTCTGCGCAGCGCTGCATGAAGAAGTTTGTCTTTTTGAGCAGCCTGAATGTGAGGGCGTTTGCAGCCGTTTCGAACCGCATAAGAAATAAAATTTCAGAGAATAATTGGGTCTAAAAGGAGTTCTACCGTGCTGATATATTTTCCGCAAATGCATGAAGAGTTGGTGGGGGAAAAGGTTGAGGGTGCCTTGATTTTTGATCCGGGTATTGACAGGGAAGCTAACGGGGATGTGCTTGTCTACCGCCCTGAAAATCTGCCTGTTGAACCTCAGACCTGCCGCCGTATGGTTGATGATTTCATCAGCTACGGTGAAAGCCTTGGCGATATGCTCAAGTTTATTGCCAACCCGCAGCCCAGCGATAGAGATCAGTTCGGTGAAAGAACCAGCGCTATCCAGAACGAGCTGAATTCCCGTATCTCTCCTGAGGTTGAGGATAAAAGTGATGAAGAAGCACGCATCCAGAATCAGGTAGTTCTGGCTCTTTGTTATGCCTATGAAGAAAAGAATCTAGAACTTGGGTCCCTTGAACAAAAATTGAGTGAGAAATGGGCCGGATTTGGTGAAAGTCTCGGCTTGGACGTGGATAACGAGGATGACCGCAAGGCTATGGCTCTCGGGGGACTTATGGCTAATTTGCCCGGTCTGGGCGGCGGGGACGTTCAGTTGCCGTGGAAGAAGGTGCTGGAAGGTTTTGCCTTGCTGTTGCCTGAAAATTCAGTTTTGGTAACCGGAGATGTTGATGCGGTCTCTCTTTGGAAGGATCTTGATATTGAATTTTATGAAAAGGAAGGACTGTTGGAGGAGAAAGCTTTGGTGCTCCGCGAAAAGGCGTGGAAGTTGCTGGACCTTTCCGGATTGCCCGAAGACAAACCATGGCTTGCCCGGGAATTTACCGTAGTTCTTAAAGTGAAAGAAGTTTAGGGAGAAATCCTATGGAATCCATACATATCAGTGCAGTAACTCCTCCTGAGGTGGTTAAAGAGATAAAGGGTG
Source organism: Maridesulfovibrio sp. (assembly GCF_963666665.1). Classification (NCBI taxonomy): domain Bacteria; kingdom Pseudomonadati; phylum Thermodesulfobacteriota; class Desulfovibrionia; order Desulfovibrionales; family Desulfovibrionaceae; genus Maridesulfovibrio; species Maridesulfovibrio sp. The sequence continues at coordinate 830,470 of NZ_OY762999.1, forward strand.
TGATTTTTGATTGTGACGGGGTCTTGATCAATTCTTTTGAATCCAATAAGTGGTACTACAACAAGTTCAAGGAAAAGTTTGGACTTGATCTTATGGATGCCGAAGAAGAAAAAGCCGTCCATGCTTTGACTCATGCCGCAGCCTTGAAGCATATCCTGCCTGAAGAATTCCATGAAGAAGCCTTTGTTTTCAGCTCTGATCCCTCACTTAGGGAGGGTATTAGTTATATTAAAGTAGAAGAAGGGCTTATCCGTCTGCTTGAGTGGCTGAGAACCAATAATATCCGTATGGGGATCAATACAAACCGTACTGATACTCTTCCGTTGGTTTTGCAAATGTTTGATATTGAGGGCTTCTTTGCGCCAATGGTTACTTCGCAGACCCTGCCTAACACTAAGCCTCATCCTGAAGGCGTTCATTACATTCTTAATAAATGGAAGATGAAGCCTGAAGAAGTGGTTTATATCGGTGATACATGGGTGGATGAGAGCTGTGCAGAACGTGCCGGAGTTGAATTCTGGGCTTATCGCAGTCCTACACTTAATGCCCGTTTGCATGTGAACAGTTATTGGACTTTATGTAATCTGCTGGAAAAGGCCCGGAATGATGTCTGGTCCAGTTGCGGTTGCGGTCAGCAAAAGTTTATTTAAATTAGTATGAAGGAACATGAATGAGCTGTCAGGGCTTGATTTTTCTGTGTGCTCTTTGTGATCTATGTTCTTATATTTAATAGAATTCAGTTAAATTTGGAAAAACAGTTGATTCTTGAATCCTGCTGTGCCAATTTATAGTCAAGATCGGAAGCCGCCGCTTCCGGTCCAGCCCGTTAGGAGTATGTTAAATGGATTACGTGATTCTTGCCGTGGCGAAGGTCCTTTCGCTCGTACTTAATCTCTATATGTGGGTGGTTATTATTTCCGCCCTGATTACTTGGGTCAATCCTGATCCCTACAATCCGATTGTCAGATTTTTACGTAGCGTGACTGAGCCTGTTTTCGCCAAGGTTCGGCAGTATCTCCCCTTTGTAAATATTGGTGGTTTTGATCTTTCACCCATTGTTGTGCTTCTGGCCATCCAGATGCTCGACATTGCTCTGGTGGGCAACCTCACCAGACTCGCTTATGGCATGTAGATGCCGGAGGTGGGCATGAGTCTTTCAAAAATAGACTTACTTAATAAAAAATTCTCGAAGTCGCTGTTCGGATACTCCAAGAGTGAAGTAGACCAGCTTATGGTCGAACTCGCGGAGGTTCTGGGGGCTTCTGCCGACGAGAAAAAGCAGCTCCAGAAGATGGTTTCCCGTCGTGAGAGCACTATCACTGAGTTTCGCCAGCGTGAAGAAACACTGCGCGATACCCTGATGACCACCCAGAAGATGGTGGATGACCTTAAGGCTACCGCAAGGAAAGAAGCCGAGCTTATCATCAATGAAGCCCACTCAAGGGCTGAGGTGATTTTGCAGCAGGCTCATAACCGGCTTGCCCAGATTCACGAGGATATCAACGAATTGAAACGGCAGAGAACCCGTTTTGAGGTCGAGTTGAAAGCTCTTCTTGAGTCCCATCTCAAGACTTTGGAGATAGGTGATCCCGAAGTTGAGAAAGTCGAAGCCATCGAATCCAAACTTAAATTCTTTAAGAAGGCCAAGTGAGCGAAGTTATAGCTGAACTCCCATCTTACATCAGGCCCTGCGGACACGGTTCGTGGAGGGTCTCTGTGTGGGTGCAACCCGGCGCCAAAAATGAGGGTATTACCGGGGAGTATCAGGACAGCGTTCGTGTGCGCATAAACGCGCCCGCTGTTGATAACAAAGCCAACAAGGCTCTTGCCGCATTTGTCGCGACCCGTCTGGGTCTTAAAAAGCGAAATATTTCCATTGCATCAGGGCATTCCAACCGTAAAAAGGTTTTACTGGTGGAGTCCGATGTTGAACCGCGCTGGGCTGGGATAATCCCTGCCAGCGCCTGAGTTGCAAACCATTGCAAAAAGGAGTTTCAAATGGAACAGAGAGAAATTGAACTGATCGAGCAGCTAGTGGGCCAGGATAGCGAGATTCACGCTCTATGGAATCAGCACAACGAATTCAAGAAACTCATCGATAAAATGGAAGCTAAGTCCTACCTGAGTGACACTGAAACTCAGGAGGTCAAAGAACTCAAAAAGAAAAAACTCGCTGGAAAGACAAAGCTGCAAGCTTTGCTCGACAAGCATAAATAAGGGAGGGTAGCCATGGAGCTCACCGGAGCTCAGATATTTCTTGAATGTCTGAAAAAGGAGGGTGTGGACGTCGTATTCGGATTCCCTGGAGGAGCCGTAATTGATATATACGACGAATTGCCCAATTATCCGTTTAAGCACATACTTGTAAGGCATGAACAGGGTGCAATCCATGCTGCGGACGGCTATGCACGCGCCACCGGCGATGTAGGAGTCTGCCTCGTGACATCAGGTCCCGGAGCGACCAACACTGTTACCGGCATAGCAACGGCGTATATGGATTCGATCCCGGTGGTTATTTTCACCGGGCAGGTTCCCACACCATTGATCGGAAACGATGCGTTTCAGGAAGTGGATATCGTAGGAATCACCCGACCCTGCACAAAGCATAACTACTTGGTTAAGGACATCAAAGATCTTGCCTACACTGTCCGACAGGCCTTCTATCTGGCCCGTACCGGACGTCCCGGGCCGGTTCTGGTCGACTTGCCCAAGGACATTATGCAGCAGAAATTCAAGTTCGAATGGCCTGAAGATGTGTCGCTGCGAAGCTACAACCCCAATCTGAAACCGCATGCGCGGCAGATTAAAAAAGTCGCTAAATTAATCGAAGGTGCAGAAAGACCCTTGATTTATGCAGGCGGAGGGGTTATCAGCTCTGGAGCTGAGGATGAATTAACATGGCTCGCCCAGAGTCTGAACATTCCGGTGACCGCTACCCTTATGGGGCTGGGCGCCTTTCCCGGAGATGATCCCCTTTGGCTGGGGATGTTGGGAATGCACGGCACCTATGCCGCAAACATGGCAATAAATAACGCGGACCTCGTCCTGGCAATCGGGGCGAGGTTCGATGACCGTGTTACCGGTAAGGTCAGCACTTTTGCCCCCAAAGCCACTCTTGTTCACATCGATATTGACCCCACCTCAATTCAGAAGAACGTAGCCGTACACGTGCCTCTGGTCGCTGACTGTAAAAGCGCACTGTCTGCATTAAAGAGTGAAATGGAACCGAACCTTGATTCCGTGGACTGGGAAGTTGCCCACGCTGTATGGGTCAGGCAGGTTCAGGAATGGTCAGAAACTCATCCCCTGCGATATAATAAGGGCGACACCGAATACATCAAGCCCCAACGAGTTGTGGAGAAAGTCTACGAAATCAGTAACGGCGAAGCCATTGTCGCTACTGAAGTAGGCCAGAACCAGATGTGGGCTGCTCAGTTCTATAAGTTTAAACGTTCCAAATCTTTCCTCTCATCAGGTGGTCTCGGTACCATGGGCTTCGGTTTTCCTGCAGCTATCGGTGCTCAGATGGCCTTCCCCGACAAACTTGTGGTGAATATTGCCGGTGACGGTTCTATTCAGATGAATATTCAGGAAATGATGACTGCTGTCTGCAACAACCTTCCCGTAAAAATTGTTATCTTGAATAACGGCTATCTCGGAATGGTCCGCCAGTGGCAGGAGCTTTTTTACAATCGCAACTACTGTGAAACCTGCATGGATGCCCAGCCGGACTTCGTTAAACTTGCCGAAGCATACGGAGCTGCCGGGTACAGGATTACTGAAGAAAAAGACCTCGAACCGGTGCTCAAGGAAGCTTTCTCCAACGGAAAGCCGACCATCATCGATGTCCGTGTAGATCCGGAAGAGAACGTGTATCCCATGGTCCCGGCCGGTGCTTCATTAACCGACATGCTGCTCGTTTAGGAGGAAGTAATGAGACATACTTTATCCGTGACAGTTGAAAACGAGCCCGGGGTTCTTTCCAGAGTTGCAGGACTGTTCAGCGGGCGAGGATTCAACATTGAATCCCTCAACGTTGCTCCCACCCTAGAGGAGGGAGTTTCCCACATGACCATCACAACCATCGGCGATGAACACATCGTTGAACAGATTGTTAAACAGCTGCGTAAGCTGGTTACGGTTATCAAGGTTGTGGATATGATGGAACACAAGGCTGTTGAACGTGAGATGGTCATCCTTAAGGTTAATGCCGAAGACAACAAGCGAGCTGAGATTCTGCGTATTGTGGATATCTTCCGTTGCAAAGTGGTAGACGTGAGTCCGGACGAGCTGTCCATAGAAGTTACCGGTGACCACGGCAAGATTGAAGCGTTGATTAATATGCTCGTTCGTTTCGGTATCAAGGAAATCGCCCGTACAGGCACCGTCGCTATGAAGCGTGCCCTGCAAGTTTAGGTAAAAAAATTTCATCAACATTTCGGCACAGGAGTGCCCTCCGGCTGGCTTTTTTTCAAGGCGAGCCGCCGGGAAGCTATTCGCGAGTTTCGTGTCCGAATTAAAGAGAAAAATCAGGAGAAAGCAATGAAAGTTTATTATGAAAATGACGCTGATCTGAATCTGCTCAAAGATAAGACAGTTGCCATCATCGGTTACGGTAGTCAGGGTCACGCCCACGCACAGAACCTTCGTGATTCCGGTGTTAAAGTTGTTGTAGGTCAGCGTCCCGGCGGCGCCAACTACGATCTTGCCAAGGAACACGGTTTTGAACCTGTCAGCGCTGCTGAAGCTGCTGCACAGGCCGATCTGATCATGATCCTTTTGCCCGACCAGGTTCAGGCTGAAGTCTACAAGAATGACATCGCCCCCAACCTGAAGCCCGGCAACATCCTTGCTTTCGGTCACGGTTTCAACATTCATTTCGAACAGATTACTCCCCCTGCTGATGTTGACGTTATCATGGCTGCTCCCAAAGGACCCGGTCACCTCGTACGCCGCACATACACTGAAGGCGGAGCTGTTCCTGCTATTATCGCTGTTGATCAGGATGCTTCCGGCAAAGCTTTTGATATCGCTCTTGCTTACGCAAAAGGTATCGGCGCAACCCGTTCCGGCGTACTGCAGACCACTTTCCGTGAAGAAACCGAAACTGACCTTTTCGGTGAACAGGCTGTTCTCTGCGGCGGTCTCTCCGAGCTGATCAAAGCCGGTTTTGAAACCCTCGTAGAAGCCGGTTACAAGCCTGAAATAGCATATTTCGAATGCCTGCACGAGTGCAAGCTGATCATCGACCTCATCTACGAAGGCGGTCTCGCCAAGATGCGTGATTCCATTTCCGATACTGCTGAGTACGGTGACCTGACTCGCGGTCCTCGCGTTATCAACGCTGAAAGCCGTAAGGAAATGAAGAAGATCCTCAAGGAAATCCAGCAGGGTGAATTTGCTCGTGAATTCATCGCTGAGAATATGACCGGCAAGGCTCACTTCTCTGCTATGCGCCGCATCGGTAAAGAGCACCAGATCGAGCAGGTTGGTGGCGAACTCCGTAAAATGATGAGCTGGCTTAAGAAGTAAGTAGTCGCTCTTTTTGATAATTTAAGGCCTGCGTAAAAAAAGTATAACTTATATAACCTTTTTTGCGCAGGCCTATTGCTCTTTTATCCTTACTGAGGTATGGGGCTACATAGGATACCGGATTTCAGCCGAATATCGTAGATTGTCTGTATGGGTATTTAGTTGAATGGTTTATGGGCTAGGGGCGTAATTCTGGCCTGTAGCAAAGTGTGGTGACGAATTTCGATTCGAACCGGCTGTCTGGGTTGTTTTAAGTCTTAACGTTTTATGGAGTTTTTTGAGATGTCGAAGAACATTTACGTGGGTAATCTGCCTTGGAATTCTTCCGAGGAAGATGTAAGGGCAGCTTTTGAAGAGTTTGGTGAAGTAATTTCCGTTAAACTCATCAATGACCGTGAAACTGGCCGCCCCCGCGGATTCGGTTTTGTTGAAATGGAAGATGAAGGCGCTACTCAGGCTATTGAAAATCTCGATGGTGCTGACTTCGGCGGACGTAATCTGAAAGTAAACGAAGCTCGTCCCCGCGAACCACGTCCCAGACGCTGGTAATTTGTTGCGAATTGGTATAAAGCCCGTTTGGGCTGGTGAGAATACGTAATTCTCACTGAAACCATTTTGTACCTAAAGACAGTCTTGATATTCCCCTATCCGGGAAAATCGAAAAATAAGCCCGCTGTCGCAGTTGCGTATGCGGGCTTTTTTTATGATAACTAATAGTAATAAGAGGAAAAGTTTTGGCTAAAGAAGAAGGCATTGCAGTTAATGGTATTGTTGAAGAAGCTCTCCCCAACGCTATGTTTCGCGTAGAGCTTGAAAACGGTCATGAGGTTCTGGCTCACATCTCCGGCAAAATGCGTAAATTCCGCATCAGAGTTATGCCCGGTGATAAAGTTACAGTTGAGCTCTCTCCTTACGATCTCACTCGCGGCAGAATTACTTACCGTCCCCGGTAGTAACTACCCGAGATTTCACGATACCTGTATCGATGGAATACCCCATGCGGGGTCGGTCTTTCTGTAACCGACCCCGTGGGATGGTGGTCCTCATTAAAATAAATTAGATTTATTTTATATTAAATTCATATTGATGAATTTAATGGCTACCTGGATGGTGGGTGCTATTAATTTAGTGGCTACCGGTATGGTGGTATGTCCTATTTTTTGCGTTGGGCGTTTTTTATGTCAACCAGCGGTGTTCCGTCTATGGCTTCCATAGGGCGGACTTTTATTTTGCAGCCGTCAATGGCGGTGATGGTCACCGGATGCAGGCCGATAGGATTAGGCCGGTCCGGGGAACGGGTTGAGAATACGCCCCGTTTTGGACGTGATTCATCGCCACGCGGATGAACCTTTTGATAACTCCTGTCTGCTTTGTGGAGCCAGGAGAAAAGCAATATCTCATCTCCTGTTTTTAATCCTTCCAGTGCATCCTTGTACTTTTCATTTATTTCAACTATAGCTTCAATTCCGCCCTCGCTGCCCTGCTTAGGGGCATTATCGCGTGTTTTTATGTCTGATCTTAAGTATCCGATGATTTCAAGAGTTGTGTCCATAAGCAGTCTCCAGTGTGTCTGAAAATAGTAGTTGATTTCGATTTTCATGTAGAGGTTAGTTTTTTTATTTTTTGATGTCCAGAGATGGACAAAAGAAAAGCGGGTAACCCGATGATTCAGGTTACCCGCTTTTTAAGGCTATTTATGAGTATGGTCTACAGGAACCAGTCTACAGCCAGCAGTCCGGTGATGGACATGGTGATGGTGTAGGGCAGTGCCAGCAGAACCATTCTGCCGTAGGAAAGCCTGATGACCGGTGCCAGTGCGCTGGTCAGCAGGAAGAGGAATGCGGCCTGTCCGTTAGGTGTGGCAACGGAAGGAATGTTGGTTCCGGTGTTGATTGCTACAGCAAGTTTGTCGAACTGGTGCATGGCTGCCTGAACCTGTGCTCCTGCAGCCTGAGGCAGTGATGCGATGATATCAGCACGTACGGCGTGGGGATCGGTCAGTTTAGTCATCAATTCCTGTCCGGTCATACCGATGCCGGGGATGGCATCAAGTACATGTACGAAATGCATCTTGGTTTCGGAGATGTAGACAGTGGCAACGAATACGTTGTCGGAGATTGCTGAGAGTAGCCCGTTTGCGGCGTAGTAGGCCATAAGCTGGGCCTGACCCTGCATGCTAAGCACGTACGAGATAATCGGTTTGAAGAGCTCCTGAGAGTGGATAACAGCAACTACCGCAAAGAATACAACCAGCAGGGCTGTGAAAGGCAGGGCCTCTTCAAATGCGGGTCCGATGCGGCCTTCTTCAATGACACCGGTGAAGGCGGTAAGCAGTACGATAATGGAAAGTCCGACAATACCGACAGCGGCAAGGTGGAATGCCAGCGCAAGAATCAACCAGACACCGATGATGGCCTGAATGATCAGTTTAAGCTTGCCTGCCTGCCCTTGCTGTTTTTCCTGACGCATTGCTTCTTCAAAGAGGAAGGAACGAATGTTGCCGGGGAGGGTGAAACCGTAACCGAAGATTTTGAACTGTTCGACCAAGAGACAGGTCAGCATGCCGATTGCAAATACCGGCATGGTTACGGGGGCTACGTTTACTGCAAATGGGATGAAGTGCCAGCCCATTTCGTGCCCGATGAGCAGGTTCTGGGGCTCACCAACGAGGGTGCATACGCCGCCGAGAGCGGTACCCACAGCGCCGTGCATCATCAGGTTGCGCAGGAAACCACGGAATTCTTTAAGTTCTTCACGGTTCTTTTCCTTGAGGTGCAGGTCGGAATCAAGGCTGTGAGAGCCTTTGTCTGCGCCGCTGGAAACGTACTTGTGGTAAACACTGTAGAATCCAAGAGCTACAGCCATGATGACAGCTGTAACGGTCAGCGCGTCAAGGAATGCGGAAAGGAATGCTCCGGCAAAGCAGAAGAGTAGGGATATCAGCTTTTTAGAACGAACGTTGACCAGAATGCGGGTAAAGGTGAACTGCAGGAAGTCCTTCATAAAATAGATACCAGCGACCATGAAGATCAGCAGCAGAATTACTTCAAAGTTGTGATGAGCTTCTTGATAGATGGTTTCAGGGGTGGTCAGACCGATGAGAACTGCTTCCATTGCCAGCAGTCCGCCTGCCGGAAGGGGGTAGCATTTAAGAGCCATGGTCAGGGTGAAAATAAATTCCGCAATAAGAACCCAGCCTGCTACGAAAGGTCCTACGGTGGCCATAATTATGGGGTTGATGATCAGGAAGGCCAGAATAGCCAGTTTGTACCACATCGGGGCGTGGCCCAGAAAGGTGTTCACAAAAGTCTTTGCCAATGATTGGGTCATAGCTTCTCTCCATTCGCTTAGATCTGTAAAAACAATGAATACTGAAGTTTGAATTCCGGCATATCCCGTATTTGTGGTGTGGTTGATATGGTTCGCGGGAATTGCGTATAGCTTGAAGCCGGAGGTAGGGCACTGCCGAAGGGCCTGTGTTCTGGTGGTGGTCCGGGGCTGTGTCGCAGATATCAGTATGTAGAGGTGGATGTAATTCCACTATCCTTCGGCGGGTTTTATATGCCTCTGCTGAGTATATGTCCAGAAGTGAAGGGCTAAATTATAGTATTATATGATTTTCGGTTTATAAATGGGAAAAAATTCACATTTTATTGAAATGAAAAGGTAAAGTTGCAGTTTTAGAGTCTTGCAGTGAAGCATTTTAGTTTTGCATTTAATGCATGACACCTGCGTTTGTAAGGTGTTATGTTTATGTCTCAAACTATTCAGTATTTGTATTTAGAGGTGGAGACTGGTGAGAGTTCTTTGTTACTTGGTTGTGATTGTATTTTGTTGCGTGAATTATGCTTCGGCATCTTCTCTTGAAGATGTATGGGGAGAGGTTCACCCTCTGCTCTCTGAGGCTGTTTCAGGGCTTGATTTGCGGGCTAATGTGCCTGATTCCTCTTGGAACCCATTGGAAACAGACAAGGGTAGTGTAGATAATAAAATTAATGATTTGCTGGATGAATGTATCGAGATTTTAGGGATTTCAGGAATGTCGGAATCCAAGACTGCCATTAGGAAATTGCAGGATGACTCAAGGTCTTGCCGTGAGCGGGCGGCTGAACTTAAAACTGAGCGGATTGCCGCACCTAAGAAGGTTAAAAAATGGGAAGTCTGGAAAAAGGATGCCGATTCCATTGATTCGGAAATCAGAGACCTTGAAATCCAAGAGGAAGAAAACGATAAGCGTATTGAAGGCTTGATTGATCAGTTGCTTAGCGAGATGCAGGAATTCGGGATGAAGGTTGACCGTGAACAGGTGGAAACTCTTGTTTACAGTGTTACCGGGGATGATGATGTGCGTCTCATTTCAGTATTTAATAATGTTAAGTTGATTACTTCGGAATTGCAGAGGCTCACAGCTGAAGCAAATGAAAATATTGAAATGGCCAAGCGGTATTATGGCATGCATACCTTGTTGCTGCGTATTCTGCTTAACCTTTATGATAACTATGAGCAGAGAATAGATGATGTGTATCTGGTCCGTATCGCCGAGATAATAAAGAAACAGGAAGAGTTGATTCAGAGAACTGTAGAGAAGATAAACAGTGAGCCTGCAAAGTACCGGAGCATATACAAGACGAACCTGGCAGCTCAAGGGCTGACTGTTAGAACAGCTAAGATGTATGCTGACTATCTAAGTAAGAATAAAAAACGTGTTGCGGACGCAAAATCCGGTATTTCCCATGAATATGAGGTGGCCCTCAACACCTTTGAGACTGTTCAAGGTGCGCACAGTTTGATTGCCTTGATGAAGGATGCCAATGCCATGCTGGATCGCATTTCAGAGCTGCAAACTCCTGATCTGGTTGTTTTTCAGAATATTGAAATGAAGACTGAATTCAGAAAATTAACAAACAGAATTAATTCATTGAAGTAGAATAAATTTACATAATTGCTGATTACAGATTAACCGTGCGTTATAAAAATACGCACGGTTTTTTTATTTTACCCTCGTTGTTTTATATTTGTTATAGTGTTAACCCTTTGAGGGTGGAAGATTTGTTCTGTGATGTGTTCTGCATGGAGAAGAAAGGGAGAGGATATGGAGCGGAAATGGTCGATTGCATTTATTATTTGTTGTCTGCTTGTTGGAACATGTCTTTTAACCACTGGGACAATTATAATTATAGTTAAGAGTCAGTCTGATCAGGCCGCGATCGAGTCGGCTGAGGAATATTTTGAGGAAATAACTGATAAGACTGCCGCAAAACTAGATGCATATATTGAACCTGTTGTTGTTCTCGCTAATGTGGGCGGGGCAACCCTTGGCGGGAACGTGTCCAGTATGGGAGAGGCGTCGTTTAACAATAAGTTTAAGGCTTTGAAGATTATGCTCGACTCAAACAACCAATTGATGTCTGCATATATCGGCTATGATAACGGTGCATTTTATCAGGTTATTGCTCCACGCGGGACCGAGAAGATTCTCTCAAAGTATAAGGCCCCGGAAGGATGTGCATATATAGAACGACTGCTTAGCGTGAATGAAAGTGAAGGGGGGGAGCAGCGTTGGCGGTATTTCGATTCTTCTCAACACCTGCTTGGCGAACGTTTTGATACCTCTTCATATGATCCCCGAAAACGGCCATGGTATAGGCAGGCTCTATTTTCATGTGGAACGGTTTTTACATCACCTTATGTTTTCAGCAGTTCCGGAATGCCGGGGATTACCTGTGCAAGAACCCTTGGGGATGGCACGGGAGTTTTTGGGTTGGATATTTCCCTTAACCAACTGGGCAGTATGCTTGCAAAACAGCATGTCAGCAACCATGGCCTGCTTTGGATTATGGATGATGATAATCGCATGGTTGCATATCCCAATAAAAACTGGGCCGTGGCCGGGAGCAATTTACAGCTCCCCATGGCGGTTTCATTTCCTGATAATACTGTCCGGTGCGTGGCCCGCCATATCTCTATCCCAGAAGAAGGCAGAACATGTTGTACATTTTTTGAGGGTGCAGACGGTCAGGATTATATGGCAAGCCTTACTCCGATATACGGGAATAGCGGCTTGCAATTGGTTGTTGCGGCAGCTGCACCGGTAAGTGATGTGACAGGGCATATCTCCAGAATGTCGACTAGAATCATATATAGTTCTGCAATTCTTCTTTTGGTGCTGTCTTTTGCTTCAGTATATATTGCCCGCAGGGGAACCAGAGTCATGGAAGTTTTATTGCGTGAAGCTAAGAAAGTGCAGAATTTTGATTTTTCCGAATCCCCTCCCATTAATTCACAGATAAAAGAACTTGATACTCTGGGTAAGGCCGGCCTTCTTATGAAGGAAACCATCCGTGATAAAACTGCCAACCTCATAGCTACACAGGAAAAGCTGGAAAAACTTGTTTCCTGCGGTCTCGCTCTCTCTTCGGAAAAGGAGCTGGAAAAACTTGTCTCATTAATTTTTGACTCAGCTCGTGATCTTGCGGAGGCGGATGGTGGAGTAATGTATTTGATGGAAGGGAATAAGCTGGCAGTTGAGCTGCTCTCGCTTGATTCATTAAGTTTTGTTCTTGGTGGACTTTCGGAAAATCCGGTATCCAGAGTAATGGTAATCCCGGAAATTATTGATTTTGTAAGCAAGGATTCAGTGTTGTGGTATGCCTGTGAAGCCTACAACAAACGCGAGATTCTCAATGTAAAAGGTGTAGAACTATCATTGTTTCCTACCGGGTTGGATCACGAACCGGAGCGTGGACATATTCATTCAATGATAACCGTTCCGGTCATTACGAGAAGTGATGAAATACTAGGTGTTATACAGTTGTTTAATTCCAGGGACTGCGATCTTTTCGAAGACGGTCTGGAAGATTTGCTGGGGTCGCTTATTGCCCAGGCTGCAATTGCATTGGATAATAGCAAGCTTGTTAATTCACTGGAAGAATTGTTTGATGCATTTATCAAGGTCATTGCTGCTTCTATTGATGCCAAGTCTCCTTATACAGGCGGGCATTGTACACGAGTTCCGGTTCTGGCGGAGATGTTGACCAAGGCGGTACATGATATGGATTCAGGGCCGTTGAAGAATTTTCGTGTGGAGACAGACGAAGAGTGGCGGGAGTTGTGGGTTGCCGGTTGGTTGCATGATTGCGGTAAAGTGACCACACCGGAATATGTGGTTGATAAGGCAACAAAATTAGAGACTATTTACGACCGAATTCATGAAGTGCGGATGAGATTTGAGGTTTTGCGGCGTGATGCTGAAATTGAATATTACCGCAAGCTTGCCAATGGTGGTAATCAGGATGAGTTGAAAGAAGAGTTGGATGTTGAGATTCAACAATTGGAAGATGATTTTGCCTTTCTGGCCGAGTGTAATATCGGCGGTGAATTTATGTCAGATGAGCGTAAGGAACGTTTGGCCGAAATCGGTGAACGGAAGTGGTTACGCTATTTCGATAAGCGGTTAGGGGTTGGGCATTTCGAGCTTGAGCGTATGGGGGACTCTGTCACTGAACTTCCTGTATGGGAGAAACTGCTTATGGATAATCCTGAGCATATCATTCTCAGAACAAACCAATATGACCATTTCAAGGATGCGTTGGGCAATCCGCTTGATATTCCTGAAAATGAATACAACCGTGGGGAGTTGTATAATCTGATGATTTCGCGGGGAACTCTTACCGACGAAGAACGGTTCAAGATTAACGCACATATGCTTAGCGGGCTTGATATGCTTTCACAGATTCCGTTCCCGAAGCATCTTAAGAGGGTTACTGAGATTGCCACCGGGCATCATGAAACGTTGATCGGAACCGGTTATCCTTTGAAGAAGGATATAGGCAGCCTGTCTGTTGAGACAAGGATATTGGCGATAGCTGACATCTTCGAAGCGCTAACAGCATCCGACAGACCTTACAAGAAAGCAAAGAAGCTGTCTGAGGCACTAAAGATAATGACCTTTATGCGAAATGATCAGCATATTGATGGAGATGTTATGGAAGTCTTTTTACGTAAAAATGTCTTTATGGAATATGCTGAAAAGTTCCTATCACCCGAACAATGTGATGTAGAAGATGCAACACCTTATTTACGCAAGGAAAAATAGTTTTGGAGGTGCTATATGTCAATGTTGAAGTGGAGTGATTCTCTATCGGTCGGTGTTATTGAGATTGATGAGCAGCATAAGGGGTTGGTGTCCATGGTAAATCATGTTTATGACCTGCTTATCTCCGGGGAAAGTGATCAGCCTCACGTGATAGAGGTTATTGAGGGTATGCGCAGGTATTCAGTAGATCATTTTGGCACTGAAGAAAAATATATGGACGAATTTGAATATCCTGAAGCTCCAGCCCATAAGCTCAAGCATCAAGAATTTATTAATAAGGTCAAGGAAGTTGAGAGTGGATGTGTTGACGGAACTTGCGTCTTAACTATGGATATCTTGAATTATTTGAGTGATTGGCTGGTTACACATATTAGCGATACTGATAAGAAACTGGGGGAGTTTTTAATAGGAAAAATTGAGTAAGTGGGTATTCATGTTTGGTTGAAGTTGATTTTGCTCTTAATTGTGTCTATGAATTCATAATGGAGTGAGGAGAGAGTTTAAATTATACATAGCAGTTCATGGCAGAATACTTGATGAATAAATTAAGTTGGTTAGTTGATGCCGACAGTTTGGTTATATCTACTCTAGGTCGGCGGCTGGATTGGATAGGGTCACGGGTTTTCTTTCGGGTGCTGCAGCGGAGTCAGTTGCAGGTTTTCCCGCTTATCGTTGTTGGGGCTGTTTTTCTTTGTTTACTTAATTTTCCTTTTTTGAAGGATTCCGGAATTTTTTCCGCTACATTTACAAAGCTTTTGCAGGATGTTGTAAGCGGCACATACGGAGTTGCTGCTCTCGTTTTGCTGTGTAGCATGAGCTACAATTTCGGGCTGATTCATAACAAAGAATATTCAGGTGAATATGTAAGTCCTAATCTATTTATAGTTATATCGCTGTCATGTTTTTTTGTATTGCACGGTGATATTGATTTCAAATCCTTTGCTGATATTGCTTCATTGGGTAAGGGGATTGCTCAGGCATTTTTCGTTTCTTCCTTCTCCTGTTATCTTCTACATAAATTTATTCAGTTTCGATTCAGGCTTGAAGTCTCCGGGTCTGGGTATGATATTTTTTCAAGGGAAATACTTTCTCTGATTCCTGCTTGTGTTGCAGTTATTCTTGTTTTTGTGCTGTTAAAGCAGATTATTTTGTTTAGTGGCTATAGTAGTTTAAGTGAATTGTATCGTAAAGCAGTGCTTGTTGTTGTAAGCCTTAGCGATTCTGATTTTTTAAATGGGCTTTTTTATACGATAACATCGCAGTTGCTTTGGTTTTTCGGAGCACATGGCCCGAATTCCCTTTCTTTTTTTGATAGTACTGTTTTAGCAGACAATCTGGCTGCAAATATCATAAATATTCAATCCGGGATGGCACCCACACATATTCTTACTAAAGGATTCTTGGATAACTTTACGATGATCGGCGGTTCGGGGCTGACCATGAGTCTGTTGATAGCTATTTTTCTGAAAGGGCGGGATTCAGGGACCAAAAGAATTTCACAGCTGGCTCTTTTGGTTTGCCTGTTTAATGTTAATGAACCTTTGTTATTCGGTATCCCTTTGGTTCTTAATCCGGTTTATGCAATTCCTTTTCTTCTTATTCCTTCAATCGCTTACTGTCTTGCCTATGCAGCAACAGCTCTAGGTCTTGTGCCTTATATTGTTCATGCTGTTCATTGGACGACGCCGGTATTTTTGAATGGTTATCTGTCGACAGGAACATGGGCCGGGGTTTGGCTGCAGGTATTTATTCTGGGAGTCGGTGTAGGACTGTATATGCCTTTTGTGTTGATCTCCGACCGGGTGATGAAAAAACAGTATGACCGGGGAATGAATGAAATCATTGTTGCCGCCCGGGGAGAAGATGCTTCAATAGGATTTAAATGTGTTGGTTTGCCGGGATTTGAAGGCTTTGTGGCCAGATCGTTAGCTTCTGATCTTGTCCGCGCTCTTAGGACTGAAGAACAGTTGTATATGGTTTTTCAGCCGCAGATAGATGACGATGCCGGAGAAATTTTGGGAGTTGAGGCACTAATTCGTTGGAATCATCCGGCATATGGTCATATTTCCCCGGAAGTGGTGGTTGCCTTGGCTGAGGATATGAATTGTATTGATGAGTTGAGTTATTTTGTTCTCAGGGAATCGTGCAATCAACTGGCGGTCTGGCAGGAAAGGTTCGGATACCATCTTTTTGTTTCTGTTAATTTCCCTCCATCATTATTCCGGGCGAATGAACTTGAAGCTGAAGTCCTTGGTTGTTTGAGGTCTGCCGGAGTTCCGCCGTATTGTCTTGAGATAGAAATTACAGAATCCGTTGCCATGTCAACCAGTGGGAAGGAACTTCAAAATCTTAACCGGCTGCGCGAGTTAGGAATTCGTATTTCAATTGATGATTTTGGAATGGGGCATACTTCCTTGCGTTATCTGCGGGAACTGCCCATTGATAAGGTTAAGATTGACCGATCTCTTACATTCGGTTCTTTAAACGATGTGAACAGGCATATCGTCGCGAGCATACTTGAACTTTGCCGAAATATTGAAATGAAGGTTGTTGTTGAAGGCGTTGAAAATGCAGAGCAATTAAGAAGTTTGAGGAAGCTCGGTGGAACCTGTTTTCAGGGCTATTACTTCAGCAGGCCGATAACCGGTGAAGATTGTTTGCGGTTCATGGATGAGTGGAATGACAAGCACAATCGTTTAAATGATAGTGATCTGCTGGTTGCCGAAGTAGTGCTTGCAGATTGATTTAGAGCTTTTTTGGATATTTGCAGGGCCGGGCATAGTTAGTTCCGGCCCTTTTTTATATCAAAGAGTTTCTTTTAAAATTTCATAACCATCTGCCATCATGGTGGGGATAAATTGAATGATTTCGTATTCGGCAACCCCTTCCCGTTTGAACGGATCTTCGTTGATGGCTTTTTCCAGTTGTTCAAGCCCAATATTTTTAGTGAGAATTATTCCCCCGGTGCGCGGAACTTTACGCCCTGAAGCTATGAAAAGTCCTTTTTTGTAATATTTTTCAAGGAATTTGATGTGTTCTTCCAGTAATGCATCAATGTTTTCTAAAGGCTTAATGTAGCTTAAATTCAGTATATACATAGCTGTTGCCCTCTCTTGCTTGGGGTGATAAAAATTATTAGATAGTGCTTTGATACATTGTAATGCTATGAATTGACAGTTCTTTTATGCAGCAATGGAATGTAGGGTAATTCCATAAATTGTCGAGGAGCAGATTATGATTTTGTCTCATGAAAGGGTCGGGGACTTTGTCATTCTGCGTATAGGTGAAAGCAGGGTTGATGCAGCTAATTCTTCAGAGTTGCAGGAGCATGTGTCTTCTTTAGTGAATGAAGGAGACAGTAACTTTGTGCTTGATCTTTCTACTGTGCTCTTTATGGATTCATGCGGCCTTGCCGGATTGATTCCCATTATGAATTATATGCCTAAAGGCGGACGCCTTTTGATTGCCGGATTGCATCCTAAGGTAGAACAGATATTCAAGCTTACTAAGCTTAACACCATTTTTGATATATACACATCCGTAGGTGAAGCCCTGAAATCTTGAACTATGCGGGGTGTAGGACTTGACTATGTCTCGCCGATTGTTAGATTACGGGCGACTTCAAACAGATAATTATATTATGGAGGATATACAATGCCATCTTTTGATATTGTCAGCCAGATCGACGCACAGGAAGTTGATAACGCTGTAAACAACGTACTTAAAGAAATTGAAACCCGTTACGATTTCCGCGGGGTGAATACTGAAATTGTTCTGAATAAAAAGACAAATACCATCAGTCTTGTTACCGGCGATGAAATGAAAATCAAGGCCGTTAAGGACATGATGATCACTCATTTCACCAGACGTAAGGTTGATCATAGATCTCTTGATTTCGGTAAAGTCGAGCCTACTTCCAACGCTCAGCTCAAGCAGGAAATTAAATTGAAGGAAGGGATCGATAAGGATACTGCTAAAAAGATCGTAAAAATGATCAAAGCCAGCAAACTCAAGGTTCAGGCTGCTATTCAGGATGAGCAGGTGCGTGTTACCGGCAAGAAACTTGATGACCTGCAGGCCGTTATTGCTCTGGTCAGGGATTCAGATCTCGATATGCCTTTCCAGTTTGTGAACATGAAGAACTAGTAAAAGAACTTCATTAAAAAATTTAACCCCGTCCTGAGTTCATTCAGCACGGGGTTTTTCTTATGCATTCTTTTTACGGTGATTCTCGTAACTCGTCACTGTTTCCATAATTTCCCGGCAGGTATGTTCACCCTGCCTGCGGACAAGTTCCGGGGCGGCGTTTATAGCAATCAGCCTGTCCAATTCAACTTTTTCCGGATAGTCATCAAGGCACTCTTCTTCAACGGTCAATTTGTCGGGGACGATTTTCTGCTGTTCTTCTACTCTGTATCCGATTGAACTGCACAGGTGGTTCAGTGCGGCGATAACAAGTTCCTTTTCTCCCTCTTCTTCAAGTTTACTGAAGAGCAGGTGGAGCCTGTCCAGCGGATTTCGTTGGTGGTCTTCATGGTGTGGTGATGAGCAGTAGCGGTTGATCTGGCTCTGGCCCCTTGAAAAAATTTTCTGCATGCAGGTTGCGCCAAGCACATCCCGGGAACATTGCATCATTTCCCATGTTTTAGTCGCTGTATTAGTCTTTTTGGGTTTCATCAGGAAAAACCTTTATTTTAGGTGTTAATATGCGTCTGCCGGTTCAGATTCCTTTTGATATGGGTGCGTGGGGTGTTTGGATCTATTTTTCCCCTCGCTTTTACCTACTCATGGTTTCATTATAAAAAACGTAGATAAAGATTGTTTGTCTGTGGTATACATAAAGTAGGGTGTTTTTCAATATGCACACGTTCATCATGATCGAGTATGCTGGCGGAATCAGGATAAATAATAGATATAACTTTCGGTAATGTTTATTGTAATATTTCAGGCATATTCTTAAAATAAATCTATGCGTGTGTGCGACTTGAACGGAAAATTTAATTATGTTGCATAAGTTGTGTAATATAGTATAATTACTAATTATAGTTATGTTAACTTAGGCTGGGACAACCATTCCCGAATCCGGGATATGATTGAGGATTTGTTTTATAGAATCTGTCCGAACATCGGGAATCGGGCAAAATGATGTAACCACACATTTTCAAGGAGAGTGACATGAGGAAACCAATACTGCTTCTCATAGCCATAGTCTGCTTTTTTGTAGCACCTTCCATGGCTTTGGCTACTGATCTGCCGAGAGTTATGATTGTCGGAGAGGATGTTGATCCGGATACTGTTCCCCGCAGCTCTAGAGTTTTTAAACGTGTAATTAATGCTATTTCCAACGAGATGATAAATCTCGGCTTTGATGTTAAAGACGAAACAGCCCTGACCCATATGACTCATGTTCAG
Source organism: Maridesulfovibrio sp. (assembly GCF_963666665.1). Taxonomy (NCBI): domain Bacteria; kingdom Pseudomonadati; phylum Thermodesulfobacteriota; class Desulfovibrionia; order Desulfovibrionales; family Desulfovibrionaceae; genus Maridesulfovibrio; species Maridesulfovibrio sp. Next base: position 849,509 of record NZ_OY762999.1, read on the forward strand.
GGACGTACCAGACGCGACGATGCCGAGCTTATCCAGATTGCCAAGGATGCCGGTATCGATGTTCTTTGTATTTTCAGCATTTACCCCAATGCTAAGACCAACCAGAACAGCGTCAGGGTTACTGCCCGTGTTGAGGGACGTCTTCTGTCCGTATGGGATGGTTCCAGAATGGGTAACTTTGAGGCCGAACCTCAGCAATACCAGCTCGTGCCCCAGCCATACAGCCGCAACGACGTTCTTGAGGCAGTAGGTAAGCTGTCTAAAATTATCGGTTCTGACGTAGGGGCAGTACTTGCAGACCGCCTTGGTCAGTATCATCCTGAAGGCGAGAGCTATTCTGATGGTGATGGCGGCGCTTCCGGTAGCGGTGCCGGAGGTGGTTCAGGTATCGGTTCCGGTGGCCGTCTCGTCGAATGGAATCTTGTTTTTGATGGTTTCAGCGATGATGATATGCTCGATGTTGAAGATTACATTACTATCTTCACCGGATACGACAGCCACAGACCCAAGACCAACGCTCTGAATACCTCTTCCCATCATGAATTGTGGTACAAGTCTTCCATTGATTCCGCTCACTTGAAGCGTAATGTTGTTCGTATGCTCAGAAAGCTGAACATGACTGGACGTGTTTACATTTCCGGTAATGAGGTGAAGATCGTTAAGCAGCATCGGGTGAAGCAGCGTAGAAAGCAGAGTAACAGTGAATGGTAGTTTCTTCTGCCGCAAAAAGATGAGGTCTGTATGTCCTTAGCAAAACTGTACTCTCAAGTGGTTGCCATTTCGCTTGCAATATTGCTGGCTGCCTCCACAGCGTTAGCTGTGGAGGCTACCGGTGATGGAGTTGACCGTCAGCAGGCGCTTAATTCTGCTTTGCGCACTGCTGTTGAAATGCAGATCGGCACGGCTGTAGCCTCTGACTCTCTTGTTGAGTCCGGGGTGCTGGTCCGTGACGAGATTGCCAGCCATTCTAAAGGGTATATCTCTTCTTACAAGGTGTTGAGGGAAGGGGCTACTGATGACGGTTACAGTATTACTGTAGATGCCGTTGTTGATAGCAAGCTTATGTATTCCGACTACACCACCCTTGCCATTCTGCAGAAAATGTCCGGCCTGCCGAGGTTGCTCATTTTCGGTTCCGGGGCCGGATTCAATTCCGTTCCTCCTCAGTCAATGAATGAACTTGTGCATGCTGTTTCACGTACTTTCGGGAATAAATTTCAGTTTGAGGTGATCGACTGGCCCATGTCCCGAGCCAAGTACAGTGAGATTGAAGGCTCAATGAATCTCAAAAAGGCCGCAAGATTCAACAGGCAGCTCAAGGCTGACTACGTAGTCACTGTTGATCTAGAATTGCCTAGGGATGCTAACCCTGTCATGCATTTGACCTGTGTTAGAATCTCTGACGGGCTCAAGATCGCAGAAGTGCGCAGACCCATTGAAAAATATGTGAGCCTTTCCGGTAAGCCTGCTGAAGTCTACAACAGGGCTGTTGATGCAGCTGAGCCAGAGGCTTATTGGGCCTCGGTAAGGATTGCCCGGGAGTTGCTTGAGCAGATGGAATCCGAGCTGGATCGAGGCAAGGGCTTTCGTTACACGTTGACTTTCATTGGTTTTCCCGAACTTTCTCATATCGGCACGGCCCTTGAGGATGTGCCCGGGTTTGTGCGTAAGGAAGTTAAGCGCCAGAACGGTCAGAATATGGAAGTGACCTACTGGTCTACCTTGCGCGCAGAAAATCTGCTTAAGCGTGTTTCCACCGCATTGAAAAATGTGGGAGTGGAGAAATTCCAGAGCAAAATGGATGGCAGGAATTTAAAATTCCGTTGGCAGAATCCTGAAGGATTCTAATGTATGGAGGATAACCGGATGAAAAAATATTTGATATTTCTCTCGGGCCTGCTTTTGATTCTCTCCCTTGCGGGATGCGGAAAAAAGGTCTCACCCATGTCTATTGAAGATAACCCGGCCCATCATTATCTGATGGGGATGGAACTGATAGATCAAGGCTTGCCGGATAAGGCTTTTGTCCGTTTTGAGCGGGCTGTTGCTCTTGATGACGAATATGCTCCTGCTATTGCAGGCAAGGCTCTTGTATATGCCATGCGTGCCGAGGCTGAAAGCGATGCTGAATACAGCGCTGTTGATGCAGAAAGAGCCATTGACCAGTTTGATAAGGCTGTGCGTGAGGCAAGGCGTGACAGATCACAGAAATTCAGTGTCTACGTGACGGGAATCCGTGTTTACAGTCACATTACCACTCGCGGATGGCTGCAGAGAGCTGAGGATCTTTACGCCGATGCTAAGCTCATGCTTAAGTATGTGGTGGAAGAAGACCTTCCTTATTACCGACAGACTGAGGCCGTACACTATTTCATGGGTGAGGCCTATTTCAAGGGCGGTGAATTCCGTAAGGCTGAAGATGTGCTGGGGGTAGTTCTTTCAGCTTCTCCGGGCAAGTGGCACGATAAGGCAAATGCACTTTACAACCGTGCTCAGAAGATTCTGCGGGCCATGAGTAACTACACCCTGACCGACGTTGCCAAGCAGATTGCTGTAAAGGAAGAGGTCGACCGGGCTGACGTTGCTGCATTGCTGGTGGATGAGCTCCATCTGGACAGGCTTTTTGCAGGACGCATTCCTGTTCCCGGTGATGATAAAAAGGCCGAATTCACTCCCGCAGATGTTGTAGGGCATATGTTTGAGCCGGAAATTATGACTGTCCTTAAATGGCATGTCCGGGGACTCGAACCCACTTACGACGAGCAGACCCGCGCCTATCTTTTCCATCCCAAGAAGCCCATGACCCGCAAGGAATTGGCTTTTGTGCTGGAAGATGTGCTTATTAAGCTGACCGGCGATGATTCAATGTCTACCCAGTATATGGGGCAGAAAAAGTCGCTCTATCCTGACGTGGAGCCCACTGATGCATGGTACAATGCCATAGTTACCGTAGTTAACCGTAACCTGATGGAAACCGACCTGTCCGGTGCTTTCCGTCCTGATGCCAACATGGATGGCGCAGATCTCATCCTTTCCCTGATGCGTCTGCGTAACATTATGAATATTTACTAACAGTGGAGGATAATGTGAAAAAATTATTGCTAGCCCTGACAGCGGTAGTGCTTTTTGCCGGCTCCGCTGTTGCCGGGGAAAAGATTGTCGAGGTGGTGAATCAGGATGAAGTTTTCCAGAAAGGGTACATTCAGGTAATCGGTGAGTCCGAAGCCGGACAGAGCCGTTATCGGGCTAAACGCGCTGCCGAAGTGGTTGCCCAGAGAAGGATGCTTGAAATCTTTCAGGGGCTGCGCTTGAGCGGACAAACCACAGTGCGTGATGGAATGCTGACAAGTGAAAAGGTCAGGACCACTGTTGAAGGCACCTTGCGTGGTGCTGTCCCTTGCGGTGAATCATTTGACCGCACAGAAGGTTATGCAAGGGTTTGCCTGCGGTTGAACCTCCACGGTCACGATTCCGTGTACAGTGCCTTTGATGAAATTATTCTCAAAGAGCCTGAGGCCTTGAAAGTTCGTGATATCCCGGCATTCAAGCCTGAAACCCTTCCGGAAATTGTTGTTCCTGCGGTGGAAGAAAAGAAAGAAGAAGTCGTAGCAAAGGTTGAAGCTCCTAGTGAAGTTGTCGAAAAAGTGGAAGTTCCGGTCCAGACCACTGAACCTGCATCCGAAAAAATACAGGAAGCAGTGGCTACCCCGGTTGACGGTATAATTGTCGATGTGCGTGATTTTGACTTCAAGCCCGCGCTGGTAAACCGTATCCTGACTGAAAAGAATGAAGTTCTTTTTGATCCTTCCAAGGTTCTTAATCAGGTCCTGATTGAAAGGGGCTGCGGTGGTTACACAACTGACCTGCAAAAGGCCCGTGCCCTCCTCGAATCATGGGGCAGCAAGTCTCCCATGGTGCTTAAGGGCAAGACCGTGCAAAACGTAACTGATGCTGTGGTCAGCGTTGACGATGCATCTACTGTATTTGCCTATGACCAGAAGTATAACCTGCTGGCTCAGGCAAGGGTAGTATTCGTTCTTAAGTAGAGTAACAAGGCGGTATCTGTGATGATGCACAAGAAGGGACTCCTAATTGGCGGAATTATTGCGATCGTGCTTATGGTCGGTTCCATGGTGCTGGTAAGGGTTCATTTTGTGGAAGCCGCACAGAAACTGCTTTCTGATATGACCAATATGGGGGTGGTAATGGAGGACATTGAGCTCCATTACTCCCCCCTTCCTTCCCTTCGCGTAACCAACCTGCGTGTTCAGAGTGGTATGGATACAGTCCGTATTCCGCAATTGGAAATTTTTCCCGATATCCCCAGTCTGCTCAGTGGTGAGATTAAGCTTAGGCATGTTGTCCTGCAGGAACCGGATGTGAATGCTCTTGCTCATCGAGATGGTGGGAAGTCTTCTTCCGGTACGCTGGAAATTCCTGCCATATTTCCAGATAAGATTGATGTTGTTTCCGGCAGGCTGCAGCTGACTAACAGCTATCAGGCAAAACCTCTTACTGTTTCTGCCAGCGTGGAAAAGGAGAGCAGCGGGTTTGCCTTTAATGTGCGCAGTGCTTCTATTGCCGAGCTGGGATTCAAGTTTTCCGGTCGTCTGGATATGGCATCCACCTCTCCGCTGAAATTAAATCTTCAAGCTACAGAATGTTCAATAGATCCGGCATCCTTTTTGGGTTTTCTTACCGGATTCGGCTATATGTCCAATTCCACCATTCCGGAATTGGCCGAAGCCGGAAGGTTTGAGACAACCGATCTTGATTTCAGCGTGGACAGTGCCGCAGGAACCATGAATATTAAGGCTGGTGGACTGATACTTGATTCCACCAGCGGCAAGGGTTTGTCCTTGCAAATGGGGCAGGGCGGTACTTTTCAGGTCACCCTTGATGAAGCTCAGGTTGATGCCGGAGAGCTTTACGCCATGGCCCAAAAGAGTGAACGGGGCCGTAATGCAACACGTTCTCTCTGCGAGTCTGCCAAGCTGAAGTCTATCAAGCCGAAAGGTACGTTAATTTTTAAGTCTCTTGCACTGCATACTCCTCCCAGTAGTGTCGCCAACAAGGGGCTATCAGGTAAGATGACAGTAAGCGCCAAGGACTTGGTGCTGGTGCTGGAGTCTTTGGACGGCAAAAAGCAGGAACTGAGTATTTCCGAGATTGATGCTGATGTTGAACTTAAAGATGGCAAACCGGTTGTTTCTGTGCGGAGCTTTAATGTTGCTTCCGCAACCGGGGGGACCTTTAACGCGCAAGCATCGTTGACTTTTCCTGTTGATATGAAACAGGTCCGGTTCAAGGCCGAGGCCAGTGATTTTTCACTCTTCGACTACATAATTACTTGCGAGGCTGAAAAAAAAAATCCTTTGCGGACTGTGTTTGATACCCAGTTTAGCCATAAGGAAATACAAATTTCAGCTTCCGGTTATTTCAATACCCCCCAGAATCAGCTGACCGGATATGAGGCGCAGATAAAATCTTTAAGTATCCGTATTCCCCAAAAGGACGATGGCGATAACACGTCTGATGTAAAAGAAAAATTTAATTTTGAGGCGTTACTTGGCCGCGATATCAGCGGTAAGGCTGCCATTCGTCGTTTTTATTACAATGACTGGCCGTTCAGCGATGTTGCCATCTTTGTTCATTCCGGTAACGAACGAGCCTTGCTCAAGGCCAGCGGTAAGCTTTTTCATCTTAATTTGAATGCAGATGTTGTGTTGGCGCAGGATCAGCTTGCAGCACAATGCAATGTGAAAGGACGCGGCACCAGCCTGCCCAGCCTGATAGCCTGTTTTGCAAAGGATCTATCAATTTCCCTGCGCGGTAAAATATATCTTAATGCTAATATGTTCATGCAGGGCGGTGATGCTGATGAGCTGGTTCAGTCCGTACGAGGGGAGGCTTCTGCGAAGATTGATGGGTTGCAGATATTTAACCTTGCCAACCTCGATCCTCGGCTGGGATTCTTTATTGATCTGTTGGACGCTGTTTCGTTCAACCCTGAAGGCGGGGAGGGACTTAATTTTACCACCGCCCGGATGAGTGCGGCTTTAAGCGGCAGAAAGCTGCTGATTAATTCATTCAACCTTAGCGGGCGGCAATTGCAGGCTTGGGGCGGGGGGGCGTATTCTATTGCCGACAAGCATTTGCAACTGGAGGGGAAGGTCCGTTCCGTGCTAGGTACGGTCAATTCCTTTAACGTAGACAGGAAGTTAAAGTCATAGCCATGATTAACAAGCATAGTTCCATATTATTTTTACTGCTGGCAGTACTCCTGCTGGGAAGTTGTTTTGCCAAGAAGACCACGCAGGCAGTGCAGTATACCGAGGAAGAGGCGATTCCGTATAAAATTGCGGTCTTGCCTGCTGAGTACCTCAAGCATTCCGAGAATTCCACAGAGCATAAATCCGTGCTGGTGCTTGATGATGATCGCTTGTTTGTTGCGGATATTGCCCGTGCGGCAATTACCAACCAGTTGGCAGGTAAGGGATTCATGCCCTTGCAGAAGGATGTGGTGGATAACGCCCTTGCTGAACTGGGACGGGATGACGGCTGGCGCAAGATGAGTGATGTGGAGCTTTGTAAGCTTCTCAATGCGGACGGCATCGTTAAGACCGATATTTACAGCGCGGATATGATCAAGGCTTTGGCTTTTGATCTCTTCCAACTGGATGCGGAAGTTATGATGTATAATGCTGCCGGCACTCTGGTTGGCAAATGGCGTGATAGTGCCTCGAAGCGCAGGATTTCCGTTCCTACCGGTGTTATCGGTCTTGCCGGGACCATTGTGGAGGAAGTCTTTTCCGATCCTATCAGGCGTCAGATGCGTATGGTTGTTTATGATTGGGCATGGAATATGGCGCAGGTGCTGCCTGATTGCCCCAAGGGACCGAAGCTCCCGGAAGTAATCGCAGTTGATACCAACGTGGATAATCTGTTTTTCGGAGTTGGCCAGCGGGTAGCGGTTCGTGTTGATGCTGAGCCGGGTCTGACGTGTTCTTTCAGTATTGGAGATTTTAAGAAGAATATACCTTTGCCGCAGATTTCACAGGGTGTTTACGAAGGTTTTTATGTTGTTTCGGAGGGAGATAAAGCAGCCAATGAACCTTTGATGGTTAAAATGCGCAAGGCTAACGGAGTAGACAGGCTTTGGATTGAATCAGGTTCGCTTATATCACTTGATGGTGTGCTTCCTCCGGTTCTGGAGACAATAGAATATCAGACCGGACGTGACGGCGTTAAACTTAATTGGCTGGTGCCTTCTGCCCCTGATCTTGAAGAATTTGTGGTTGAAAAGGGTAACGATCCTGTTGGTGAATTTGAAACTGTTGCCCAGACAAGGAATCCTGAATTTGCTGATCCTGATGTGATGCAGGGGACAGCTGTATATTATCGGGTTCGTATCAAGGATAAAGCCGGAAACCTTTCGCCTTTGAATGGAATTACCAAGGTGGTCATGCCTCAGTTCGATGAGCGTGAGCTTTTCGGTGAATTGAGTGGTGTTTTGGTCAAGGGTAATTACCGGATCGGATTTCCGGTGACTATTCCCGAAGGTTCGAAATTCACCCTCCAGTCGGGGACAAAGATACGTTTTGAGAACAAAGGCCGGATTGATGTTTTCGGTGAACTTGAATCCATAGGTGAAATTAGTGCCCCGGTACGTTTGGAATCCAATTCAACTGTGGGAGTACAAGTTTTGTCCGGTGGTAAGGCGTTGTTTTCCCAGTGTGAATTCAACGGGTTCAGCAAGACTGTTACTTCTACGGGTGGATATACTGAAATCAGGTCATCTTCATTCCGTGGTGGTGAATATGCGGTGGCTGTGACTGAAACAGGTAGCTATGATTTTAAGGGATTGCGTATTTCCGGAGTAAGGCAGGGACTGGTTCTATGTGCAGGTAACGGTTCTGTTGTCCGTTCAAGCATAACCAATTGCACTCAAGGAATTGATTTCAAAGGCGGCAGCGTAGAGATCAAGGATAACAATATCTTTGATAATGAGCGCAATATTGTTGCTGCAGGTAAGCTTGTGGTCAGCGATAACTATTTTGGATCGGCTTCGGTTGAGAAATTGAAGCTGCAGGGAGATATTCTTGTTAAATCCATCCTTGATGCCCCGTATCCTCATGGTCGCAGGGTAGTGCTTATTGACGACAAGGAAATTACTCCTGAATTACGTGAGAAAAAATTTGCCGAACTCAAGGCGTTTGGTGTGAATGCATTTCACAGCCAGCACTACGGTGATGCTTATCAGGTTTTGATTAAAGCTGTGAAGATGAAGGATGACCGTGATATATATCTTTATCTTTCTTACACTTTGCTGGCTTTGGGAGATGAAGTTGCTCTATCCGAAATTTTGGATGAAGGTATATCTAAGTTTCCGTATGACGTCCGGTTGCACCAGCTTAATGTGCGCTATCTGCTGAATAAAGGTGATATCAAGCAGGCCAGGCAGGTCTTGGATAAGGCCCTGCTGCTTAGTCCGTCAGACAGTAACTTGCTTTATATGAAGGATTACCTTGATCATCTGGCGGTTCCGACTGAGTCCGCACCGATTGATATTGATGAAGAAAAAGCAGGTGAAGATAAAATTAAGGATAAAAATGATGAAAAATAAATTTAATAAATTGCACAATGTTTTTCTTCCGGTTCTGCTTTTGATGCTTTTGATTCCGGTTAGCGTTCAGGCCCGCGAATATTCCCCCATTGAGCTGGAAGATCAGGCTCAGGCCCAGTGGCATATTAACTATGCCAGTTATCTGATTGATATCGGTAAGTATTTTGAGGCGCTTGAGCAATACGATACGGCTGTTGACTATTCCCCTGTAGCTAAGACCCGGGTTAATGCAATGTTCGGCAAGGCCATGGTGTTATCCACATTTCTTGATGCCCCGGAAAAGGCTGCCGATGTTTACCGTATGGTGGGCCGCAACTATCCGGATTATGCTGACACAGCGCTTTATCGTCTTGGTTTTCTCTATTATCAGATGAACAGGTATGACCGTGCCGAATCTGTGTTCAGGCAGTATCTGCGTTATTTCCCCAAGGGTAAATTCAAGTATCAGGCCGAGGCTGTGATCTCTTCCATGAAGGCCAAGCAGGATCAGATGGTAGATCAGGAACCGGAGCAAAAGCCTGATGAGAAGCCCGATGAAAAAATACCTTCAAAGGTAGGCGCAGAACCGACGTTAAGGGTTTGTTTAAGCCGTAATGTAACGTCTATGACCGTAACTACGGGATCGGGTAAGGATAAAATTTGCACTGATGAACTTGGCTGCGGGCGCAAGTACAAGGTAGGTCTTTCCGGCAAGCAGCTGACTCTTGACGGCAAAGTGGTTAGCGCCACTAGGATTAAGTTCAAGTCCAACGGAGCTCTTAAAGTCAGTTACGGATCGGACTCCAAGAAGGTGCGCGGAATTATCGATGTTAGTATCCGCAAGGGTAAATTGCTGATTCTCAATATTATCGAGATAGAAGATTATTTGCGTTCAGTTGTTCCGGCGGAGTCCTATGCCTCATGGCCGGCTGAGACTTTGAAAGCTCAGGCTGTTGCCGCGAGGACTTATGCCTACTACCAGAAGGAGCACCGCACGCACTTGTTTTATGATGTTTACGCGGATACCTATGATCAGATGTACGGAGGGGTGGATCGTGAAGATAAGCGTACTGACAAGGCTGTGAAACAGACCAGCGGTCAGGTTATGCTTTATAAGGAGAAACCGATTCTTTCCCAGTATACGGCCAACAGCGGGGGCTTTACCGCTGACGCCAAGGCGATATTCGGTGCAGGTAAGGATTATCTTATTGCCCAGAAAGATTCAGCCAGCCTGAAGGGAAAGATGGCTTCATGGACTAAGAAGTACAGCAGTAAGGATATTGAAGCCAAGCTTAAGAAAATCGGTATCTCCGTTCCCGGTATCCGTTCCATAAAATCTCTTGAAAAGGGACCGTCCGGCAGGATTGTCAAAGTACGTATCAACTACGGTTCCGGCCACCGGGATTTGCGGACACGGACTACCCTTGGAAGTTCACGTGTTTTGAAGTTGCCTGATATTCTGTTGGAGATTGACAAGACGGGAGATTATTATACATTCAAAGGCCGTGGTTGGGGTCATGGTGTAGGATATTCGCAGTGGGGAGCTGCGGAATTGGGTAAAACCAAGAAGTACGATCACATTTTGAAATTCTATTATCCGGGCAGCAGCGTCAAACAACTTTGGTAGGTTTGCGCTGGTCTAAGATGAATATATTAATCCTAGGGATGCTCGGCATATGAGTAAGGCTCTTAATGAATAGAACAGAAAGAATTATCTGGTTGGTATGCGTTATTCTTACCCTGACCGTAATGATCGGCATCATTGAGTGTCGTGCCGATACTGTTTCGCAGGTTTCACTTGAGTCAGAAGTCTCCTGTGGCAGGATGGGACAGGAATTGATTGACCGCGGTGACTATGAGCTTGCGGTTTCCAGCCTTGAACAAAGTTTGAAGACTCACCCCCGCTCGGACTGGCTATACAGCCTGCTCGGGCGGGCTTATTTTAAGATGGGTGATCTGGAACTGGCTGAGGCCCAGTTTCGTAAGGCTTTGGATATCAATAAGAATAACCCGGTAGCCAAGCGCATGGTTCTTGAAATGCGTAAGACACAGGATCTACTGCGTGATCGTGACTTCTACGAGTGGATGAATATTGCCAAGGAAAGGGCTGCTGACCTTGTAACGCTGGTTATAGGTGTCTGGCTGGGTACGCTTCTTTCCGGTATTTCAAGTCGTTTTTATTCCCATTTTGTGCGGACTAATTTCCGTAAAGCTCTCGCCAAGAAAGATTTTGATTACGTTACTGATATTCTGGAAGATTTGCAGATAAAGCGTGAGAAAGCACAATTGCGCATGCGTTTGCGCGAGCTTCTTAATGAGTATGACCTTGAAGAAGCCAAGGAAATGATCATCGAATATGTGGATGATCGCGAGATAGAAGATAAGCTGGTCCATTTTCTGGTCCAGATTCATAAGAAATCGCAGGTTAAAAGTTAAATTGAATATCTTTTAACCAAGTCCCGAAATAAATCTTGCCGCTACCTGATCGGCATTTTCCTCTTCTTTTACTACCGGATGATGGGTGCCGATGTGGGCTATCAAATGTCCTGTTGTCGCCAGCAATTTTTGAATTTCCGGTTCCCTGCCTCCCTTAAATCTGGCTTCAATCATATCCCCTTGATGATTTGTAGCGAATCCTTGTGACTTCAAGGTGGTGTTGATAAACCTGATTCTTGCTATGCGCTGTTCCGGACTTCCACTGCCGCCTTTGAAACGGAAGTTGATGTGGTTGGCCTGTGCATCAGGATCGCAGACAGCATCCACTTCGGTCAGGTCTTTTTCCGATTTCAGGGTGATGTTCATGTAGGTTCGTGAAAGGATGGCGTAGCCTTCAATGCTGTTGTCTCCATCCCAACCTGCGCGATCTGCCCCAAGGCCGAACCAGAGCGCCCACATGGGAGCGGATTTGATGTCATCCGGTGAAATATCCATCTTACCGGCTGCAGTACTGAACAGGCCGTCCGCAAGGTTAAGTACTGTTACGGAAATGGGCTGGCGTGCCTTCAGGTGTTTCGCGCCATCGATACCCAATCCTTTTTTACTGACCAGCGAGAACATTTCCTCAATGCCTTTTTCATTGGCAAAGCGCACCAGATCATACATGGAGCGGCTTTTTTCCGGCAGGAACATTTCCGTGTTGCGAGGGGAAATATTCAGGTTGGCGATGTAGGAAAGGGCCTGCTTGATACGCACAGTCTCCTTTTCCCCTTGAAAAGGGTAGGAGCGGGCTGATGTGATCATGACCCTGTTGCGCAGGTCGGTGATCCAGTGGCATTTTTGCGGAGCGTCGAAAATTTCTTCTGCTTTTTTACCCAGAGATGCGATTGTTTTTGCCGAGTGGGTGGATAGCGGTGATTTCTCCGGCCGTGAGATGATCCTTTGCTTTTCCCTCCTTGAAATCAGGAAAGGAGTTGTGGAATTGTGGCTGAAAATTGCAGAGCAACCGCTTTCCCTGTCTTTAGGCGGCAGGTAGGATGATTCGTGCAGGGTTTCAATTACTCCTGAATCATGAATATCCTTCATGGGCTGGATAATGACCGAGGCAGGGCTTTCGCGGTCTGCATAGCCGGATTCAATACGGGCCTTGATGGATTCCGCAGTAAATTTACAGGTGACCGCTTTTTTCCAGGCTTCGACAATATTTTGCACTGGAACAGGAGATATGGTGCACCAGCTTTCGGGCAGGGCATAGAGGCTTCCTTCCGGTGTGGAGGATGCGGTCAGACTCAGGTTGCCGCTTCCGCGTGAAGTTTCAAGGGCGGCAATTTCTATTTCAGTAGCAATTGTTTCAGGCATTACTCCCTGCATAAAGCGATCAATGATGGTCCGGGAAATTATATTCAGGTCTGTTATTCCAGTTGTTACTGCTGATTCCAAAATTTCATCAATGGCAATACGCAGGTTGTTGGCTTCAATGAAGTAGTTGTAAACATCGGAACCGATGACCATGCCGTCCAGAACAGGCACGCCGGCCTGCTTCAGCCGAGCGAGGTCGGCGGCACAGGCCCCGGCTTTGAATTCATAGTCGATGGCATCTTCGAGGGGAAAGGTAAATGGTTTTGAAATTTCTGGATCAGGTACGGTTACAGCCATGCGCACGTAGAAATTGATCTTGTTGTAGTAATCCATGATGTCCATGAAGCGCACAGGGTTCATGTCCTGCAAGTGTTCAAGCATGATTCGGATATTGATACCCAGATCGGATGCCTGTTTTTCCACGTATGCCCAGTCTGTGACGGTCAAACCGAAACCGATATCTTCGATGTGCGAGATAGCTTTAAGGCACTCTTCCTCAAGTTCCATGAGTTTCTTGAAAGAGTTGTACCTTCGTCGGAGCAACCGTCCGGGTGGGAAGGTCTCGTAGGTCCAATGGTTGAATACGTGTCTGAATTTCATAATAGTGAATCATATCACAAGTGGTTGTGTTTATAAAACCCTAAGTTACTCTTCAGAGAGTTCATCAAGAGGCAGGGTAACTTCGAACAAAGTGCCGGGTCCTGCGTTTTCGGGCAGATCCAGCTTGCGGCGCAAGACTCGTGGAAGAGGGCTGACTGCTTTAATTGTGCCGCCATGGTCTTTAATTATTCCGAAAGATACGGAAAGGCCCAATCCTGTCCCTTTGCCCACAGGTTTTGTGGAGTAGAAGGGGTCGAAAATGGCATTAATATTCTTCGGTTCTACTCCATGTCCGCTGTCTGCGAAGACTGCTGTGATGGTCATGGAATCCGTATCGAGCTTTGTTGAGATGTGGATGCGTCCTTTTTCATCAATTGCTTCCAGTGCATTGGAAAGCAGGTTCAGCCAGACCTGTTTCAGCTTTTCGGGGTCTCCGTGGATTATGGGGAAACGGTCATCAAGATCTGTTGAAATTTCAACCTGTTCCAGTTTGAAAGTGTGGCTGACTAACTGCACCACCTCCAGAATGGAATTGTTGAAGCACATGGTTATTTTTTCACTCTCATTCTGGCGGGAAAATCCGAGAAGGTCGGCAACAATTTTACGGCATACCCGGGCCTGTTTTTCTATGATTTCCAAATCCTTGGATATTTGGTCCTCTGGCTTGAGATCTTCCTGCAACAGCTGGGCATAGCCGAGGATAATTCCTAGCGGTGTGTTGATCTCATGTGCAACACCTCCGGCAAGTTTGCCGATTGATTCCATTTTTTGGGATTGGATCAGCTGTGCCTGATAATTTTTTAGCTCGGTTATTTCACGGGCTGTAGAGAGTACGCCGATAATATTATTGCTCTGACCATGAACGGGGACACGGATAGTGTGGAACCAGCGTGCAGGTGATTCGTCTGTTTCCGGTTCGCGGGTCTCTTTGTTCACTATGCGTCCGGTTTCAAGGATCATGCGTGCTTCTTCCATGCGCGCTGCTGCGATTTCCTCTGGATAGAGATCCTGATCGGTCAGTCCTATGATGTCGTCTTCCGTATGCCCCAGATGCTCGGCATAGCTTTTGTTTACGGCGAGATAGGTGAGTTGCGGTCCCAGCAGTGAAACAAAGTCCGGAGAAACATTGATGATGGTCTTGAGCAGCTCTTTCTGTCTGGTCAAGTCCGCTTCAGTGATCTGGAGATCTTCAATATGGCAGGCAAGGCTCATGCCCATGGCATCGAATGTATCTGTCAATTCCTGAATTTCGTCCCCTTTCGGGGCATGCGTTATGGCTCGTTTGAATCGGTCTGTAAATTTTATGTTTCTGTTTTCTTCTTTGCGCAGGCTGGGACCAAGGTGAGTGGCAACGATGTCTTCAGCATGTTTTTGCAATGAGCCGAGACGGAAGGTTAAATGCCTCGCAAACTGGGTAGAGATAAGCACTGCAAGTAAAAGAACCGCTCCGGTCAGGGCAAAAATTGCGAAAATAAGGTTTTGAACCACAGCATGGATTCCGCTTCGCGAAAGGCCGATGCGGACTGTCCCTAGCTTTTTATCGCTGAGAAAAATCGGGGCGGCAAAGTCGAAAATGCGTTTTTTGCCTGTATCGATGGTCACTACGCTGATTTTGTTATTCTCGCCTTGATTGGCATCCTTAAGTTGAATTGGGAAGCCTTCACTGAAGGTGTTAGCTAGCACCCGATTCCGGTCATCCATGATGAATGCGTAGACGATTTCATCATCGGCTTTTTTCAGTTCATTGACCATAGAGCCAAGGTTCAGCAAATCAACTGAAAGCAAAGGGTTTTCCGCACGCATGGCCAGATTCCCAGCGAGTACTTCACCCCGTTTGCGGGATTGCTCAATGAGAGCATCAGAGGACATTCGAATGACGAAAATTGCAATGATCAGCGAGGTAAAGGCAACAATTAAGGTCAGTCCGAGATTGATCTTTGTCCGGAATTTAAGCCGGGAGAAAATTTCTATCATTCTAGCCTCCCTATTGTCCGTAATCAATGTTCAGTCCTAATTCTTCCGTAAGCTTTCTTACTGTATCGTAATCGCTGTCCTGAGCAGGAATTATTCCTCTCATCCCTGCCTGATATAGAATCGCGGCCTGTTCCGGGTCATCCATGGACATACGGAACATGCAGTATTTTATCTTATCAACTATTTTATCCGACAATCCTTTACGGGCCGCATAGACCCAGCCCGGAAAGGGTTCGGTTTCCGCAACTATCCTGATTTTATCAATATTAATTTTATCGCGAACAACATTGAGGGTTCCTTCACGGATGGAGGCAAAATCGTATTTACCGGCATAGACTGCGAGGACCGCTTTTTCCTGTTTACCACCCGGTCCGGGGGCAAATGAGATTTCTTTGAAATCAGATTCTTTGATTCCATTTTTGAGAAAAAGCCCCAATGGGAAAAGGTATCCGCCTGCGGAAAGAGGGTCCACGGCGATCCATGTTTTTCCGATGCAGTCTTTTAGTCTTGTGATGGCCCGGTTATCTTTGCGGGTGATAATCTGTCCCCTGAATGTAGGGCTGCCGGACGGTTCGATGATTCGCGCAAAAGCACGAGCACCGCTTTTGGCGATGCTTACGTAGGTCATGGGGTTGGAGAAGGAAATATCGATTTCGCCGTCTTTGACCATGCGGCGATGTTCTTCAAATGTATCAGGAAAGACCTGACGAATTGTAAAACCGGACTCGCGGGAGAGGTAGTCGATTAGTTTGCTGTGCCTTAAATATGAAACCCGGTGTGAATACTGGGGTAAGTAGGCATAAGTTATGGCCGGGCGGGGTTCCGGTACGCGTACTTCTTCACGAATGGACATGTCCACGCGCACAATTTTTTCTTCAGGTTGTGAACCGAAGAAGTATATTGCGGCTCCAGCCAACAGGAATATTGCCGGGAGAGTATATTTGAGCTTGAACATGAATTCTCCCTCGAGAGAGGAGCGCCTTTCCCGGTGAGAATTCTGTTCATGATTAAGCCCTGCTTTCAAGGCTGTTACCGCTTGCAGTTTCCTTTTTTTCTTCAGGAATCTGCGCAAGTTCGTCCCATGAAGTGAGTTCTCCGGCCCTTTTTGCGTCTTCCGCTCTCAAGTCGTCAATTTTTTTGAGTACTGGTATAAATGGTCTTATCTTGGAGAAACCATAGCGTACAATAATATAAGATAAAATAAAAACGAAAGGATAGCCGAGTGAAAATTTGGTGAAGGGTACAGTGTGGATATCTATGCCGGAGAATCTGCTCTGGAGCCAAGCCATGGCAAAAGGTACGGGCCAGAGTGAAACTGCAAAGAGTGCGGCATGGGAAAAGAAGACTTTGCCGAAATATTCATTGGCCCATTTATTGGCAGATTTGAAGGTGTCTTTTTGTTTATGGCGAATCGCTTCAATAGAAATATTGTTCATGCGGGTCATTTCGCGGTTCAAGTCAGTGTAATACTCCCTGTTCCAGATGTAGATCAGGCTCATGGATATTTCTCCGACAATAGTACACCACAGGGCCACCACCGCAGTACCAAGCCAAAAAGCCGCAAGGGCAGGTAAACCAATGCGGTAAGGTGCGATAAGCAGGCTGTCTATGATGGGATGAATTGACTCGAACATAAATTAAACCCCGTTTTGAATTACGATGAAGCGAAGCCGGTTAAAAGATTTTGAAAGGGGAGTCCAGAGGGGAGAACTTTTGCAAAAGTTTTCCCCTCTGGACGTCAGGGACAAAGTCTTAGAACGGAGGCAGGAGGCTGTAGCCGAGGAATCCCTTGGACGAGTAACGGATACCTACGTACAGAGCCAGTACGACGAAGAGTCGCTTGAGCCATACGTCCGGAATGTACTTGGAAGTACGGGGGCCGATAAAGGAACCCACGAGGATACCGAGGAGTTCAACACCGATGAGGGGCCAGAACACGGGGGTATCTTTAACAACCATGTAGGTGAAGACGGAGGTGGTCATACCTACGAGTACGGCCAGTGCGGAGGTACCTGCAACGAGGTACATGGGCAGGCCGGCAACACTGGTCAGGAAGGGCACGAGCAGGAATCCGCCGCCCACGCCGAGGAAGGAAGCAAGTGCTGCGATGATGAAACCGCCGACTACGGGGATAAGGGGGTTGAAAGAGAATTCAACGCCGTAGAAGGTGAATACGCACTTGGTCATGGAGAAGCTGACAACCTTAACACCCATGGCTGCGGTATCAACTTTTGCGCCTTCTTTTTCTTCTTTGATGGAAGCTTCGAATGCCTTTGCTGCTTCTTTAGCCTGCTTTTTGCCAGCCTGTCCTTTGGGAGTGGTTTCGTAGAACAGGTAGCAGCCAAGAGCCAGAACAAAGAGACCGAAGAATCCGATGTAGGATTTCAGGGAGATTTTACCGGCTGTAAGCCAGGGAACAAGGTAGGAACCGGCAATGGAACCTGCGGCGAGGGAAAGACCCAGCGGCAGAACCAGACGGCCCATCTTGTAGTAGTTGAAAGAGGACATTGCCGCGGAAGTACCAACCAGCCACTGGTTAGATACGCGGATGGAGTCGGTTACCAGTTTGTTCATGACCGGAGAGGTCTTTTTGAAGGTAGATGCGTAGTTACCGAAACCGTAAATGGTGATGTGACCTACACCGGCCATGATACCGCCGAATGCGCCGACGGTGGAGAAAATCCAACCTACCCAGATTGCCCATACGAAGCCGATTACGAGGTTAACGCTGGGGCCACCGGGGATTCCGAGGAAGCCGGGAGCGAGTTCAGAGTTGATTTGGCCTGCTTCAGCACCTTTGGGGGTTGCGCTGATGGCATCTGCGAGACGGTCTGCAAAGGCGGGCTGGATATAGGCCACCACTGCCAGTGCCGCGATAGCCATGATCAAAAGGCTTTTGCGTGATTTAAACATAGTGTATCTCCTTGATCGAAAGTTGGTTTTGCTGTGTCTGCTTTCTGCTTCCTTACCGGCTGTTGCAGCAGCCGGAGACCCTATCAGA
The DNA here is from genome assembly GCF_963666665.1 of Maridesulfovibrio sp. Classification (NCBI taxonomy): domain Bacteria; kingdom Pseudomonadati; phylum Thermodesulfobacteriota; class Desulfovibrionia; order Desulfovibrionales; family Desulfovibrionaceae; genus Maridesulfovibrio; species Maridesulfovibrio sp. The sequence goes on from NZ_OY762999.1 coordinate 867,484, forward strand.
TTCAGATTGAACAGGAACAGCGCCTTCATTCCTATTTGTGCTATCCCCGGGCCTTGCAGTGTCCGGGGATAGCTTTTTTGCTTTTACTATTTTTCTTTCTTGAAAATAATCAGAGGACAGTTCTTGCAGACATCCTGACCGGGGAAGCCATCGCCGGGCTTGGTGATGGAGGAACTTGCGATTTCCATGCGGTCCACAAGTCTCTGAACCATTTTTTTGAACTTGGTGCCGGGAATCATGACGTTGATTTCGCCGCGTTCGGTTTTACCGGCGTTGTAGCTGCCGGAACATGCACAGACCATGTTGAATTCCTGCTCGTTGTAGGTGTACACGCAGCCTGCGCAAGCGGAGGAGTTCATGGTGATGTTCGGGCGCAGGGGATGGGTGTCGGTGGCTGCTGCGTAGTCAACTGCAAAGTGGTAAGCCTGCATGTTGTCACAGTAGAAGTGAACTACGTCAGGTTCGAAGATGCCGTCGATGGAACCGAGAGGTGCCACAGCAATACCGATGAGGCCTTCTTTCATGCGGGGTTTGCTGAGTACGAATTTTTCAGCCTGCTCCATATCTACAACATATTTGGAGTGACCTTTGATTTCACCTTCATCCAGTTCCTTCCATGCGAAAGCGTATTTTGCGTTGCCGCAACCAAGGCCTTCAACATCGGAGTATACGGTCTGGCCTTTCATGCGGGCTGCTATTTCCCACTGGCAGAAGGTCATGGGCTTGAGCGGAACATGGAAATCCGCTTTTTCCTTGAATTCGTCCACTTCAGCCTGATCGAAGAAATATTTAACGGCTACAGGGTAATGATAAAGTCTCATTTCCTTCATCAGCAGTTCTTGAATCTCTTTGTAAGTCATGGTGACCTCCTCACTTCCTTCTATTTAGGTTTAAATAATAAATGTGCTGTGATTGCCCGGTAGTTTTTAACTTACACTCTTTTTATGGGTCTGTGAAAAAATAAACAAACGTTTTTGGGATAAAGAAAAAAATAACATTTTTTCACATTAATTGCGCTTCAAAAAACTCTATGGAGCTCAATCTTTTGATAAAAATTTCACAATATATTTAATAAAATTATATAAAATAGTATGTTATAGTAATTTCTTCAGTTGAATTTATTTTACATTATGATTACTTTTAGAAAATACAAATTCGTTTTTAGAATTGATTGTTAGACTTTTCACTTATCTCGTTGACTGTAGATCTCGTTTGAATTTTACAATTGCCTGTAAAATGACCTAAGATTCACGCTGCTTAAACTTTGCAGATTCAGGCGGAAAACTGTCCGATATGGATAACTGGATAAGGAGGAAATATGTCCAAGTACAGAATTCATCCCATCGTTGTAGGTACGAAGAGATTCGACAAAGGTATGATGACCTATCAGCATGATTACGGTCAGCCATACATCATTCCTATTTATAGCTGGTATCTGGAAGGCGGTGACAAGAAGATTCTTGTTGATACCGGAGAGATGCAGCCTATCATTTCCGAGGATCGCGAAGCTGATCTCGGCGGCAAAATACACACTTTCGAAGACGGTCTGGAAAAATTCGGTCTCAAGCCTGAAGACATCGACATAGTTGTCCATACCCATTTGCACAATGACCATTGTGAGAATGATTACAAATGCACCAACGCTAAATTCTACGTACATCGTAAGGAGCTTGATCATGTGCATGATCCGCATCCGCTGGATTTCCGCTATTTGGAGGATTATGTGGAGGATGTGGAGGAGGCTGGGCAAATAGTGGCCGTTGATGGTGATTACGAGGTGGTTCCCGGCATACGTATGATGCATACCCCTGTCCATACACCGGGCGGCATGACTGTCCTGATTGATACCGAAGGCGGGCTGGCAGCTATTACCGGATTTTGTGTGATTATGGAGAACTTCAATCCTCCGCCAGAAGTACGGGGCATGGAGATGGAGGTTATTCCTCCGGGGACTTCGGTCAATACCTATAAAGCTTACGACATCATGCTTAAAGTCAAAGAAATGGCAGACATACTTATCCCGTTGCATGAGCCTGCTTTTGCCAAGGTTGATGTAGTGGAAGGCACTTAAGAGGCGTTGCAATGATTCTGCAATTAAATTGTGGCCGCATTATTTGCGTAAAAACGATTTTCGGTGAACTTGTTGCAGGTTAATCGTTAATATCACATGCGTTATTTTGAATTGTGAAATTGCAAACGGTTGTGGTTACGGTATTTTTAAAAGGGAACTGGTAATTCATGCTGAAATAATTTAGGTAGTAGAATCCTAAAATTATTATGAGTACCCACTGCCGTCCCGAGGGGGCCTGGTTCAGCATATAAGGTTGTCTTCTGACAACGGGCGGGCTGAATCCGGAAAGGGTTTTTAAGGCAGGGTGCTCGTAAAGTGTGTGGTTGCGGGAAGACATCGGGTCTTTCTGCCTGTATTGGTTCTTTTTTCTTTGGAGGTATTGAGGTGAACTCACTCGTTATCGCCGGTCTTTGCTTTGTGGGGTATATTGTTGCGTATCATACCTATGGCAAATTTCTGGCAAAAAAGATTTTTCAGATTGATGAGAACAAGGTTTGTCCCAGCTGCGAACTCGAGGACGGTAAAGACTTTGTTCCTACTAAAAAAGAAGTGCTCTTCGGGCACCATTTTACTTCCATTGCCGGACTTGGTCCCATCGTAGGTCCCGCAATTGCTATTATCTGGGGTTGGGTCCCCGCTGTTCTTTGGGTTTTCTTCGGTGCCATCTTCATGGGGGCTGTTCATGATTTTGGTTCCCTTGTCGTCAGCCTGCGCAATCAGGGCCGTTCTGTGGGCGATCTTGCAGCCGGGTTGCTTAACAATCGTGTGCGTTCTTTGTTTCTGATCATCATCTTTTTTGAGCTGCTGATCGTTATCGCTGTTTTTGCACTGATTATCGCTATCCTTTTTAATATGTACCCCGCCGCGGTTGTTCCGGTATGGAGTGAGGTCCCCATTGCTGTCGGCCTTGGCTGGCTTATGTATAAAAAAGGCGCGGACCATACTGTCTGGTCCATCATTGCCCTTATTGCCATGTACGCATTTGTTGTGGTCGGTGTTTACCTGCCCTTCAAAATGCCAGCTATTGCAGGCATGAACCCGATCGTGGTCTGGACTTTGATAATGCTGGTTTACGCATTTATCGCATCCATTCTTCCGGTTACCGCCTTGTTGCAGCCTCGCGACTACATTAACGGGCACCAGCTCTTTGTAGCCCTGATTCTGTTGGTAATCGGCGCTGTTGTGGCTCATCCCACATTCGTTGCCCCGGCTCTCGACCTTGCACCGCAGGGTGCTCCGCCGATGCTGCCCTTCCTGTTTGTTATTATCGCTTGTGGCGCTATTTCCGGTTTCCATTCTCTGGTAAGCTCCGGTACTTCCGCCAAGCAGTGCGAAACCGAGCGCGATTCCCGTATGATCGGTTACGGTTCCATGCTTATGGAAGCTGCATTGTCTATCCTCGTCATCGTAGCTGTCGGCGCTGGACTTGGGCTTGGAAAGCATACTGCTGATGGTCAGTTCCTGACCGGAACCGCAGCCTTCACCACCCACTACGCATCATGGGCATCCGCAGCCGGACTCGGCGCAAAGCTGGGTGCGTTTGTTGAAGGCTCCGCTAACCTGATGGCCAGTTACGGTATCCCTTCAAATATCGCTCTTGCAATCATGGGCGTGTTTCTGGTCAGCTTTGCAGCGACCACCCTCGACAGTGCTACCCGTATTCAGCGTTACGTTGTAGGTGAACTGGCTCAGGCATATAAAATGCCTGCCTTGTCCGGAGCCGTTCCCGCAACTTTGATTGCAGTCGGTACTGCTGCCATACTTTGCTTTAACGGCGGGTTCTCCATCGGCGCACTGAAAAAGGGCGCTCTGGCTCTCTGGCCGCTGTTCGGTACTGTAAACCAGCTGCTGGCAGCACTGGCTTTGCTGATCATCACTGTTTATCTTGCACGTAAAAAAGTTAAAGCCATTTATACCGGTATCCCCATGGTCTTTATGATCGCCATGACCGGTTGGGCAATGGTGTTCAACCTCCAGAAATTCTACGCCGGAGGCAAGTGGCTGCTCTTCGTAGTAGGTTTGATTGTATTCGTGCTCGAAATCTGGATGATTGCTGAAACCTATCTGATTATGAAGAAGGTTTATGGCGGTGACGAAGAAGCACAAGGAGTTACTGATAACGCCTAGCTGATCGTTTTCAGTACATATAGTGAAGAAGCCCCCGGCAGCCTTTGGTTGTCGGGGGTGTTTTTGTGAAGGATGTGTACATGTTTTTTGAGAGAGGTTATGATGGTAAGTGTATAAATCAGTCCATGCAGGTATAGGGGCAGGGAACATGAAATCAGAAGACAGAGCCACAGATATAACCATTAATGAATCCGGGATTATCTGGAATTGGAACGCCAAGCATATTCTTGCGGATAAATATCGAATGCTGGAGTTCGGTAAATTGCTGGTGGCTGTCTTGGTAATGTTTATTGTTTTGATGGTGGTTATTGTCGTTGCTGTAGATGGAGGTATGAGGGAGCTTCAGACTGCTCTTTATATTTCTATGGCTGCCATAGGAGGATTCGGGGTGCTGATTCTTGTGGCCCTTGCCTTGGTGGGCCATGTTTTTAGATATCAGTTCGGAGTATCGGATAAATCAGTTTACTCTCGGATGTTTACGGGAAAGATGGAAGATGCAGCAACAGCGATAGTCGTTCTTTCTGCCATGATGGGAAATCCCCAGGCCATGGGGCAGGGGATACTGGCTAAATCTGATGAGTATGTTGAAATCAGTTTTGCAGATATGAAGAAGATCAGTTGGTATCCTGCTGACTATGTTATAAGATTTAAGGGGGCGTGGTACAGCAAGCCGTTTTATATGGATTGTCCGCCGCATCTATATAATGAAATAGAAGTAAAGATACGTGCCGGACTTAAAGTCGCGCACAATGTTAATTTTATCGATGAATTGAATTAAGTAATACTTATTTACAATTCCAAACTTGACACAAACCTATCCTTCATTCATTCCTGCAAGCGGCAGGCACGGCTTTTTGTAAATTTATTCCTGCTCGTATAAGTCCCTCTTAGGAAAGCCGGACAGGTCCAGTAAAATATTTCATATCGATACCTTACCAATAAACAACCATACATTATGAACGTAATGATCACCGGGGCGACCGGATTGATTGGTTCCCGGCTTGTCAAAATTCTTGCTGAAAAGGGATTCCATATTAAAGCTCTTGTTCGCGATAAGATCAGGGCTCAGCAGCTTATTAATGAACCAGTGGAATTTGCAATTGGAGATTTGAATAACGAATCTGCACTTGAAGAGGCTTTGCAGGGCTGTAGATATCTTTTTCATCTGGCAGCGGATTATCGTCTTTGGGTTCCGGACCCGGAAAGTATGACCCGTACTAACGTGGAAGGTACGCGTTTGCTGATGCAGAAAGCCCTTGAAGCCGGGGTGGAGCGTATTGTCTACACTTCCAGTGTTTGTGTGCTTGGAAGTAATGATGATGGGAGCCCTGCTGACGAAGACGCTGAATCAACAGTTGCGGACATGATCAGTCCGTACAAGAAATCCAAATTTTTAGCTGAGAAAGTGGTTATGAAGATGATTCGGGATGAGGGGCTTCCTGCTGTGATTGTGAATCCCTCAACTCCGGTTGGGCCGGGCGATTCGCGGCCGACTCCTACAGGAACCATGGTGCTCAATGCCGCCCGTGACGGCGGAATGTTTTACGCTGATACAGGGCTGAATGTCGCTCACGTTGATGATATTGCTTACGGTCATCTGCTTGCCTTGGAAAAGGGTAGAATTGGTCGCAGGTATATCCTCGGAGGGGATAATATCAGCCTTAAGGATTTATTTGCCATGACAGCCCGGATCACCAATAAGCCCGGACCTAGGTTCAGGGTCCCGCAGATGGTGATGTATCTCGCTGGTTTCACCGGGGAAGTAATGGCAAGGCTGGGACTGCTCAAGAATCCTGTGGCTACCATGGATAGTGTGCGCATGGCATCCAAAAAGATGTATTACAGTTCTGAGCGGGCTGAAAAAGAATTGGGCTACACTCATCGTCCGGCTTTGGAAGCGGTTCAGGATGCGGTCTGCTGGTTTAAGGATCAGCAGATGCTTGATTAGATTTTTTGGTGGTACTAATTTTTAAGCCCCCGTTGACCAGAAGGTTGCCGGGGGCTTTTTCTATCTCATCTCTTGGCGTCTGCCGGACTTGCTGCTAAAAACGGTAATTATAGAGATTAAAGGAGAAATTATGCGCTCAATATATTTTGAAAATGGAAAAATTGATTTTGTTGAACGGGATAAGCCGCAACTTGCTCCCGGCGAAGCTTTGCTCAAGGTCCGGCTGGCTGGAATTTGCAATACGGATATTGAATTGCATAAGGGTTATTACGGGTTTGCAGGTGTTCCCGGCCATGAATTTGTTGCGGAAGTTGAAGACTGTCCTGATAGGCCTGAGTTGGTCGGTAAGCGCGTTGTGGCAGATATTAACTGTCCGGTTGGTCCGTTTAAGGGTGATCACAGGCATGCTCCTGATCGGACTGTTATTGGTATAGTCAATCATGACGGGGCGTTTGCCGAGTACCTGAAAGCACCTGCTGATAATCTTTGTGTGGTCGCGGACAATGTTGAGGATCGGGCTGCTGTTTTTGCCGAGCCTCTTGCTGCCGGACTGGAGGTCAGCCAGCAGATTCATATTATCGGGGATATGCGGGTAATGGTGCTTGGAGATGGAAAGCTGGGCTTACTTACCGCGCTGGCTTTGAAGTTATACAACCCTAACGTTTTACTGGTGGGTAAGCATGAGGATAAGCTTGCCATTGCTGCGAAGCAGGGGGTGAATACCTATTGTCTCAGTGACCCTGAAGAACTTACCGCGCTGTCTGAAAAGTGGGATAAATTTGATTTGGTGGTGGAAGCTACCGGCAGCGAGAAAGGCATTAATTATGCTCTTGATTTTGTGCGCCCTGAAGGAACCATTGTTGCCAAGACCACTTCGCATCTGCCCAGCTCTATCAACCTCGCCAAGCTGGTGGTTGATGAAATTTCCATTGTCGGCTCCCGTTGCGGTGACATCGGTCTGGCATTGAATGTGTTGGAACAGGGAATTATTGATGTGAGCGGCTTGATTGAAGCTGAGTATGATTTTTCTGATTTTAATGATGCATTCGAGCGCGCTATGAGTAAGGGAGCATTGAAGGTTCTGGTTAGGATGTAGAAGCTATGTTATGATTTAATCTCTTATGGAGGAATTTAATTAAATTTACGGTGTTCTTCAATCCTTTCATAAAAGGGGATATTTTCATGCGGCGCGTTCTTCTTGTTTCGTTCTTTCTGCTGTTTTGGATGCTAAATGGTTCGGCATATGCGGCTTCGTTAGAGAAGATAACCGGTAAGGTTGAGTTGTGTCGTTGCAATCAGGATTTTTTCGTACAGGTGCAGATAGGTCAGGAAGTAAAGATCGGAGATGTCTTGCGTACCGGACCGGATGGAAAAGCTGTTTTGCGTCTTGATGCGGGATCAACCATGAGTTTTGGCGAAAACAGTGAATTTAGGCTTGGCGGAGAAATTGAGGGCGAGAAACAAACTCTTATCGGTACCTTCTATCGCGGGGTATTGCGGGCCATACTCAGTAAACGCGAAGGATCTTATATAGCCACCCCCCGTTCATTGATAGGTATTCGGGGTACTGATATTTCCCTGACTCAGAAAGGTAATGCCGGATTTTATTTTTTAGACGAAGGGCGTGTGGGGGTGCAGTCAGAAAGTACAATTGCCGTGCTTGATGCAAGGCAGATGACCGCTACCTATGCGGGGCGTAAGCCTTTGCCGGTGTTTACATTCAGCAAGTCTTCAGGGTTGTCTCAGGCTCGGGACAAGTTGTCTTTGCTGACTTCAATTGAGATTCCTCCTTCTTTGAAAGGGCAGGCGCAGCTTAACGAAATTCTTGCCCGTTGGATCATAAACTATGCCCATTATCTGGCAGATGCTGGAAAAGCCGGAGATGCTGAAACAGCATTGCTTATTGCAGAAGAACTTACTTCAAAACAGAATGTTAAGGGTGAAGTCCTGCTCCAGATTGGAGGGCTGTATTTTTATCATCTAAATGATGTTCAAGGGGCATTGCGTTCTTACCGCAGGATAATCCGTGAATATCATAATACACCATATTATGAGAATGCCCTCTATGGTGCTATCCGTTGTTTTATGCAGCTTGATCAGCAAGAAAAGGCTGCGGAATATGCACGTCGATATGAGGAAGTATTTCCTGACGGAAAGCATATTCAAGGGCTGGATAGTCTTGTGCGATAGATTTAAATAAAATAATTTTTAGGAGTTGTGTATGTCCTCCCCGGTTTGGCCGGGGAGGATTTTTTTGGTGTAGTTATAATGAGTTGAGGGGAATGGTAGATATAGTATTGCAGCAACAAGTTGCGATTTAGATAAGACTGTCATTGTATGTTTGTAATTACTGTTATTTTAGAATTAGATATTGCGTTGTTCTTTTTTGTCTACTGTTGAAGATATATGAAACTGGCTTGATAAAAAACAAAACTTTATTTAATACGCTAAGAAGTTAAGTTTATTAATGATGTAACACAACTTTAATATATTATAGAAAATAATCCGTAGAAAGGGGCTTTTGTATGCGTCGATTAATTATTATTTTTACTGTTTTTTTATTTAGTGTGTACCCAGCCTCTTCGGTTTTTGCGGAAGATCTGTTTGTTATGAGCCGCGATAACGACAAAATTATAATGATCGATAGTCAAGAGAATAACGCGGTCACTCCTACAAGAGAGATATCTGGTAATGTATCTACTGCCATATCTCAAGGATATGGGCTCTTTTTACGTAACGATGAACTTTTTTTCTCCGATGAAGGCGATCATACCATTAAAGTTTATGATGCTAATGCGAACGGAGACGTAGCTCCTAAGCGGACAATTACCGGTGTGTCAGGGGCACTTAGAGGTTTGTTTGTTACTGACAGTGAAATTTTTGTTGCCAGCCAAAGTAACATGGTAAGAGTCTTTAATATTAACGATAACGGAGCTGTTGGCCCAAAGAGGACCATTCAGGGCGGAAGCACAAATTTGTCTGACGTTCAAATGTGTTTTGTTGAGAATGGAGAACTCTATATCGTAGACTATTCTAAGAAGGCAGTAATTGTTTTTGATTCATCTGCTAATGGAAATGTCGCGCCTAAGCGCACTATAACTTCTTCCGATTTGGGTTATTCCAGAGGATTGTGGGTTGATAATGGTGTTGTTTATGTCGGTGACGCGCAGAATGATCATATATTGACGTTTCCGGCATCTGCCAATGGTTTAACTAGTCCTACAACTAAAATTAATACGACTGGAATTAACGATCCGCACTCAGTTATAGCTAAAGATGGATTTATTTATGTATTAAACTATCTGGGTGACAAAGCGATAAGGGTGTTCAAGACATCCGATGATGGAAATGTTACCCCTCAAAGAACGATTACATGCACTTCTTTCAGTGGGCCGACTGCACTCGCCATGAGTGTAGGAGGATACGTAAAATTATCTGAAAACCAGCCTAGCGGCGTGACCGTAACCCTGACTTCCAGTACTGAAAACGCTACTACAGCATCAGAGTTTCAAGCAGCCTTCGACGTCCCTTCTGGTTTTGATCTTAGAGCACCAATGGGTAAATTTACTGCTACCGTGGACAGCAATGGGGCTAACGGGGTTTTTCGGTTTAATTCTACAAGTCTTAATGGAACTGCTGGAAGCCTGAAGCTGCTTAAGTGTTTCGAAGAAAATGGAACCAGTATGTACTTTGGCAGCTATTCACCTGCTGTTGATCCTGAAACTGAAGGAGCATGGTGGATTGAGGATTCCAGCAACAACTATATTGCTTCCGACGATACCTTGACTCTTGGTGCCAATTACTGGGTTAACTATGTAGTTAAAGATAACGGTAAATATGATTCCGATAGAACTTTGGGAGCTATCAAAGATCCTGTAGCAATTGGGGCTCGGGCAGAAGCAAATGGCTGCGTGATGAATCCGGCTGGAAGCATTGGGCTTGAGTGGGTTTTGCTAGGACTTAGTGTGCTGTTGAGTGGGGTAAGAGCTTTTTGTTTTCGTGGAAAGTAGATTGTTCGTCAAAGAGTAGAAGTCGATAATATCAAGGGCTGATCAATATTGGTCAGCCTTTTGTTTTTCTCCTCCCCGGTTTGGCCGGGGAGGATTTTTTTTGCCCGATTATTAGAAATGTCCTGTGGGCGGACCTGAGTCTTCTGATTCAGGTCCGCCCAGTTAATTATCTTACAGGTAAAGGAGGACGAAATAATGAAAGAAATCAAGGCAGAAACACTCGCTGCTCTTTATCCGCTGGAGACGCGGCGAACCATCAAAAATTATGCAGCCTTTATTCAGGAGCATCCTGACTGGCTGGAAAGTGGGAATTCCCTTCTCGATTACAAGCGACACAAGGTTAGTCCTATTTATTCCGGTTCAGTGAGAGTTGGCAAAAGTAGAGTCGAGGTGTCGTGATGATCGGTTCAATTCTTGATCTCGGATCAACCATCATCGACAAAATTTGGCCCGATGCCGGGGAACGAGAAAAAGCCAAGCTCAGGCTTATGGAAATGCAGAACAGGGGTGAGCTGGCAGACCTTGAATCAAGGGTCAAGATCATGCTGGCTGAAATGTCCGGCAACTGGTTGCAGCGTTCATGGCGTCCGATCCTGATGCTGACCATCGTTGCCATCGTAGCCAACAATTACCTTCTTTATCCTTACCTTGCTTTGTTTTGGGTCAAGGCTCCTCATTTGGAATTGCCGGCACAGCTCTGGTCTCTCATGGAGTTGGGACTTGGTGGGTATGTGGTCGGGCGTAGCGCCGAGAAAGTTGCAAAAACATGGAGGGAGAAAAATGGTTGAGGAAAGGAGTGAATTACAGGACCTGCTTATCCGCATAGATGAACGAGTCAAGTCTATTCAGGAGGACATTGCGGAGATTAACGGGGCACGGCGTTGCCATACCCACGCTGAAAAGTTCCGCAATCTTGAAAGGGCTGTTTGGGGTACTGCTGCGGTTGTTGCAGGTGTCGCAGGTCGTGTGGCTTACGAGGCTTTCAAATGATCGGGACAGCAATATTGGCTGAAGCTTCAGCATGGATCGGCGGGATGTTTGAAGGTGAACGGTGCGAGCGTTGCGGCCGCACAGATGTGCTGGAGCCTTTCAGGGTTGAGGTTAATTTTGGTGGACGCAAGATAGTCCGAGAGTCACGGCTCTGCCGCAAATGCATGAAACGGGCGGAGGCGGAAATTTCCTGTCTGCCGGAGGCGAAATCACGTGATAATAGCGCGAAGCGCATCAACTAAATGTTTTTGGAGAAAACAGTGACGAGAAATGAGGTCATAAAAAAACAGAAAGAGGAATTGGACCGGTTCCGGGAGGTATTCGCACTGGCGGTAGAGGGCGATGATTCTGACATGGTCAAGGACCTGAAAGCCAAGCTCGACATCATGCATAAGCGGCACGATATGGAGCGCAAAGCGTGGGGTATCGGAGATGTAAAGAAAGAGGGCGCGGCAGCGAGAAGTGTAAAGAAAAGCGGCAGCATCAGCCCGGAACTGAGGGAGAAGCTTGATGAAGTTTACGGATCTGGACAGCGTCAATAAGTGGTACGCCGCGATCCTGCGTGAAGCCGAAGCAAAGAAACAACCGTTGCTGGTTATGGCTGAGCTTGGACGTAATGATCTTTTTTTTCTGCTGACCAGATTGCTGGGGCGCGGAGACGCCAATAATGAATGGGTCTTTGAACGTTGCCGGGAAGTGCAGGCCAACCCGGACGGGCATCTCGATCTCTGGTCCCGTGAGCACTACAAGTCGACCATTATTACTTTTGCCCTGACTGTGCAGGATATCTTGCGTGACCCGGAAGTTACGGTGGGGATTTTCAGTCATACACGGCCTGTCGCCAAGGGATTTCTGCGTCAGATCAAGCAGGAATTCGAGCGTAACGAATTGCTCAAACAGTGCTATCCCGATGTGCTTTGGGCTGATCCTAAAAAGGATTCTCCCAAATGGTCGGAAGAGGACGGGATTATCGTTAAGCGTAAATCCAATCCCAAGGAAGCAACAGTAGAAGCATGGGGACTTGTGGATGGTCAGCCTACTGGCAAGCATTTTTCCCGGCTGATCTATGATGATGTGGTCACTCGCGAGTCGGTCTCCTCACCGGATATGATCTTCAAGACCACCGAGGCTTGGGCTCTGTCTATTAACCTCGGTACCCGTGAAGGTATCAAACGCTATATCGGAACCCGCTATCATTTTAATGATACCTACCGGGAGATGATGAAGCGTGAAGCTGCGGTCCCGCGGGTCTATCCGGCAACCGCGGACGGAACCATGGAAGGTCGGCCTGTGCTGCTGACGAAGGAGCAATTGCAGACCAAACGGCGGGAAATGGGGCCGTATGTGTTCGGTTGCCAGATGATGCAGGACCCGCGTGCTGATGATGTGCAGGGATTCCGCGAAGAATGGATCGTCCGCTGGGACCCTCGTGACAGCAAGGGCAAAACTCGCTGGCAGCAATTTAACCGTTATCTTCTGGTCGACCCGGCAAGCGAGAAAAAATCCGGCAGCGACTACACGGTAATGCTGGTCATCGGACTGGGCCCGGACCGTAATTACTATCTCATTGATGGCATACGCGATCGCCTGAATCTTACCGAACGAGCACGGGCCTTGTTTCGTTTGCACCGGACATATTCGCCGCTTGCGGTGGGCTACGAAAAATACGGGCAGCAGGCTGATGTGGAACATATGCGTCACGTAATGAATGAGCAGAATTACCGCTTTGCCATTGAGCCGCTGGGCGGGAATGTTCCCAAGGCTGACCGTATACGGAAGCTGGTCCCCCTCTTCGAGCAGGCTCGGTTCTATCTTCCATGGCAGGCACGGTTCATGGATCACCAGGGACGGGAAAGAGATCTTGTGCGTGAGTTTATCGATGATGAATATCTCGCTTTTCCTGTGGCCGCGCACGATGACATGCTCGATTGCATGGCCCGTATTCAGGACCCCGCATTAGGGGCTGTTTTTCCTAAGGAAGTCCATGTGCTTGAACAGCAGGAGGATATGCAGGCCTTGATGGAATACGACATTTTCACAGGAGCGGGCTGATGTATGCATTTGAAGTGGATGGAGATTTTACATTTTATAAATTCAGGGATTTTGACGGCACGAAATCACTTGCCGACGGGCATCTGCGTTGGTTCTGGGAAACCATGCGCCAGGCAGGTCAACTTCCGGTAATTTTTTATGATGGAACCGTGGAAGGTTTTATCGATTTCCAGAATCTTGTCTTTCGTGAAGATCAGCATTTCTTTTTCGGATTTAAGGATCAGCAACCCGCCGGATTGTTCTGGCTGAACGGTTTCACCTCAAAGTCATGTTTTGTGCATCTCGCGATCATGCCCGGATTTCACGGTAAGGGGACTCTGCTGATGGGACGGGGGGTGCTGCGACATCTGTTGTCAGTCACTGACGTTGCGGGTGGATATATTTTCGACTGCATAAAGGGGTTGATACCCGTGACCAATCCGCTGGCCTGCCGTATGGCAGAGCGGTCCGGATTTAAGAAGGCGGGAATTCTGCCGCAGGCCGCTTATCTGGCGGCTGAAGATAAAAGCGTTGATGCCGCAATTTTTTGTGCGGTTAGGAATAAAGAGGGCGAAATGCCCGAAACAGAAAATTTTAAACAAGGAGAATGATTATGGGAGGCGGAGGAGGAAAAGGACCAACTTCACCAGTTTCACCGCCACCGGCACCCCCGGTGGCACCGGCACCTGAACCACCAAAGATGGAAGCTATCACCAAGAGTGAGGAGGAGCTGAAAGCCAAAAGAATGCGTGAAATGGAACGCATGAAAAAAGGACGTAGCGCCACCGTGCTGACCGGCGGACAGGGCGATACCGGACAGCTGGCAACAGCTACTCAGAATTTACAGGCTCAAAAGACCAAGCTCGGTCAGTAGGGGGAAGAAATGCCGAATTATTACAGACCCGATCTTCCTGCAGCAAATGAAGGCCAGTCCAATGTCTGGTTTGCCAACGGTTCCCCCGGATTTAACGGCTATTTCAAATGGCACCGCTACACTTACGGCACCAATCCGTCATCATCCACAGAAGGACTCAACGCCCCTGCGGACTGGCGTGCCCCGGAAGATTGGACCTTCTCGGAAAAGACCGGGCATTGGTATACACCCGGTGAAATGCAGAATGCCGGATACAGCAACATTGACGGTGAATGGTTGCATCCCAATGATATCCGGCAACGGGAAGTCGATCGTCAGAATGCGGAATTTGCAGTCAAGGTGGCACGGCGCAGAGAATCTGAAGGTCGTATGCGTAAGGTCCATGCCCTAGGACGTAAGAAGACAATTTTGACCGGACCGGATGGGGTGGTAGCCAAGGCTACAATCAGTAAGGAATTTTTGAAACGTTCCAAAGGAGTAATGAAATGAGTGAACATCGCTGCCCGGTTTGCCGCAGGCTTTTGATGAAAGGCAAAGTTGTTGAAGTGCAGGTTAAGTGCCCAAAGTGCAAGAAGCTTGTGAGGATTGTCGGAGATAGCTAATAAATGAGACACATTGAAAATAATCAATATTTACGGCGGTTGCATGATTTGCGTCAGGAGCGCAACAGCTGGGAATCGCATTGGCAGGAGATCAGTGATTACATTCTGCCACGTAAGGGCGTTTATGACGGGCACCGTCCGAATGATGGGCGGGTGCGGTCCGGTAAGATCATTGATTCCACTGCCACGCGATCCCTGCGTATTCTCGCAGCTGGCTTGCAGGGCGGGCTGACTTCCCCGGCCCGGCCGTGGTTCAGGCTCGGTATTTCAGATCGCGATCTTTCGCGGCATAAGTCGGTGCGGGAATGGATATCCAAGGTAGAGAGCGCAATGTATCGTGCTCTGGCCCGCAGTAACTTTTACTCCTGCATCCATTCACTATACACGGAACTTGCCGGATTCGGTACCGGGATTCTCTATTGTGAACCGGATGACGAGCGCGGAATTAGGTTCCGTACTCTTACCGCCGGGGAGTACTGCCTAGCCACAGATGCACAAGGACGCGTGGATACGGTTTACCGTGAATTCAAGATGACCGCCCGCCAGCTTGAAAAAAGGTTCGGCAAGCAAAATTTGCCTGCCACGGTACATAGCAGCCTGAACATGAATCGCGATCATTGGTTCGATGTTCTGCATGTGGTCCAGCCTCGTGATGAGTTCGATGTAGACCTCATGGATACTATGAATATGCCGTTTGAATCCGTGTTTCTGCTCAATGGTCACGGCGGGCATGTGCTTTCCGAGAGCGGTTTCATGGAGAACCCGTATATGGCTCCGCGCTGGGATACTTCCGCCATGGATGTGTATGGACGTTCTCCGGCCATGGATGTGCTGGCGGATGTGAAGATGCTTATGGAGATGAGCAAAAGCCAGATTCAGGCCGTGCATTTAACGCTCAGGCCGCCCATGAAAGTCCCTTCCATGTATTCAAGGCGGTTGAATTTATTGCCTGGCGGTCAGAACCCGGTGGAGCAGAATCAGCAGGATTCGGTTTCCCCTCTTTATCAGGTGCGGCCGGACCTTGCCGGGGTCAGTAATAAGATTCAGGATGTACGGACCGCAATTCGTGAAGGGTTCTACAATGATATATTCATGATGATGGCCGGAACCAACCGTAGAACCATTACCGCTGCTGAGGTAGCTGAGCGGCATGAGGAAAAGCTTATCCAGCTCGGTCCGGTTATTGAACGCCAGCACACGGAGCTTCTTGATCCGCTTATCGACAGGGTTTTCGGCATATTGATGCGTTCCGGGCAACTGCCGGAAGCTCCTTCTATTCTCGAAGGGGCTGATATTAAGATTGACTATATCTCGGTGCTGGCGCAGGCCCAGAAAATGGTAGGCACTCAGTCTATTCAGTCACTGGCTCAGTTTGTAGGCAATCTGGCAAAGGCTAATCCTGAAGTCTTGGATAAGGTGGATATGGACCGGGCCGTTGATGACTATGCGGAGTTGATCGGGGTTCCCAACGGTATTGTCCGTTCTGGTGATGAGGTGGAAAAGCTGAGGGGCATGCGTAATGATATGCTCATGAAGCAAGAACAATTGCAGCAGAGTTTGCAGGCGGCCTCCATGGGGGCAGGCATTGTGAAAGATCTTTCTCACTCCGGTTTGAATCCAGCCCAGATGCAGGGTATGGTCAATCAGGCCGGACAGATGATGCAATATTAATTTTAAAAGCGGAGTCATTATGGCTCCGCTTTTTTATTGCATTAGGACTGAGACGTTATAGTGAATTGGTTTTAGTGTCCTTCAGGTGTTGATGTACTTGACTTTTTTTGATTATTTGTGCTTTCTATGTTTGAGCGAGGGTGTCTGTTATTATATTTTGAGATAAAGGACTTTTTTACATGTTGGTTTTGACTGATTTAACGCGATTTAATGATAGCGATAATGTTTGCATGGCCTTGCTGGATGAGGATGATTGCACTTGTTACCGTCCGCTGCCTTATGAGAATCTGGATTTTGTCGAGTTCAGGAATATTCGTCCGGGAATAATTGTCTCCGCAGATGTCATCCCCCATGAGAACCCAGAGTCTCCTCATGTGGAAGATTGTACTTTTGAAAATGATGTCTGGCTTGATTGTGTTGATGAGCAGACTTTTAAGGATTTGCTGGAACGTAGCGCTGTAGATTCAATGGAAGAAGCTTTTGAAGGTATAATCACAGCCAAGAATCGATGTGTGCCGGTTGAAGCGCCTTGTTCCCAGTCGATCAGGACAATCAGGATTGATCCCAAATCCGTAACTGTTTCGGTTGTAAATTCTGACGAAGATATAAAATTGCGTCTCGGTTTTACTGACAAAGCCGGAGAAAAGTTTCGCCTTACCCCAATTGCGGATTTGTGTTTTCACCGTATGGCAATGGAATATGTGCAACAGGATAGACAGGATGAATTGGAAGCCCTGCTCGCCGGAGGGGAAGAAGTGTACATCCGTGTGGGACTCAGCAGGTTGTACAAAAGTAAAAGTGGCAAACAGGGCTTCTGGATGCAGGCTAACGGGGTCTATATTTTCCCCGGTTATTATCAGGGCTAGCCGTCAGTGTTTTTCATTTCCGTAGTTCTTCGTCTTGCCCGGAGGTAAGAGGCAACAAGACAAAGGTTAAAAATCAGGCTGATTCCAAGTAAGGCCTTGATCCCGATGGAGCCCTGCAATGGGGCTTCTTTTTCGTGGGCTGAAAGTTCGTTTTTGTCCGATCCTGAGACTTCCACATCAAAAATAAGTTTGTGTCCCATTCCGCCATCAACTTCCACGTTCCATATTCCGGGACGGTCAGGCAGGAAAGAGAAAACGCCATTCCTGTCAGTCCGTCCGTTCTGGAATTCCACTTCAGTATTATCCGGTGCATAGATGAGCACTTGCCCGTAGGCTATGGGGTCCCCGGAAGAAAAACCGGATTTGAATGTCACAGCCGGTGAGGTTTCGACCATTTCATAAGCTACCCCATGGGCCCACGCGATATTGCTGAGATATAGAATTCCGGCCGCAACAAGTGTTACGACCGGAAGAATTTTGAATAATTTCATTTATTTCACTTCAAAAACCAGCACTGCACGCATTACATAGCTGTCGTAATCGGCAGTGGGGTTGGCGTTTTTGTACTGCACACGGACCATCCATGTTCCGGGAGCGGAAATTTTTACTTTTGCAAGGCCGTTTCCGTAGGGCTCGGTAAAGTAGGCATAGGTGTTGGGAGTCATGCTGAATCCGTCATAAGTAGCGGTCATGCTTTCGACAGAAACAGGCTTGCCGTCCAGCAGGGTCTGGAATTCTATTTCATCACCTACTTTAGCCAGAGTAGGGTCGCTCATGGGCATGATTTCAAGCTTGTGCCCGACTGCTTTTTTGTAGCTGCCGTCAGCTTTGCCCACAGTTATCAGGGTTTTGCAGAATTTTTCATATTTTCCGCTTCCGATAACGCCTTTCAAGCCTTTCTTGGACTGCTGCTTCCAACCCTGAGTGGTCTGGGTCCAGATGATGCCGTTACGATGTCCGGCAATGATAGCGGTACCTTCTGCCTTAGGGGTGAGCTGACCGTCCAAAGTCATGAGCATTTCATTTTCAGAAAGTTTCAGGGGAGTGGTCTTGCCGCCCATAATGAGGTTGGCTTCTACCTCTTTGATAGGTTCCATTTCTTCACTGATCATGAAGACATGTGCAGATACAACGCTGAAGGGTACAACATGGTCCTTTTCAGCGGTAAACTGCACAGGTTTAATGATGAATTCATGTGCAAATGCGGTTGAGCAGCACAGAACCGCGAGCAGGCAGGACAGTACGAGAGTGGTTGATTTTATAAATTTCATTACAAGCTCCAGTTAAAAATTATAGATTGATTGTGTTTATGTGCTACGGATTTTGAAAAAATATGTCAATATTGAAATTAAATTTGAGTTAGTATTTGCGCGCGGCGTAAAAAAGCCCTCACGGGGGGAGGGCTGGATAGATAGAGTTGTTTAGCGAAGTGGCCGTATTAATCCAAAGTCTGCCGATACTTCTTCAACCCGACAATAATCACAATTATCCAGAAAACCACGATGGGCCAGAGGTGATACAGGGATTCCTCCCAGCCTGTTCCTTTGAGCAGGACTCCGCGCACTAAGCGCAGGTAGTGGGTCAGCGGGAGGATGGAACCTAGGTTTTGTGCCCAGTCCGGCATGCCCCGGAAGGGGAACATGAAGCCGGATAGCAGCAGCGAGGGCAGGAAGAAGAATATGGACATCTGCACGGCCTGCAACTGGTTGTGGGCTACGGTGGAGATGGTTACGCCTACGGTCAGGTTCGCAGCAATGAAAATGGCTGAATATGTGAACACAATTAGCGGGTTGCCGTTAATTGGTACGTGGAAAAGAAAAATGGATGCCGCCATGATTAGCATCATCTGGATGTAGCCGACCATGACGTAAGGGATAATCTTGCCCATCATTACTTCCAGCGGGCGGACCGGGGTGGTCAGCAGGTTTTCCATTGTTCCGCGTTCGGTTTCGCGGGTGATTGCCAGCGAGGTTATCATAACCAGTGTCAGGGTCAGGATAACCCCCATCAAACCGGGGACGATGTTGTACTGGCTGATTGCTTCTGGGTTGTAATCAGCGTGGATGCGCAGGTCTACTGCGCTGTTTTCGGGCAGTAGGTAACTGAGCGATCCTTTGAGCTCCCGTGCTAAGGCCCGGTTTATGATTTCTCGCATGGAATTTACTGCATTGCCTGTAGCCATCGGGTCGGTGGCATCCGCTTCCAGAAGCAGTACCGGGCGTTCTCCTCGTTCAATGTCCAAGCCGAACTGTTCGGGGATAGTCAGCACGAATTGGACTTCGCCAAGTTCCAGAAGACGGTTGGCTTCGGCCCGTGAGTTAATGAATTTATCTACATCGAAGTAGGTGCTGGCCTGCATTCCGGCCACGATTGATCTTGAATAGCGTGAATTGTCACCGGAAAGCACGGCAAGTGGAAGATGGCGCGGGTCGGAGTTGATGGCGAACCCGAAGAGGATGATCTGAATCAGAGGGATGCCGATCATCATGGCAAAAGTTAAACGGTCCCGGCGCATCTGGATGAATTCTTTTCCGGCCATAGCCATGAACCTTTTGAATGAGAATAAATGTAAACTCATGGATTCATCCCCCGCATGAGGTCGATGAAAACTTCCTCAAGGCTTGTCGCGCAGGGCTCAAATCTATTCTCCGCTCCGGCATGGGTGCGGATTCCCTTTTCAATTAAATTGTTGTCGCGTCCGCTGATGTGCAGGGTGTTGCCGAAAGCAACTACCTGATCAATACCTTCACATGCTCGCAACTTCGGGGTTAGGTCATTCAGGTTCGGACCGTTGAGCGTCCATGTGTGCAGGCCGGAATTGCTGACCAGCTCATCCAGAGTGCCTTTAGCCAGTAGATCGCCGTATGCGATATATGCAAGGCGATGGCAGCGTTCAGCCTCATCCATGTAATGAGTGGAAATGAGCGCGGTGATGCCTTGCGCTGCTAGGTTGTGTACCTCATCCCAGAAATCGCGGCGTGCGGAAGGGTCCACACCCGCGGTAGGTTCATCAAGGAGCAGCAGCTGCGGATTATGCAGGGTGCATCCGGTCAGAGCCAGACGTTGCTTCCAGCCCCCGGAAAGTGATCCGGCGAGCTGGTTGGTGAACCTGCCCATATTCATGCGTTCTATGGCATCATCAACAAGCTTGCGGCGGTTGGGTAATTGGTAGGCACGGGCAAGGAAATCAAGGTTTTCTTTTACGGTCAGGTCACCGTAAAGGCTGAATTTCTGGGCCATGTAGCCCACTTTGGGTTTAATGAATTCAGCTTCCTCAATGATGTCATAACCAAGGCAGGTGCCGGAGCCGGAGTCCGGTCGCAGCAAGCCGCAGAGCATGCGGATAAAGGTGGTCTTGCCGGACCCGTTAGGGCCGAGAAATCCGAATATCTCACCCTTGCGGACCTGCATATCCAGACCCTTAACCACAGTTTTGGGTCCGAAGGATTTGGTCACGCCGGATACGTCTATGACAGTTTGCTCAGTCATCACTGCTCCGGAAGTAATTCTTTATACGGCTAAAGAATCCGTTTTCAATTTCAAATCCGTACTCTGTCCTGCTGACATCTACAGGCTGTCCGGGCTTGAAGAGTAAGGCTTTGTCCGTTGCCGGAACAGCTTCAAGCATAAAGACCAGTTTGGCTCTGCTCTGGCTGGAATATATGACCGGGGGCGTGTATTCAGCCTGTGCAGAAATGTAGCTCAGAGTTACCGGTATCGGTTTTGCCAGCCCATCGAAATTTACCAGTAGTTTATCACCGAGTTTGAAACTGCCTACAATCTGTTCCGGTACGTAAAACCGGATTTTACGGTTTTCCGGTGGCAGGATGGAAATGATCGGTTTTCCGGCCGCAACCCATTCTCCCTGATAACGGATGGTATCAAATATTAATCCTGACCGAGGTGCGGATTGTGCTTTTTGATCATAGTTCCAGCGGGCCTGTTCAAGCTTGGCTTGTGCGGCTCTTACTGAAGATTCTGCAGCATTGATTTCATCGCTTCGGGAGCCGAGAGTTGCTGTTTTTAGTTCGGATTTGATTTCTTTTACCTGTTGTGTGGCCTGCTCATAATCCGTGCGTGCTTGGTCCCTTTCTTCTTCCGAGATAGTTCTGGTGCTGTAAAGATCAGCGCGTCGTTTGTATTCTGTGGCAGCAAGTCTCTCGGCGGCTACAGCTTTTTTCAGTCGGGCTTTGATGGAGGCAATTTCGGAAGGGCGACGGCCTTTGCGTTTGTCGGCAAGATCACTGATTGTCCTGTTAAGATTCCCCTCTGCTTCATCGACTCCTGACTTTTCAAACTCACGTTCAAGAGTGAAAAGAGGTTGTCCGGCTAGAACGGTCTGTCCTTTACGCACGCTGATTTCATCCAATTGCCCGCCTAAGGGGGAAGAAACGTATACGAATTCTCCTTCTACATAGCCTTGCCAGAGCTTTGATTCTGATTCATTACAGCCGTAAAGCAGAGTGGAAAGCAGTATCGCTACGATTATATGAGAAAATTTCAGACCGGATTTCATAGTTAGTTCTCCTTTTTCACAGCGACAGTTTCTTCAAACAACTGAAGGTTGCGTTTGACCTGTTCGCGAGGATCAAATTCTCCGTTGGAAATATGAAAGAGGAAGGAAGGAGGAACCACAGTTCCCAACAGCATGAAGACAATATCCGCAGGATCAACGTCTTTGCGGATTTGGCCCATTTCCTGCCCTTTGGCGGCTATTTCTCCTGCAGCCGCGCGGTATTCGGTCATCAAAGAGTATATTGCCTTACGTCGGATAGATTTCTGGTCCAAAGCAGCTTCAGAGAAGAGCAGGCGTGGAATGCCGGGGTGTTTATGCAGCAGGTCGGCATGACGCAGGGCCAGTTGCTTCAGCACGTCTAAAGGAGTCTCTCCCTCATCCATGGCGGTTTTAGCGTTATCTATGAGTTTTTTACGAATCAGTTCACGTACCCCATCAAAAATTGCGTCTTTGTTCTTGTAATGACGGTAAAGGGCGGCAGGCACGATGCCGCAAGCCTTGGCAACGTTACTCACTGTAATGGCGGAAACCCCTTTGGCTGCCAGCTTAAGGGCTTCTTCTGCTATCTGATCGCGCCTTGATAGGCGATCCATTCGTTTGCTCATTAATTACTCTCCAAATATGTGAATGTGAATTCACTTTAACTTTGAGGGGTGGGGTGTGTCAATGACGTTAAACAAAAAATCCCTCCCCCCGAATCAAATCGGAGGGAGGGATTTTAAATTACGTATATGCTGATTCGATTAGTTCGAAACAGGCTTGCCGAGGAAGCGTACTGTTGCAAGAACAGCTACAATGCCCAGCGGCAGTACCAGCAGTACGGGCATTCCGAGTCCTGCGGGGATGTAGCCGAAGAAGATGGAAATAAGTGCTACCGGGATGGCGTAGAACAGCTGTGTTCTGGTGTGGTCGATGTGGTCACATGCGGAACCCATGGAGGACAGGATTGTGGTGTCCGAGATGGGGGAGCAGTGGTCGCCGAAGATAGCTCCGGTGAGGACTGCACCGATGTTCAGGATTACGTAGCCCTGTTCGGGAACCAGCGCGTAGGCCAGCGGGATGCAGAGCGGCATGAGGATTCCCATGGTTCCGTAGGAAGTGCCTGTTGCAAAGGAGATGATGGAACCCATCACAAAGATGATGGAAGGCAGCAGGAAGGTCGGAATGGTGTCGGAAAGCACGTTTACGAGGTAAGCGGCGGTTCCGAGTTCCTTGATGATACCGGAGAGGGACCATGCCAGCAGCAGGATTACTGCAGTGATGTTCAGGGATTTAACTCCCTGTACCCAGGTGGATATAGCTTCGTCCACGGTCAGGATGCGCTTGCCGATGGCAATGGCCAGAGCCACAACACCGGCGATAAGTGCTGCCTGAAAGAGAACAACGGAAGCGTCGGAAGCACCGAAAGCTTCGCGGATAGCGGTAAAACTCATGGGAGCATCTGCAAAAATCTGCTTGAGTGCAGCATCGTCACCGCCCATAATTCCATTGTAACCGTTGAAGTAGAAGCCGAGGAAGGCTGCAACGATCAGGGTTCCGATGGGAATAATTGCGTACCAGATGCTGGGGTCAACATCTTCTGCAGGCTGCAGTTCAGTTGCTTCATCTGCGACCATGGGCTTGGCTTTGTCATCAAGGACTTTACCTGTGGTACGGGCGCGGTGTTCAGCTTTGTACATGGGGCCGAATTCACGCATGAACCAGATGGTAGCGAGGATGAAGACCAGAATGAGAATGTTGTAAAAACGGTAAGGAATGGTTTCCACGAAAACACCGTAAGCGTTCATGGTGTAGCCGATACCTTGCAGACCGTCGCGGATCAGGCCGACTTCGTAGGCAACCCAGGTGGAGATCAGCGCGATACCGGCAATGGGTGCTGCGGTGGCGTCGATTATGAAAGCAAGCTTCTCGCGGGAAACTTTCATTTTATCAGTCACTGGGCGCATGATGGGGCCGACGGTGAGGGAGTTTGCATAGTCGTCAAAAAAGATGAAAAGACCGAGCACCCAAGTAACAAACTGGGAACTGCGCGGGCTTTTTGCCTTTTTAGCCAGAGCGTCAGCAATTGCTTTTGCACCGCCCATTTTGGAAACCAGCGCAATGAGGCCGCCGATAGCGAGACACTGGAGTACTATACCTGCGTTCCATGAGTCGGCAAGAGAACCGAGTATTTCGTTGGACAGTCGCAGGAAGCCGCCTATGAAACCGTTATAAATATCAAAGCCTTTGGCTTCGAGCATGAAAGCACCGGAAAAAACACCGATGAAAAGTGAAAGAACAACGTTCTTGGTAATGAAAGCCAGAACAATGGCAACAAGCGGCGGAATGAGTGTAAACAGACCGTACACTTTGGCGTTAACCGGGCCGAGGCTGGAGTCAGCCGCGAATGCGGGCTGGCAGAGCAGCGTAAATAAAACTGTCAGTAATAACAGTCCTCTCCAATTGCGCATATTAAATTTCCCCCTTGAAATATTATGTGTCGCAAAAAATATGATCTGCTGATCTACTAGAATTTGCGCACAAATGCAAATTTGATTTTGTATCTGTTTAATTTTCCATGATAAAATTCCGAAATGACAGGCTTTAAACGTAGAGAATTAATGAAAGAGTAATGCTGCCGGAACTATCGACTTTACCGAAAGTTGTACCCTTATTTAATTTCGGGGTAAAAAGTTCCATTGTACCCGCTAACAAATTGGGGTAAGGACTTGCCTGTACAGACACCATTGAGAATACGAAAATGCACAATCCTAAATAACGTTATAAGGAAATCAGATGTTTTCAAAAAATAAAGCTCTCAAAAGCATATTTGATTCCAGCATTGATGAACTTTGCAAGAGCGAAGGGCTCTCCAAAGAGACCATTATTCAGGGCATTGAAGATGGGACTATGGTTCTGCTCGGGAACCCCAACCACAAGAATGTAACTCCCACCCTTATCGGGCAGCCCGCGAAGGTTAAAGTTAACGCTAATATCGGTACTTCTCCTTTTAAGAATGACCGTGAAAAGGAAATGAAGAAGCTTGATACCGCATGGAAGGCAGGCGCACACGCCGTTATGGACCTTTCCACCGCCGGTGATCTTGACGGAATCAGGACCGATATGCTCACCAGCTGCCCCCTGCCACTGGGTACCGTACCCATTTACGCTATGGCGCAGCAGTATGTTGCACGTGATGAAGATCCCGCAGGTTTCTCCATCGACGAACTTTTTGCAGAAGTGGAAAAAGAAGCTGAACAGGGTGTAGATTTCATGACCCTGCATTGCGGCCTGACCCGTCGTGGTGCAGAGTGGGCAACTGAAGAAGGTGAGCGTCTGCTGGGTATTGTTTCCCGCGGCGGTTCCATTCTTGCCCGCTGGATGCGTGATCATGATGCGGAAAACCCGCTGCTCACCAACTATGACCGTCTTCTCGAAATCTGCCTCAAGCACAACGTGACCCTGAGCCTCGGTGACGGTCTTCGTCCCGGTGCAGGTGAAGATGCCGGTGATGCTGCACAGTGGGAAGAAGTTCTCATGCTCGGCAAGCTCGCCAAGCGTGCTCACGAATATGGTGTACAGGCAATGATCGAGGGGCCCGGCCACGTGCCCATGCACCTCGTTGAATCCCAGATTCGTGGAATCAAGGCTGCTACCTACAACGCACCTCTTTACGTTCTCGGACCTCTGGTAACTGACTCCGCTCCCGGCTATGACCACATTGCTGGTGCAATCGGTGGTGCCATTGCTGTTATGAACGGCGTGGACTTCCTCTGTTACCTTACTCCCGCAGAACACCTGACCCTGCCTGAAATTGATGACGTCTGGAATGGTGTTAAAGCTTCCCTTGTTGCTGCTCAGTGCGGTGAAGTAGGGCTTGGCCGTAAGGATGCTGTTCAGCGTGATAAAGATATTTCTATCGCACGTAAGGAACTTGACTGGGACCGTATTGCTGAACTGGCAATTGACCCCGCTCTGGCATGTGCCCGTAGAAAAGACCATAAAGACGAAAAAGAATGTGCTATGTGCGGAAAATTCTGCGCAGTACGCATGCTTTCCGAATAGTCCTGATCATATCATAAGAGCCGCTCTGTACGTTCTATAGATGATAATGGCCCGTAACACCGCTGGTGTTACGGGCTTTTTTTGTGTACTGTTACATATTAAATTTAAACGATCGTTTGAATGTGAACTTTTGCCCGCTTTTTGCAGAATATTCTTCAAGTTGATTTTCCGGAAAAAATGTTAGGGCCAAATTCAGTTATCCAATTCGCTATTCAAGGACGGGATATTATGCTGCAATACGTACGCGAACCCATGAGCGGGTTAACTCATTTCATAGGCTTTTGCCTCGCTATTGCCGGACTGGTTGCGTTGCTGGTTTCATCGGTAAACCCGACCAGCGTAATGCATGTGGTTACTTTTTCGGTCTTTGGCGGGGGGATGGTTTTGCTTTATCTTGCGAGCACCCTTTACCATTGGTTGCCCCTTTCCAAGCGGGGGATCATGTGGCTGCGCAAGCTCGACCATTCCATGATCTACATTTATATCGCCGCAACCTATACGCCTATATGCCTTGTCGGGCTCAAGGGTGCGTGGGGATGGTCCTTGTTTGCAGCAATATGGAGTATGGCATTGGCCGGGATTATTACCAAAATGATCTGGCTGAATGCTCCGCGATGGTTGTCCACCGGGTTTTATCTCGCCATGGGCTGGCTGGTGATTGTCGGAGCTTATCCCTTGATTCAGGCTTTGCAGGTAGGGGCTTTGCTTTGGCTGCTTGCTGGCGGGATTATGTATTCAATCGGGGCAGTTATATACGCAGTGAAACGGCCTGATCCATGGCCGGAATTTTTCGGTTTCCATGAAATCTTTCATGTATTCGTTATGGCCGGAAGCTTCTGCCATTTTTGGGTCATGTATGAATATATTACCGCGCTGGGGTGGTAATTATTTAGAAAAATGGTCGAATCCACCGGCAGTGTATTCTTTGCCATTGAGTAATATTTTGTTGTCCCCGGTGATTGTGCCTATCTGGTGCAGGCCGGGGATTGCTGTTTTTAGTTCTGCGAAGCCATCAGCTGATGCAGCCCCGAACAGTGCATAATCCTCTCCGCCGAGGAAAGCATGTTCGGCAGCGGCAATTGATTTTGATTCAGCGTAGCGGATGATTTCTTCGTGCAAGTGCGATTCATCAAGTAAAATTCTAGCGCCAAAATTCCCGTCACAGCAGCCTAGAAAGCGAGGCAGGTCACGGGCCAGACCATCCGAGAGGTCCATCAGTCCCTTTACATGCTCCGACTCAGCCAGTTTGATTCCGGCTGCTACACGCATGGGCGGGCGCAGGTGAGCCTGTACGGATTCAGGATAAAGTTTCGCAGATTCAAGCCCTGATTCTTCAAGTGCCAGCAGTCCTGTGCGGGCCATACCTGCCGGGCCATGCAGGAATAAAACGTCTCCCTGCTCAGCATTACCACGGGAAAGAAAACGGCCTCCCGCAGCTTCGCCCCATACTGTTACCGAAATTCCAAGATATTGCCCGCCGGAAAGGTCGCCTCCCGCCAGAATCAATCCATGCTGCTGCGCAAGGGCGGCCATTGATTGAAAGAACGGCTCCCAGAATTCACTTTCCAGACTGGCCGGGATAATCAGGCCCAGCGCAAATCCGCATGGTTGTCCGCCCATGGCTGCAATGTCACTGATATTAACCGCAAGTGATTTGTAGCCGATGTCTGCCGGAGAGAAGTATGATCTCCTGAAATGTACATCTTCCAGAAACAAATCCTTGCTGATGCAAAGGTCTTTTTCAGTACGCAGGATAGAGCAATCGTCCCCGCGTCCAAGGGCGACATGTCCATTTTCAGACGGGAAGTATTTGTCGATCAGGGTCAGGAAATCCTGTTCTGAATTTAATTTTGTCATTTCTTACAGCATCTCCACAAAGTCTTCGACAATGACCTTGGGGCCGAAGCCGGGGAAGTTGATGCGCAGCTTGTTGGGCTCGATGCGTTCGATAATCTTCCCGCGTCCGAAGATTTTGTGTTTGCAATGGCCCAGCTTCATGGGTGAGGGCTTCTTAGTGGTGGTCACCGAGGGAGCGGAATATGCATCAGGCTGCACCGGAGCGTTCTTTTTAACATTCATGCCGCCGGAATAGGATTCCTGTAATTCCTCAAAAAGTTCGGTATCAAGCTCGCGTAGAAACGGGCTGGGTATCGCAGGTTCGGAGAAATCAGTGTTTTTGCGGTTGATGGACGCCGGGGCACACATGATCAGTTCCTTGCGTGCACGGGTACAGGCCACATAGAGCAGACGGCGTTCTTCTTCGTATTCCTGGGGCTTCTGCATGGATTTGCGTGAAGGGAAGCGGTCTTCCACAAGGTCAATGATGATGACCGCATTCCATTCCAGTCCTTTGGCGGAATGGATAGTGGAGAGAGTAACCACGTCTTCCTTTTTCTCCTCCTCACTGTGCTGGTCAGGATCAAGGCAGAGATCGGTCAGAAAGAATTCAAGATCATCGTAGTTGGATGCAATCTGGCTGAGTTGTTCAATTCCGGCTTCACGGCGTGGGTAATCATCCGGGTATTGGGCAACCAGCAACGGCCTGTACAGCGGCATGATGACCTCAAGACAGGTTGCCGGAGAAGAATTTTTCTTCCGCAAGCCATCAAGGTCACGTAGAATATCCTGAAGTAGCGGATATTTCTTGGTATATTTACCGAGCGCCTTCTGGTCGGCAGAAATTATAGTCTGTGCAATCTTTGTGGCGGTTTTAGGGCCGACTCCCTTGATATGCCCAAGAGTGCGCTGCCATGCTATGATATCCGCAGGGTTGCTGACCAGACGCATAAAAGCCAGAACATCTTTAATGTGTGCGGCTTCGTTGAATTTCAGTCCGCCGTACTTCTTGAATCCGACACCCAACCGTTTAAGGGCAACTTCCAGCCCGTAGCTCTGATATCCGGCGCGGAAAAGTACAGCGACTTCTTCGGGACCGTGCTTTTTCTGTAATTCAATGATCCGGTCCAATACGCGGTTGGACTGGCTGAAATCACTGAGCGGAACCATGAGCTGTGGTTTACTGCCCCAAGTCTGTTCAGTGAAAAGTTTTTTGTCGAACTTGGTTTCAGCACCGTCCAGAATAGCGTTGGTCAGGTCAAGGATGGGCTGGGTGGAACGGTAGTTCTGTTCCAGTCTTACAATTTTTACTTCTTCAAAAATTTCAGGAAATTTAAGGATGTTAGTTACATCTGCGCCACGGAATGAATAAATGGACTGGGCATCATCGCCAACAGCCATGACGTTTCCGCTCTTTCCGGCCAACAGGCCGACGATGCGGGCCTGCACAAGGTTGGTATCCTGATATTCATCGACCATGATATACTGGTAGCGCGAGCGCAGGGAGTTGCGCAGGAATTTGTCCTTTGCCAGCAGTTCTTCAAGGTAGAAAAGCAGGTCGTCGTAATCCATCAGGCCATGCTGCTTTTTGTATATAGCATAACCTTTGGCAATTTGTTCCATTTCAGAAGCGTAGGTTGCCAGATGGAAGGCTTCGGAATTGACCAGTGTATCAATGGAAAGTTCTTTGTTGCGCGATTTGCTGATCATATCCAGCAGGGTGGATTTCTTGGGATATGAGCGGTCGCCTTTACCGAATTTAAGCTGGTCTTTTACCTCTTTGACTGCAGCTTCAGAGTCACTGCGGTCCATGAGGGTGATGCCGTTGGGGAAGCCGATTTCAGCCGCGTTTTGACGCAGTACGGAATAAGCGAAAGCGTGAAATGTTCCACCTTGAGTGCCGTGCAGATTTCTGCCCAGAATAAGTTCGGTACGCTGAAGCATTTCCTGCGCGGCTTTGCGTGTGAAGGTCATCAGCAGGATGGATTCCGGCGGAATGCCTTGTTCAACCAGCCATGCCAGACGGTATACGATTGTACGGGTCTTGCCGCTGCCTGCACCCGCAATTACCAGCACGGGACCCTGTGGGTGAGTAGCTGCTTCGTACTGTGCCGGGTTCAATTTGTTTTTGAAATCTATCATGATCTATGTATGCCTCCGGCGGCCCTTCGGGGAGCAAATAAACTTTTGGTAGGGCTTTGCCGCTTCGTATGTAAAATTAGTTGTGAATTTGTTAATCTGGCAGAGTAATATTAAACCAGTCAAGTATGATTTGTCCGGTTTGGTGCATGGTGCTTATCTGCTGCCCGTCGGAGCTGTAGAAGAATGCGTCTTGCGCCGTATGAGTTCCGGTTCTGCCATGGAATCCGAAGATTTCCGCGCGGTCAAATTTAGCCTTGAGATCGAATCCGGGCTTGGCAGTGCATATCAGGTCAGGCGGATTACCTACGGGGCTTTCTCCATAAGCTTCACGTTTGGTGAGAACCTGTGCCATTACCCTTTGCCCGTTGAATTCAAGTCTCATGAGTTTGTCAGCTATTTCAGCAGATATTTTATCTGCTTGTGACGACTCAATTTCTCCACGCGCAAAATCAGAGGTATGGATATATATCCTTCCGGGATCAAGGGCAAATGCTTTGCTGCTTGGCGCAATTATTGTGGAATCCCACTGGTCTTTTGCGGGCTGGGTGTATTCCAGATAGCCCTGTTGCACTAGAAAGGTGTTCAGGTCCACTTCGGTTTCAAGAGTGGCAAATCCGTGATCTGCAAATGAAATCAGCTTTTTTTCGCCCGGCAGAGCTTCGAATTTATCCAGCACTGCACCGATTGCATGATCCCACTTCTGCATGAACGCAGCAGCCTTGGGGTAAAGGGGATGATTCTCGTCTTCGAATGCAGGATAGAAAAAGTGGAACAGGCGGTCTGTCTCAGTAAATACAATGGTGAATAAATCCCATGCAAGATCATTCCAGAGCATTTCCAGAGCCTTCAATCTTCCCTTCAGTGTAAGCGCGACCTGATCAAAAAGATAATCCGGGTCCATTATTCCCCGGCTGGTGTCTGCTTCAAGTTGATAGCCTGCATCGCGAAGTGGACCGAGCAGGAAGGGCGGCTGCACAGCTTTCTCGAATGAATCGGCAACAAAGCCCGAAATCAGCATTCCCCGTAACGGCTTGGCGGGATAGGTATTGGGCAGGTTAATAATTTTGCTGACCAGATTATTGTTGCCAAGTGCATCGAAAATCGTCGGGCAGAGCACCTGATCGAAGTTATTGATAGAAAGGGTGTAGTTTTTTGAATCAATGGATGTAAAACCGTAGAGGCCATGCTTCTCCGGCCTTTGCGCAGTAAAGAATGATGTCCAGTTTACCGGGGAAAGTTCGGGCAGTTCAGTGGAAATGGGGTCACATTTGCCCGCAATACGGCTTAAGTTGGGCAACTTATTTGCCCATTTCAAAGCAAGAGAGGCCGGAAGTCCATCCAGCCCCAATACTACGAATCTTTTATGTTCTGTTTGATTAAAAAGCATATTAAATCAAGTGACAATAGAATATAACGAAGCGGCGAAGCCCTACTAAAAAAGTTTGTGATTCTTAAACCCTTTTCAAAGGGTTTAAGCCGCCGGAGGCAAAAATCTTTTTATCAAAAAGCGCATCAAATCAAACTATAATACAACCAACTCGTATTTCTTCATGAAGTGTACTGGATTGTATGATTCTTTTGCTTTGCGCAGTCCGGGTTCGCCGAGATCCTGTTCACGGTTAACGAATTTTTTGTCACTGGCGCTGTTTTCGAGGAACATCTGATTGATTGCCTGATAGACGCCTTTAAAATAGGTGTTCCCTTTTTCAAAATGGATGACGATGGTGTCTTCGCCTAAGGGTTCGGCAATGGTGTAGGCGATGATGCGGTTGTCGATTCGCAGGGTTCCGCCAGTGAGATTTTTGATGGTGTCCATTTCCTTGAGAACTTTGGCAATGGCTTCGTTCTCAGCGACAAGGGCGGGCGAGAAGTTCTTTTCTTCCTGCCAGCGATACCAATCAAGCTGCATTTCCAGCACTTCTTCTACGCAATCAGGGGTGATTTCGCGGTATTCGTAGTCATATTTTTTCATGAACTGGCGGTAGAGGTTCTTCTTTTTATGAAAACGGTTTCCGCGTAGTTCAATGAGTTCCTGTACTGAATATACGTAATCGAAGTGGTCGCGGTTCTCTGTGATTTCGATCTTGTCTCCAAAGAGATCCTTAAGGTACAGAGCCAGTTTTTCGGGGACACGTGTGAATTTGGTTCCGGGGGTATTCATGAGTTCGCACTTTTCCCAGTCCGCGCTGAACCAGTCTCCAATTGGAGCCCAATTGATTACTTCAGGTTTGTTCTGGCGAATATGGATGAGTCCGGATTTACCGCAGCTCAGTTCAAGACCGTAATGTTCGGTCCAGCCCCAGATATTGGCAAAGGTGAAATCAGAGGTACGCTGCGGGCAGGCCGCGAGAGCTTTTTCAAATTCATTCTGACATTCAAGGGTGATAGGCTTGAATTTATTATTCATTGCTGGTCCTTTTATTGTTTTTCTTAATCATGCTGAACTTCTGCCAGTTTCTGCACGAGAATGTGTAAAAAATTATAGATGCTTGTACCCCTTGTGAGATGAGCATGGCCATCCATATTCCGGTGGCTGAATTCAGTACTTCGTGGCCCAGAAAATAGGCCAGCGGAAGTCTACATCCCCAGACGGTGATGGCAAAAATGAACAGGTTGTAGAGGGTTGCGCCAGCTCCGTTTAATGCCCCGGCCATGATCATGGAGGTCAGGGTAAATGGAATGGCGAGCATATTATAATAGAGATAGTTTACGGCTTCATCAAGGACCACCTGTTCCGGGGCGATGATGGCGGTTACCGGATAAATCACCTGCCAGAGCAGCAGGGCGGTAATGCTCAGGAACCCGATAGCCAGAAACAATATTCTATACCCGAACTTCTTGGCCTCGTCAGCTTTGCCGTCACCAAGGTAGTGCCCGATAATAATCGAAGCAGTCATATTGAAAGCAAATGCCGGCAGGAACAGGATAGACTCAATGCGGATTCCCGCAGTCATGCCTGCCAGCGCGATAACGTTGTTTTCAGGCAGACTGGCAGTGATGGAATATAGCACCATGTATCCAGAATGCCAGACCAGCTGCATCAGGCCGCTTGGCCACGCGACTTTGAAAAGGTACGGGAAAGCGCTTTTCATCCAGCGTAACGGAGCAATGCATTTGCGTCGCAGGTCACCAGATCTGATGAGCACAATGACGTTGAATATGGCACCCATGGTTATTGAACCGAAAGTTGCCCAAGCCAGTCCTTTGTATCCGAGATTCGGGAATCCCCACATGCCCATTCCGAGTCCTAAGTCACCGATAGTGTTGGTAACCGTGACGATAATCATGCTGTACAGGGGCAGCATTACCTTTTTTTGGGCCCTGAAGACCGCGTTGGTAATGATCAGCATGTAATAGATGGGTACAAGGTATAGGAATACTTCAATAAAATATTCCATCACATAGCGCATTTCCTCGGGGACTTGTAGAATTGTAAGGATTCCATTCCGGTATGGAAAACCTACGGTGAAGATGATCAGTCCCAATATGGCCCCGATGATGAAGCACAGGCCCACGTAGCGCTTAGCCCGCAGCATCATGCCTGCACCGATGGACTGGCTGATTGCTGCTACCGAGCCGTTGGCTGTGGCCATGGCGATGACCAGAAAGAAAAAAAGCGACTGGCTGATCATGCCCATGGAGGCTTGAATTTCTCGGCCAAGTTTGGATGCAACCCAGACATCCACAAGACCGATCATCAAGTGGAAGAGCATCATCAGTATCTGCGGCCATGACAGGTTCCATATGGTTTTGTATGGAGAGTTGGTCATGTCTGCGGTGGTCATATTCATAAGCGGGAAAAACTCCGTATAAATTCAAACGTAGTCAGCCTTATATAGCAGATCCGGTGTAAAAAAATCAGAGGAAAGGCGGATTTGGCTGCGGAGCTAGGAGTTTAGTTAGAGTTTCAGGAAAAGCAAGAGTTGAACTGGTAGAATCTTATTTTTGCTCTTGCGGCTGATCGTGCCGGTTATAGATTTATTCTCATTGGTTTGAGGCATGTACTTTGTGCGCTGCTTTGTTTATGTTATCAAAAAAAGTAAACAGAAAGCGAATGTAAATATAAGGAGGCTGAATAATGGCGAGCGATGATAATTTCTGTCCTAGGGTGCGATTAAACTTATGGCTGGAAACAGAAGAAGGTATGCTTTTCGGCCTTGGTAGGGCGCAACTGCTGGAGCAGATAGAAAAACAGGGCTCGCTGAATAAAGCAGCTAAAGCGCTTGGAATGTCCTACCGTGCGGCATGGGGAAGGCTTAAAAACACCGAGGATGTACTCGGTGAATCTCTGGTGCTTAAAACCCGTGGTCGTAAAGGCTGTAGCCTTACCCCGCTGGGTGAGCGGGTCCTCGAAGACTATCGCCAGTGGGTACAGGAAGTTGAAAATTTTGCGGTCATGACCGCCCGAAAATCATTTCCTTGGAATGTCGCTTCTTACGACGAAGATATGGAGCGTATTGTTCAGGAGAAAAAAGGTAAGAAGTAAAGTTTTTCTTGTTGCCTTCAGGAGAATTTGATGTCTTTTGATTTAAATATATTGAAAACAAAATTACCTGTCTTGGTCCTTGGGTTGCTGCTTTGCTTTTCGTTTGTGGCTTGCAAAACAGTGGATACATCAGGAGAAGTCTCTGCAACTGTTTCAAATATTGGTGGCGGTAGCAGCAAGTAGAAAGGCAGATTTGGTTGAGTCACTAGAACACCCCCTGTTCCATAAGGAGCCGGGGGTGTTTCTTATTTATGATGATGTGGGGTTATTCCAGTATATAGTCGAGATATTTATTGTCCGAGGGACGGTCAGTGTTCTGGTTGTTGCCGTTACTATTCGAATTGTCGGGTTTGTCTGTGTCAGGTTTGGGGTCCTGTGTGTTTTGATAAGTGTTTCCAGAGTCGGGATATTGCGTGTCCTGACTGTTTGAATATGAGTTACCCTGATTCGTGTAAGTAGAGCTCTGGCTGGTCTGGCGTGTGCAGCCCGGTCTGTTCACATTGACTGTCGGGTTGATGTTTATGTTGGCATTTGTATTCGGATTGATGCCCGAGCCTTGGTTCGGCAGGCCCTGCTGGTTATTGTTGTAGGTGTTTGAATAACCGGAATTTGTAGGTCCTGAAACTCCGGGATAATGCCAGTCGTTCATGGCATTTCGCATCTGAATTCTGACCCGGTCATGTCCTTTCATTGCGTAGCCTATGAAAATATAGTTAGTTCCCATGTAGCGTGAAACGACAAGGTATGAGTCATACCATTTTCCATCCCGGTCCCAGCCTGAAAAAAATCTGAGTGTTGCCGGATATCCGGAAACGTGTCCCGGCTGTTCGTTTAAAAGCCGTTGGTATGGCAAACCTTTGCTTCTTAAATATTGAGTCCATTTATCAAGCTCTGCGATTATGGAAGCTGAGGTTGTTTTTGCGTATAATTGAATTATCGCATCATTGGTCGGCGGAGTGCATTGTTTGAGAAGTTGGTTGAGGTCATACTGTGCAGGCGCTCTTGCTCTTGTTTGCCAGCCGGAAGGACATTGAAGGCCATCGGCCATATTACCGGCGATTGAAACCGGTGTTACTAGGAGGGCTGTCAAAAGTGCCAGAAAAAATAATCTTATTGCCAATTTCATTTGCTGCCTCCCGCTTAAATGGTTCATTCCTCTTCTGCTTATAACTCACTCTCAGGATTAATGATAGCAATTGGTGACAATAAGCTAAAACGGTAAAGCAGATTAAATTTGTTTTTAACTAGAACACCCCCTGCTCCGTGAAGAGCAGGGGCTGTTTCTGGGTATGAGGAATAGAGTGTAGTGGCTCTATCTGTAATAGAGGTTGCGGCCACCTACGGTCAGGAAAGCCTGATGCAGGTTGCGGCGGATATCGCGGCGGTCCCAGATGTCCTGAATGTGACCTCTGGAGAGCGCGTTGTATGCGGAATGGTAATCCGGCGGGATTTCCATACCGGTAGTTTCCTTGATAACACCCGGACCGGCGAAACCGATGCGTGAAGAGCGCACAGCGTACTGGTAAGGGGAGCAGCCGAGGAAACTTGCCACCGGTCCGGCGTAGGAGTTGGTATCGTAAAGAACGATGTAGAGTCCGCCGGACTCAATGTAGCGGCGTACAGCCATGGTTACACGCGGCATCTGGATCAGACCGTTGGTTCCTTCCTGAATACGGATACCGGCAGTACCGTGAACGTATGCGAGGAAGGGATAACGTTTCTTACCTGCCAGCTCAAGGGCGCGGATGAATTTTTCACCTTCTGCCGCTCCTACGGAACCGCCGCGGAAGGGGGCTACGAGAGTGGCGCAGGTCACCTTGGTGTGTTTGATGGCACCTTCAAAGGTGATGCAGCCGGACTGAAGCCCGGTTTTGGCTTTTGCGCCGTCCAGCCTTTCCTGAAAGTTAGGGAAGCCGGTGGGGTTGGCAGAGCATATTGATTTGTTGAATTCACGTACTGTGCCCCAGTCGAAGAGGTTAGCCATGTACCAGCGGTATTCCATGGGGAAATGGTGTCCGCAGGTGGGGCATACCCCGGCGAATTCGTCGAAAAGGTCACGGGACCAGATTTCGAGACAGCCGTTCTTCTCAGCGTTGGGACAGGTGATTTCCTTGTCTTCGCTGGCACGGGGGCTGATGTAGTGACGGTAATCAGATGGCGGAGTGTCCGGTTCCGCATCAACGGAAAGCTTGGTCAGTGCCGCTTCAACTTCAGACACGCTCTTGGTGCTTGCGCCCATCTTGCCGAGGAGCATGTGCTTGAGCTTATCGAACTTGTTGGTCACAACATGCATTTCGTCCTTGGCTTCATCTGCAAGGGCCTGAATCTTGGACTGGTACTTCCTGATCATGTCGTAGCGTACGGTGGAGTATGCTGCGGCCATGGCATCAACTTTTGCGGAGTTGAGCTTTTCAAGGAAGGAACGCTTGTCGTCGAAAGCATCCTGTGCCATGCGGCGGTATTTTTTGTAACGCTTCCAGAGCAGCCTGTCTTTTGCATTGGGGCTGATCTGCCAGCGGACGAATACGGATTCGTCTGTGATATCTTTTTTATTATGGTTCTTGATGGCAGCCTTACTGAAGAGGCGAAGGCCCTTAACGCTCAGAACCACTTCATCTGTGGCCCGAACTACTTCAGAGCGGACCATCTTGTAGAAATCGAAATGCTCGGGACGTGCGCCAAGTGCAGGCTCACGGATGATTCCGTCGATATAACCGAAACGCAGGTTGTCGTCCGCAGTAATGCACTGGGATTTGGCACAGGTTTCGATCAGCTCGGCGGGAGCACGTTCTCCACCGCGGATACGGCCTTCAATTGCGGCAGCACCTTCGGGTGAGATAACGGAATAGTAACCGTGGGAAAGCATGAGACGTTTATCGGCCATGGCGATTGCTTCAGCACCACCGGAACCGCCTTCGGAAATAACGGAAATGATGGGCACATCAAGACCGCACATTTCGTAGATGTTTTCTGCGATCTGCTGAGCAGCACCGGGGTAATCTTCCACCGGATAGGAACCGGGGGTGAATACGTAGGTGTGAATGGGAATGTTCTCGCGTGCAGCAACTTTCATGTAGCGCAGGGCGTTGGCATTACCCCACGGTTTGATACAGCCGCCGTTGCGGAACTCCTGACCGTGGCCCTTTTCCTGACCTACGACCATTACCGGCTGGTTGTGGACTTTCTTGCCCACGCGGCGGGTGATGTAGGCCCGGGCGATAACCATGCCGGGGTCGATGCTCATGTCATCCTTACCACCTACGACAGTGTAGTTGTCGTATACGTTTTCAAGGATGTCTTCGAGGCAGATTCTTTCGGAATGACGTACGATACGGACCTTGTCCATGGCGGACAGGGTTTTGTCGATGTCTTTTTCCAGTACTGCGAGGCTCTCATCGTAAGTGTTGAGTTTGTCCCACAGCTCTTCCTGAGTCTTATTTATGCTGGTTTCAAGGAAGGCATCAAGCTTGCCTGCGAATGCAGTAAGGCGTCTGTCCTCGGCTTCACCGAGAATATCACGCGCATACTGGACCCTCTTGATTAACCCGTCCAGTTTCTTTTCTATATCCATAATGTATTATTAGAATTCCAGTATGTTTGTTGTTTTCTTGGCCAGAAACTTAAGGTTGGACTTCAGGGATACTTCCTTTCTGTCCTTGCCTTCCAGAACGAATTCATCAAGGAATTCGAGTCCGCGTTTCTTGGATTCCTCAAGGTCCTTGCCCCAGATGATGGCCAGTGCCAGGTTGGGGTCAAATTCTGTGGGAATCTGGTAGGGCAGGTCTTTTGGGATATGGGTATGCATTCTGAGCCAATTATGGTCATCCCAGCGGAGATTCTCGATTTCGCCTGCCCAAGGAGCGAATTTCTCGTCTGTGTCTTCAGCAATGATTCTGTATTCGATTCCCACACCTTCGAATGTGATGTCGTCCTGAGTGTAGCCCAGCTCATCCCCGAGGGCGAGTCTGATCTGTTCTTTGATCAGGTTTACGTCCGGGTTGCCCTTGATGCGTGAAATGGCAGCGGAAACACCGTTTTCAACCTGAATACGGGTGTTTACTTCCATGAGGAAGGGGGCGCCCTTGGGGGTTACAATCCATTCCCATGTTCCCACGTTGTCATAATTGATTTCACGGGCCATGCTCAGGGAGTGTTCCACAATGTCGTCGAGAACTTTCTTGGCATCAAAGGAATAAGCGATGCTTTCAGGGAAGAAGCCGGGTGCGACTTCGATCCTCTTCTGGCGTCCGGGGCTCTGTACGGAGCAGTTACGGGTGCCGAAGTGGACATGTTTCTTGCCGGAGCGTTCGGAAACGATCTGAACTTCAAGGTGGTTGAAGTTGAAGATACGCTGTTCAATAAGTACGCCTTCGTCGTTGAAGGTACGCAGGGAGTAGTTTCTGATACGGCGGTAAACCTGACGAAATTCCTCGATGGAATACACTTCGTCAATACCCATACCACCGCCGCCTGCGGATGCCTTTACGAGAACAACGGGATTACGTACTCCCTGTTCTTTCTGAAATTCAAACAGGTTGGACGCGATTTCTTCCGCTTCCAGTTCATCGTAAATTGCCCTGTCGGAACCGGGGATGGTGGGAACTCCGAGTTTTCTTGCAAGACGTTTGGTGTTAATTTTGTCACCAAGGTCGCGGATTACCCACCAGGAAGGTCCGATGAAGGTCATGGGACGATCCCTTTCGGTTACCCTGCGGGCAAAACGAAAGTTTTCAGAGAAGAAGCCGTAGCCCGGGTGTACCGCGGTACACATGGTTTCGTCTGCAACGGAGAGGATATCCCCTGCATCGTTGTAGGATCTGATCATATAGATCGCTTCTTCGCCTCCGAGCTTCCTTGCGAGAGTTACGTGCCCGGAATCCTTGTCCTCTGCCGTGTATACGCTGACAAAACTGAGTCCGAGATCTTTACATGCCTGCATGATACGCACGGCGATCTCGCCTCGGTTAGCAATAAGTACTTTATCTGTTTTGGGATTCAAAATGACTCTCCTGAGTCTTTCTGGTTAATTATATATTATGTTAGTTAAAACTGTTTTTTTCAAAAAAATACGCAACCGTTTTAAGCCAAATAAGGCTTCTGTCAAGTTAAATATAACTAACACTTACGTAGGTATAATAGGTCCTGCTCTGATTTTTAGGACAAAATTATAACCAGTAAGAGGAGTTAGGTTGGTGGTTTTGTTGAAAGTTGACCCTAGAGGACTGCTTCAGTTTTTTTGATTAATGAACTCCGCCAGAATTCATTTCAGCTTGCC
This sequence comes from Maridesulfovibrio sp., assembly GCF_963666665.1. Lineage (NCBI taxonomy): Bacteria > Pseudomonadati > Thermodesulfobacteriota > Desulfovibrionia > Desulfovibrionales > Desulfovibrionaceae > Maridesulfovibrio > Maridesulfovibrio sp. The sequence goes on from NZ_OY762999.1 coordinate 906,973, forward strand.
CTGATAAAACAAACACGTGCATTTCGTCAAATTCCGAATGAGGGCTATTGTTTATGCCCTTAAAAAGAAAATCCCGCATTTTACATTATAAAATGCGGGATTTATGGCGCTTGTGCAAAAAAACTAAATAAGTCCAAAGCTGATCATGTTTAGAATGTCGGTTTCTTCTTCCTGACTTTCTTCAATGACTGGTCCGGCTTTGGCTTTGTTGGATTCTTCCATGATTTTGTCTACCGCAAGGTCTTTTTGTTCATCCGGTAGATTCAGTTCTGCGACGAAAGTTTCTGTTTCGGAAATTTTCTGCGGAGTGAATTTATCCTGCCAGACAGACATGCGGGTATAGATGGTTATGTGCTCAAGTGCTTTTTCGGAATTTCCGAGTTCTTTGTAGGCTCGAGCCAGCTTTCTGTGAGCAAGTCTGATGTGGCCCTGCTCCAGTTCAAGTTTGAGTCCTCTGCTGATGACGTCAACAGCTTCCTTGTATTTGCCTTCCCGGAGGTAGCAGTCGCCGAGCATTATATAGCTGGGGCCGTATTCCGGATTGGCGTCTATTGCCTTTTCAAAGTAGACAGAGGCCGCCTTGTCCTTATTGAGCATGAAGGCGACGGTTCCTGTCTGGTGGAGCCCTGCGGCTTCGTTTTTTGTGCCGCAACCTGTAAGCAGGGCTGCGATGATCAGGGGCAGTCCGATCAAGGTCGCCTTGGTCCTGATGCTGGTAAATGTTTTATTCATAATTTTATAGACAGTAATTCTGTTTTTTCCCAACTACGGGCTTTTGAGTTTTACTTTCACTCCGTTTAATGCCCTAAAGTTTTCGAATGGGCAAGCAGGATCGGGAGAACATTTTCGGATTTCTAATAAGTCTAAAATCTGTTTCAAGTTCAATTTCTCCTGTCATTCCTCGATTTCTGGATGTTTATCCAATTCTCGGCAGTTCGTCCCAGTTAGTGGTGTAGGCTGGTGATTTGTGCTTTCTGTTCATTTGCCACGGCTGCTTAATGCCCTCGGAAGCATAGCTGAGGGTGCGTCTGCCGAAGCGTGTATTGGCTGAGTCCAGTAGGTTCATGAGGGCCTCTTTTTTTGTTGATTCGGCTTTATTGTCCAGTTCCAGCAAATTGCACTGCTGGTTGTACTTTCCGCAAAGGTCGAGCAGAACGATTCCTGTCTTTTTATAGCTGAACCCTTCCTTATATATGGAACGGATGCATTGCAGTCCGATGTTGATCAGTTCCGGTGTGTAGTCCGTGGCAATGGGCAGCATGCGGGTGGCGGAGTTGGAGTATTGTGGCAGATTGTTGAAGCGGTTGGTGGTCAGATAGACCATGACTCCGTTGGTAAGTGATTGCTGCTCGCGCAGTTTTTCTCCTGCTCTGGAGATATAGGTTGCAACGGACTCTTCAAGGTCGGACAGGGTTGAAACAGGACGTCCGAAAGAACGGGATGAGGATATTGTTTTTTTGGGTTTCGGCGAATTGTCCAATTCAAAGCAGGGGGTTCCGCGCAGTTCCAGGGCGGTATGCAATCCTGTAACGGACATATTTTTTTTGAGCCAGAGGTTCGGCAGGTCTTTAAAGGCTCGTGCGGTACTGACTCCTCGTCCTATTAATCTTTTACCGTGTCGTCTGCCGATGCCCCAGACGCCAGTTACCGGAACTTTCTCCAGCAGCCGGTCCAGATCATTTCTGGCGCAAAGGCTGAATGTTCCTTCTGTTTGTGGATGTTTTTTTGCAAATCGGCTGGCAATCTTGGCCAGTGTTTTTGTGGGGCCGAATCCTACGGAGACCGGTATTCCGGTCCATTTGAGAATTCTGGTTCTGATTTCTTTTCCTATAGATGGTAGTTCTCGGAGCATGCAGGGCGGAAATTCAAGGAAAGATTCGTCGATGGAGTAGACCTCAAGGTTTGGAGTGAGGGAGGCCAGAGTTGCGGTTACTCGTTGCGAAAGGTCGCCGTAAAGAGCGTAATTGGATGAAAATATTTCAACATTATTTTGCAGGAAAAATGAGTGATATTTATATGCCGGAGCTCCCATTGGTACGCCGATGTCTTTTGCCTCCTGTGAGCGCGAGATTACGCAGCCATCATTATTAGAGAGAACTACAACCGGACGGAGTCTGAGTTTCGGGCGGAACAGCCTTTCGCAGGAAACGTAGAAATTATTGCAATCCACCAGCGCAAAGATTCTCATTATACTGCCTTGTGGATGATGTAAGTTACTACTCCCCAAACTTCAAAAGAAGTTTCTTCTGTTATTTCAAGCAGGGGGTAATCCGGATTTTCCGGGATAAGGAAAAGTCTTCCCTCTCGTTGCTTGATCCGTTTTACAGTAAGTTCTCCGTTGAATATGGCTATGATGATGGAGTTATTGTGGGCGTCCATGGAGCGGTCGACAACAAGTATGTCTCCCTCTTTGATGTTGGCGTCGATCATGGAGTCGCCGTAGGCCCGGATGAGAAAAGTTGCTGCTTTATTGCTTATCAGGTGCTCATTGAGGTCCATCTTTCTATCGATGTAGTCATCAGCAGGGGAGGGGAAGCCTGCGATTACTTCGGATAGAAGCAGCGGCAGTTTAATTTTTCTTGCGGTTTCAGGGGTAAGTATTTCTGCAGAGAATTGTTTCATGTTTATCTTGTATTGACTTTTTCATGTTGCTGTCAATCTTAGATAAACAATATGTATAAAAAAGAACCTGACCTCAGTGATCAGGCTCTTAGTAATTATTCCTTATTCATGAACATAGCGACCATCTGGCCGAGGACGGCATCGGCTTCGTCGTGAGGAACCTGACAGGTTCCAACCTGCTTGTGTCCGCCACCGCCGAATTTGAGCATTACACTGCCCACGTCGACTTTGCTGGTGCGGTTAAGGATGCTGTGACCTACGGAGAAGACGGTGTTCTGCTTCATTTTACCCCATATGATCTGGATGCTGATGTTGCATTCCGGGTACATGGAGTAGAGGGTGAACCTGTTGCCGGGGTAGATTTCTTCCTGTTCACGCAGGTCGAGAATGGCGACATTGCCGAACATCTCGGTCCGTTCTTCCAGCATTTCACGGAACTGTTTGTCCCTTTCAAAATAAAGGTCGACACGTTCCTTGACGTCGGGCAGTTCTAGGATATCTTCAATGGGTAATTCTCGACAGTAGTCTATAAGGTGTTCCATGAGCTGGTAGTTGCTGACTTGGAAATGCCTGTATCTGCCCAGTCCGGTGCGCGGGTCCATGATGAAGCCGAGCAGTATCCAGCCCTTGGGGTTGGCTACTTCCTCGGCAGTGATGTCTCCGCTGTCTACTTTATCCACGTAGTGGAGCATTTCATCAAATTTGTCAGCGAATTTTTCATGACCGCCGAAGTATTCCCAGATGACGCGGGCAGCACTTTTGGCCTGTTTAGACATACCCTTGTAATCCAGTTTCATGTCGAGGCGTTCTTCCTCGCTGGAGTGGTGGTCAAACCAGTATCCGCAACCTTCGATATAAGGAACGTTGGCAACTATATCGTTGGGGTCGCCGGGGTAGCGTCCGTCCTGCACATCCTTGGGATGGACGAACATCCAGTTGTCCATGATTCCGATTTCTTTGAGCAGGACAGCGCAGGCAAGGCCGTCAAAGTCTGATCGTGTCAAAAGCCGCATTAAACTCTCCGTATGCTGGAAATAATGATAAAATTACACGAATATTTTTTTGAAATACTTAATTGAAAACAGTTCTAATTACAATCTCATTTTAATTATAGATTGTCGTTCGTAGAATTTTAATTCTCCTATTTAATAACCAGAACAGGGATTTCGGCTGTGTGTAGGACCTTATGGGTTACGCTGCCGATAACAAGTCCTTCAAGGTCGGATTTTCCCTTGGACCCCATAATGATCAGGTCGCATTTTTCAGTATCGGCAACAGTCTTGATTGCTTTTGCCGTGGAACCACCGATTATTTTTTCTTCATGATTAATATTCTTGTCTTTTAGAAAGGCGGTTTTTTGTTCAAGGATAGCGTAGGACTCACGGGTGGCATTGTCGATGGCCTTCTGAAAATTAGGTTCTCCCAGTCCAGTGGGGACAGGGCGGTGACAGTGAAGAACGATCAGCTTGCCGCCGGACATTTCCGCGAGAGAGGCTCCATAGCTGATTGCATTTTCGGAGTGTTTGGAATCGTCAACGGGAATTAATATCTTTTTAAAAATCATGTCTGTTCTCCTTCTAGGGGCGTTTAGAGGATATTACTTGAAGCGACGGTTTGGTGCAACAGGATGGATAATTTAAGGGATAAATGGGCCTAAAGAGACTGATTGAATGTTCGACCAGTAGGGTTTTTGAAGTGAAATAAATGTTTTTTGTCGTATATAGAGCATTTTTAGAGAAGAAAAATACAAAAGTAAATAGAAAAAAAACAGATACTTATGATATAAGTTGATTCAAAAATCAAAAAAGTCGAAAAAACTGTTGACAGAAGTCAGTACTGAACGTAGATACTGTTTTCAGTTGATGTCGCTCTGAAAAAGAGTTCAGAGTAGATGTCTGCAAGAGGCTGATGTAGCCTTCAGGTCTAGTAATTTTCCTGCTTCCTGCGACTGTAGGGGTCTAAGGAAGAAAGTTTGAAAGCTTCACCTGATAACGTTGGATGACGATTCAACCACAATAGCAAATTGCAAGAGTTACTTTGACACAACACGGGGGGAAGCCCGCATCTCTCCCCGAGTCTGATGGACATCGGCATTGATCAAGATAAAAACCTATGATGTGCGGACATGTTCCGGATGTCAGGTTTTTATAGATCAGCTTAGTAAAACACCTTCCGTTTCCATTCCTTAAAGCATAGGCCCCTCCCCCACCGGAGGGGCTTTTGTTCTTTCTGGCAAAGGTTTGTGGTAAGTATTTTGGAGAATAGGGATTAAATACTTAAAGTTATTGCTAGGGGTGTGATCACTTTCAGAGTTGACCTTTGCTTGATTTTACGTGTAAAGATTTTTCTGTGTCGATAAATTTCAACAATTTGAAATAACGAGACTTTGTAATGACCAAAAAGGATACAGTTTTAAAGGCGGCTAAAGAGCTTTTCGGAGAGCTTGGATATAGTGGTACTACATTCAAGAAGATCGCAGATCGCGCCGGCGTTGCAGTGGGGTTGCTTTCCCACCATTACGGGAACAAGGAAAAGCTTTTCCGAGCGGCCGGTTTTGACGTTGCTGAACGTTTGACTCAGGCTTTGCAGGATGAAGTGGTGCAGGCAGAGAACGGTTTTGATGCCGTGTATAGATTTGCCCGCCGCTATCTTGAGTTTTCAGTTGATCCTGATGAGGATTTTCTGGTGCTGATTCGATGTTCACCTTACAGTGATCTGAAGACCGGAGAAGATCGAGACGCAATGGTTCACAAGTTTGTCCAGATTCCAGTTCTGCTTGAAAACTGTGTTGCCCGCGGTGTGCGTGACGGTTCCATTCCCAACCTGCCTGTTTCAGAAACTGCTGCGGTTGTACAGTGTAACCTTGTTGGTGCAGTCAGGACCAATCTGCTTACTCCGTACAGTCCTCCCAGTCTTTATAAGGAAATCTTGAATTTTATCAGCAGGGCTCTTAAGGCTGCTTAGCTTTATTTTTACAACTCTGATTTTTTTTGTCCCGGATAGCTTTCGCTGTCCGGGATTTTTGTTTTTTAAGGGGAAGCATTCGTTGTAATTCTGGACAAAAGTTGTTGGAAATGATCTATTATCAATATTAAAAAAGGAGCTGTGTTTTAGGAATATATAGTGCTGAATACGGGAGTGAGTTTGGTCTACAAAAAAAATGTATTGCTAAGATTCTTGTGCTTGCTCTGTATGGCTTTGTACATGTTTCATGGGCAGGTTGTGCATGCTGAAAATATTCTTGTGGAAGGAGATAACAATTATCCGCCATATGAATATTTAAAGGATGGCGTGCCAACTGGGTTTAATGTTGATATTATCCGCGCTGTGGCAAAAGCATCCGGGTTAAATATCGGTATTAACCTTCGTCCTTGGAGTGAAGTTATTGATAATCTCGAGAAAGGAGCCAGTGATGTAGTCCTTGGAATGTATTTTTCACCTGCCCGTACAGAACTTTTCGATTTTTCAATTCCACATAATATTATTTCCCATTCAATTTTTGTGCGTTCCGGTTCGGATATCAGAAGACTTGAAGATCTCCATGGTAAAGAAATTCTGGTTCAACGCAGTGATATCATGCACGATTATGCTTTGGAGCATTATCCGGACGCGACGATTGTTCCTGTAGCCGATCAGGGTGCGGCGTTGAAACTTCTGTCGTCCGGTAAGCATGATGCGGCGCTTCTTGGAAAGATACAAAATCTTTTTCGGGTCGCCGAAGAGGATTTGGATAATCTGGAGACCACCGGTGCGGACTTTGCTTTCGGCAAATATTGTTTTGCTGTCCGTAAAGGCAATGCTGAATTATTGGGTCGGTTGAACGAAGGATTGAACCTGATTAAGAAGTCAGGGAAATATGATGAAATTTATGAAAAATGGTTTGGTGTTTACGAACGGAAGAGTCTTTACGATAAGATAATACATTATGCTTTTCTGGTTCTTACACCACTTCTTACTTTTCTTGCGTTAACAATGCTTTGGGTTGGTCTTTTACGGCATAAGGTCATGCGGAAGACGGAGTTGCTGCGTGAAGAACTCAGGGAAAGGCACCGGGTTGAACAGAATCTGCAGGAAGTTCAGCTTTATCTTTCAAGTGTTATTAATTCAATGCCTTCCATCATTATTGGGGTGGATAAAGAGTGCAGAGTCAATCAGTGGAACCTTGAAGCTGAAAAAGCATACGGCCTTAAGCTTGAAAATGTTCTTAAAAAGGAGCTTTCTGAGGTTGTCCCTGATTTGATTGGTGAACTTGAACGAGTCCGTACTGCCTTGAAGACAGGCATAAAAGTTGTTGATCCTATGGTTCGACGGTATGTTGATAAGCGTGTCCGTTATGAAAATATTACTATCTATCCTTTGAATGAACCCGGTGTTGAAGGGGCGGTAATCAGGATTGATGATATTACTGACCGTATGAATTTTGAACAAATGGTGATGCAGAATGAAAAAATGCTTTCTGTCGGTGGGCTTGCCGCCGGAATGGCCCATGAAATAAATAATCCCTTGGCAATCATTCTGGGAAATGTTCAGAACATCACCCGTCAGATAACACCCGGACTGGAAGCTAATGATCTTATTGCTCAAGAGTGCGGAACATCAATTGATGCGATCCATAGTTATATGGAAAGGCGGGGGGTCTCCCATAAAATTGAAAGCATTTTTGAAGCAGGTGTGCGTTCTGCAAAGATCGTCTCGAATATGCTGAGTTTCAGCCGTAAAAGTGATAAAATTAAAGGCCGTCACAGCTTGCCTGAATTATTGGATATGACAATTGATCTGGTCTCAAGCAGTTACAGTTTGAAAGAAAAATATGATTTTAAACAGATTGAAATAGTCAGGGAGTACGAGTCCGGGGTTCCCGCTGTGTGGTGTGAGAGCAATGAAATTCAGCAGGTATTTTTGAATTTGATCAGAAATGGGGCTGAAGCTCTTCAGACAAAGAAGTATAGTAGCGGTGGGCCGCGTATGGTTTTAAGGGTAAAGCATGCCGGAGGACTGGTCAGGGTTGAAATTGAAGATAACGGTCCCGGCATGGATGAGATAGTAAGTAAAAGGATTTTCGAACCGTTTTATACTACGAAGGAAGTTGGTAAAGGGACTGGGTTGGGACTGTCTGTATCATATTTTATTGTTACCGAGCATCATGGCGGAACCATGGAAGTTGATTCCATGCCCGGAGAGTGGACCCGTTTCATAATACAATTGCCCATTGAAGAAGCGAAATGCTGATTGTCGGCAAGGAGGGATCATGAAAGTCGTGATTACCGGAGGAACCGGATTTATTGGAAAAAGGCTAAGTCATGAATTGGTTGCAAAGGGGTATCAGGTTATTTGCTTGACCCGTTCCAGCCGTCCTTCTGATATTTCCGGAGTGCGTAATGTTGTCTGGGATGGCAAAACTTCATCCGGTTGGCTGGAATATGCCGATGGTGCGGCAGCAATAGTCAACCTTGCCGGAGATAATATCGCTTCCGGGCGCTGGTCTGCAGCTAAGAAGAAATCGATTCTCACCAGTCGGGTTGAGGCTGGGGAGGCTGTAAGCGAAGCTGTGGTAAAAGCGCCAAATAAACCGAAGGTGGTTATTCAGGGTTCGGCCATCGGATATTATGGTGATTGCGGTCCAGAACCGGTTAATGAAAATTCTTCCAAAGGTAGCCTTTTCCTTTCCGATGTAGTTGAAAAATGGGAAGCGAGCACAGCTTCGGTTGAAGAACATGGAGTGAGGCGTGCAATTATTCGTACGGCTATGGTTCTTGGAAACGGCGGTGCGCTGTCTAAGATGATTGGTCCTTTTAAGGCGGGATTGGGCAGTTATCTTGGGGCAGGGCATCAAGGTGTCTCATGGATCCATATTAAAGATGAGGTCCGGGCCATAATTTTTCTGATTGAAAATGAGAAATGTAAGGGCATTTTCAATCTCAGCTCCATTCGGCCACTGACCTTTAATAAGTTTGCAGATACCTTAAGCAGTGTATTTGGTAAAAGGATCTGGTTTCGCGCCCCCGGTTTTGTTCTCAAGCTAGCTCTTGGGCAGATGGCGGATGAGGTGTTGCTAAGTGGTCAATTTGTAATGCCGGTGAACCTTATCTCTGCCGGATTCAAGTTTGATTTTACCGAAGCAGAAGAGGCCTTGCGGGAAATTATTCAGCCGTAATTAGTTTTTTTGTTTTTATATTTCATTAAAACGACTCCTTATTTTTGCACAGGAGTCTTGTTTGTCACTTGTCTGTGATCATCTTTGCCTGCAAAAAGTGTAGCTGCTTTTGGATATAAATATCTGGAGGCAACCATGCTTAAAAAGTTGATTGTAGCAGGTGCGGCCGTTGCGCTTAGTGCCGGACTTGCTTTTGCGTCTGAGTTTGAAATCGAGAAATACGAAATTGACACCCCTCTGAAGTATAACGTTCCGTATAACGGGCAATATGCAGCTGAATTTCCAGAAGGCTTTCCAATCGGTATCGGTTCCGGCATGACTTATATCGGGCTTGGTAAGGACGGCACCCGCTTTTTTTATGCCATTGGTGATCGCGGCCCTAATGCAGATAGTCCCAAAGTTATGGTTGATGGCAGGAAAGTCCCGTCAAAGGTTTTTCCCGCTCCTGATTACACTCCTTCTTACGGTGCTATTGGTTTGAAAGACGGTAGGGTGACTCTAATGAGCACTATTGAAATCAAAGATACCAAGGGTAGAAAAATTTCAGGCCGTCCCATTCCTCCCGGAACCGTCGGTTCCACCGGTGAGATTCCGCTTAATGATTCTTATAAGGTTCTTTCTTACGATCGTGAGGGTCTGGATACCGAAGGCATTGCCCTTGACCGCAAGGACGGCAATCTCTGGATTTGTGATGAGTACGGTCCTTTTATCGCTAAGATGGATGTTAATACCGGGCGCCTGCTCAAAAAGTATGGTCCGGGTGAGGGGTTGCCTGAAATCGTAGGCAAACGTCAGCCTAACCGGGGTATGGAAGGTGTTGCTGTAACTCCTTCCAATAAGGTTCTCGGAGCTGTTCAGTCTATTTGCGACATTGATGGCAATGTAAAGGACAGCAAGGCTCCTTTTACCCGTCTTGTTCTTCTTGATCCTGAGACTGGCGAAACTAAAATGTTCGCATATCCCGTTGACGTTGAAGCTTATAAGCGTTGTAAGGATGTCAAGATTGGTGATCTGCACGCTGTGAGTGACACTGAATTCCTTATTGTTGAGCAGGGTACAGGCAAGGAAGGGTTGCGCAACCTCATTTATCTTATCGACATCAGTAGCGCTACTGACCTGACTGGAAAAATGACCGCAGAAGGAAAAGAGTTGGAAGCAGTTTCGGGTGCAGCAGAGCTTGAGTCTCTCGGTATCAAGATGGCGGCCAAGAAAAAGATTATTAGTCTGCGTGAATACGGCTGGAAACCAAGCAAAGCTGAAGGTCTGGCCCTTTTACCTGATATGCGTACTATAGCAGTCTGTTCAGATAACGATTTCGGTTTCGGCTCCAAGATAATTGATCCTGCCACGGATAAGGATGGTAAGGTTATCAAGAAGGCCACAAGCTATGTAATCGATGGCGACAAGATGACATACGACGGTCAGGAAGTATCTACTTCATTCAAGCTTGTCCCTACTGGCGAGAAAGCCGGGTTCTGGATGATCAAGCTTCCCAAGAAGATAAGTCAGTACTAACAATTAAAAAACGGTGCGATCTTTTAAGATCGCACCGTTTAATAAATTATTTTTTCCATTTGCGCGAATATTTGTTCTTCTTTCCGGCTTTTCTTTTGGCCCGTTCTGCAATCTCTGTAGTATTCTTTTCCGCTTCTTCTTTCAATTTCAGATAATTTTCAAGTCTGCGCCGGGTGATAGTTTCACTTTCAAGTGCTTCACGTACTCCACATCCAGGTTCACGTTCATGACTGCAATCTGCAAAACGGCACATCTCTTCGGCTTCCACTATTTCGCTGAAAGCCCGGTCAATGCCGGCATGACAGTCATGGAGTTGCAACTCTCTTATGCCGGGAACGTCAATAAGCAGGGTTCCGCTAGGCATTACATGCAGTGAGCGTGTGGTTGTTGTGTGGCGGCCTTTGTCGTCTCCATGGCGGATGGCTCCGGTTTTCTCTTTTTCGGTGCCGTTTATGGTGTTGAGCAAAGTTGTCTTGCCTACACCGGACGAACCTAGCAGGGCCACGGTTTCGCCGGGCTTGAACCATTCCTGCAGGCTCTGCACGCTTTGCGGATCCTTGCCATTGATAGTCACAATGGGCATGGGCTCGTATAGGTGTTCGGCCTGCTTGCGGTATTGCTGCGCTTCTTCAGTCAGGTCTTCTTTCGTCAGCACAAGCACGAAATTTACCCCGGCCTCAAGAGCCAGACAGATGTAGCGTTCAATGCGGTTCAGGTTGAATTCGGTGTTGCAGGAAGAAACAATGAAAAGTGTATCGATGTTGGCGGCAATGGGCTGTAGTTTGACTTCCTGACCGGGAGCCATGCGCTGGAGCAGGCTGGTGCGTTCAAGTATTTTGACCGGGACCATGGTCTCGCGATCCATAAGCAGCCAGTCACCTACAGTAGGTTGTTCGTTTAAGCTGCCTATTCCTTTTCCTGCTATCTTCAGCAGTAGTTCGGACTGTCCGGTGGAGACAACCAGATGTCCCTTGTGAGTCATGGTAACCCGGGCGGGAATCAGTTCATTGTCGTCAGTGTCCAGCTGGTTTTTGAAGCAGTCTTTCCAGCCCAGTTCATCCAGTGAATAAAATTTTTGGTTCAAGAAATCCTCTGTTGAGAATATTGCGGTTAAAGTGTTTATCTCAATCTTTCAACTTAAAGTACAAATGGATAACAGGCAAGGGTCAGGGTGTAATATATTCCTTTTGCTTTTCTATAATCCTATCCTTCTGTTTTCTGTTTTTCTTTCTTTATTGATGGCGGTGTGTTATATTCACAGTAAGCATAGAAGTTGATTTTTGCCCAACAGCTTGAATCGCGGGAGTGGATATGAGCAAGGAAGTCCAAGATCTTATTAAGACTCATCTGCCTGACTACAGCAGTTCCCGTTTCGGGAATTTATATACAGATACCTCTGAATTCATGAATATTGATTTCAGTGATGTTATCCAACTTGGGAATGAGCATTTTCTTGTCTCTAAAAATGAAATGGAACGAAGATTCGGTCTTGATGACCCCAAGTATTGGGTCAAGAGATGCAAGCGCTTGGAAGATGGGCAGCACAAGATTTTAAAGCTTGTTTTTTACGAAAAGTTCCCCATGAATATCGGTCCATTCAAAATCGAGTGTTTCCGGAGCCCGCGTAAGGAAGCACGTATTCTTGATCTGGTAAAGGGTGATATGCGCTTTATGCAGGGGTATTCAGTGAATGACTCTGCAGGAAATAATGTGCGGGTGCTGGATATAATACGGGGTAAGCGTCTTGATGTCTGGGTACATAATATTGCGGTAGATCATAAAACATACTTTCACGAGCATTTTCCGGATATTTTAGAAAAGTATATCTGGGCTTGTGAGGCCATCAAATTTCTGCACGACAATGATGAAAAGCATGGGGATATTCGACGTGATCATCTATGGGTTGAATATGATACCGGAGATTACAGGTGGATAGACTTCGATTATGCTTTTGAACTTTATGAAAACCCATTCGGGCTTGATGTGTTCGGACTTGGAAGTATCCTTATCTATCTGGCGGGTAAGGCTAATATTACACCACAGACCATGAAGGATCATCACATTGATCCGGCTATGCTTTCGTCCATAACTCCGGGTGATTATTCGGTGGTTATCGGGAACCGGGTTGTAAATTTGAAGAAAATTTACGATTACATTCCACCGTCATTAAATAATATACTGATGCACTTTTCATCTTCCAGTTCCGTTTTTTATGAGACTGTTGATGAATTGATGCTGGATATGAATAAAAGTTTGAAGGAAATACGTAGTTTGTAAGCCGGTTTGCGTAGTTTAAGTCTGCAGGAGGGAAATTATTATGGAATCCATGAAGATGCTGGTTGCCTTTGACGGTTCGGAAAATTCATTCAAGGCTGTGGAATATATTGGTAATATTGCCCGCAATTGTTCCGGTGGCGAGATAGTATTGCTTTATGTGGAAAGATTACCGGATAAAGATATCTTTCCCGATGATGCTGCTTGGGAAAAGCAATGTGGAGAGAATGAGCAGGCGATGATGGTGAAATTGGCCGAGGCCGAGAAGAAGCTCGTCTCGATGGGAGTAAACCCGGAAGAAATTAAAATTGAGTATTTTGCCAGTTGCAAGTCTCCTTTCCATGAAACAGACATCTGTTCGACCGGGCGCAGCATTGGTATGGATATTTTGCGTATCCGCGAAGAAGGCGAGTACGGAACCATTGTTATCGGAAGGCGCGGTGTCAGCAAGGCTGAGGAGTTCTTGTTCGGTTCCGTTTCAACCAAAGTGGTCCAGTCTGCAGTAGGATGTACCGTCTGGGTAGTCAATTGATGGAAAGAGGTTTGTGTTCGACTTAAGCCCGGGAGCGTTATGTTAAAACAAGTCAGTGCTCTAATTTTTCTGCTGTTATTTGTGTCTGCAGCTTCTGCAAACGCAAAGCCCAAGGTGCTCTTTATTGAGAGTTACCATGATGGGTATGTTTGGGATCAAGAGGAAAGAGCTGGGCTTGAGTCCATATTTAAGGATCAGGTTGAGTTATACAATTTTCAGATGGATACCAAGCGAATTGATGCATCAAAGTATCAGGAAAAGGCTGATTTGGCTTGGCAATATTATTTGGAAGTCAAGCCGGACGTTGTCGTAATTTCTGATGATAACGCCCTGATGTTACTTGAACATAGATTTTTAGAAACAAAAACACCTGTTGTTTATATGGGTATTAACAATAACCCGCGTAATTATGGTCCGTTAGGGGGAAATGTTACCGGGGTGCTTGAGCGTCCCCTCTATAAAAGAACAATAAGATATTTAAAGGAATTGATTCTTTTCAATAATAAAAAAGTTTTGATTCTGCTTGATAAGGGCACGACTTCTGAAGTTTTCAGGGCATCTGTGTTCCATGATCAGCATAGCATGGAGATCAGCGGGATTAGGGCGGATGTTAGTTCTTTTTGTGATTACACTAACTGGCGCAAGGCCGTAAAAAATGCCGACAAAAATGGATATGACGCTATAGTCATTGGTTTATACCATAGTCTTTTTGAAGAAGGTGCAAATGTTGACGGAGAGGAAGTCCTGGCATGGACTTCAGAGAATTCTCCGGTTCCTGTTTTTGCTTTCTGGGAAATGAGTGTGGGTAAAGATAAGGCCGTTGGGGGAATGGTCTTAAGTGGCGAAGTGCAAGGGCGTGCTGCCGGTGAGATTGTAATGAAGATTCTTGACGGCACTCCTGTCAGTTCTATTTCTCCGGTTATTCCAGCTCAGGGAGAGTTTGTTTTCAGTCAATATGAGTTGGATAGATGGAAGATCAGACTGCCTCATTATATAAGAAAACAGGCTCGCATGCGCGAATAACAGTTCTGATTGTGCCGATTTAGTTACAACTGTTGTGTTTGCTTGACTCAAATGGAATGATTTTTTATTGAACTTTCCTCTTTGGCAAAATATCCAAACAGGTGGAAAAATGCAAAATAAGATAAATCTTTTGTTTTTGTGTACAGGCAATTCCTGCAGAAGCCAGATGGCTGAGGGATGGGCTCGGCATTTAAAATCAGATCAGATCAATGCTTATTCCGCAGGTATTGAAACGCACGGACTTAATCCTTCTGCTGTAAAGGTAATGGCTGAAGCCGGTGTTGATATTTCCGCGCATAAGTCTACTCATATTGATGAACTTAGAGATATTCCTATTGATATAGTGGTTACTGTCTGCAATCATGCCCACGAGACTTGTCCGTTTTTTCCGGGCGGCAGTAAAGTTGTTCATGTCGGTTTTGATGATCCGCCGAAAATGGCAAAGGAAATTGCGGAAAGAGGTGGCTCAAATGAAGAACAGCTCGATAGTTTTCGTAGGGTTCGTGATGAAATCAGGAGATTTGTTGAAACCCTGCCTGAAGGGCTGGTTGATTAACCATTTCTGCTTTTGATGTTTATTTAAGCCTTCGGTATTACAATCGGAGGCTTTTTTATTAGGTCTAGGTTCATGATAAGCAAGTATTTCATGAAATGTTTCTTGTAGAAATGCATGAATTGTATTCATTTTAATTTGTTTAACAATCTATTGATCGCGTAATCAGTATTTTTTAGTTGTCAATTTTAGTTAATGCGTAATATAAGCGTTTCTGATTGTGGAAAAACATAACGTGTTTTCAGGGGATGAATTATAATTTTTTACAAGGCGGCAGGAGAGATGGAGTCTTTAAGGGAGTTATACCGTATTGGAGTGGGGCCTTCTTCAAGCCATACAATGGGACCGCGTATGGCTGCGGAAAGGTTTTTGGAGAAACATTCTGATGCATCCCGGTTCAGGGTAACGCTTTTTGAGAGTCTTGCCGCTACAGGTAAGGGGCACCTTACCGACTGGGCGATTCTCAGTGTCCTCGGCGATGATAAAACTGAGTTGGTCTGGAAAGCTGAAGAGAAGATGCCCGAGCATCCCAACGGAATGCAGTTTGAAGCTTTGGACAGTTCCGGTTCAGTTATTGACACTTGGAAAGTTTACAGTGTCGGTGGTGGTGCCATCCGTGAAGAAGGTGCTGCCGCTTCCAGTGCTGATCCCGTCTACGGGTTAAGCACTATTACTGAGATTATGGCCCACTGTGAAGACAAAGGTATCACCTATTGGGAATATGTAGAAAAGTGTGAAGGCCCTGAGATTTGGGATTTTCTGCGAGATGTCTGGGAAGTAATGGAAGCATCCCTTGAACGCGGTCTTGAGGCCGAGGGGGTATTGCCCGGTTCTATAGGACTTCGCAGGCAGGCTAAATCTTATTACCGCCGCACTAAGCATGCCGGCGCTGATATGCAGCTTACCGGTATGACCACTGCATATGCCCTTGCTGTTTCCGAAGAAAACGCAGGTGGCGGTGAAATCGTAACCGCTCCTACTTGTGGATCATGCGGCATCGTTCCGGCAACTTTACGCTATCTCAAAGATACTCAGGAACATCTTAAAGAGAATGATTTGCTCCGTGCACTGGCTACTGCCGGACTGTTCGGTAATGTGATTAAGACTAATGCCTCTATTTCCGGAGCAGAGGTCGGTTGTCAGGGGGAGGTAGGTTCAGCTTGCGCCATGGCTTCTGCTGCAGCAACCCAGCTTATGGGCGGGACTTTGCGTCAGATTGAATATGCAGCGGAAATGGGGCTTGAGCACCATTTGGGCCTGACATGTGATCCCGTGGACGGCTTGGTGCAGATTCCATGTATTGAACGTAATGCCTGCGCCTCCACCCGCGCCCTTGCTCGTGCCCAGATGTCCATTCTTTCCGACGGCTCTCACCGTATTCCTTTTGATGAGGTTGTGGAAGTTATGAAGAAAACAGGACATGACCTGCCAAGTCTTTACCGCGAAACGTCAGCGGGCGGACTGGCAAAAGCATATCATGAACGTTCTAATTCTAAGTAACTGCAAATAAAATAAATTTAATTTTAAAGGCCGGGGCAAATGCTCCGGCCTTTTTTAATACAAATGACAAGCCACTCTATGGTCGTCCTCGGTTTCTTTTAGTTCCGGCTGGGCCTGCGAGCAGATATCCATAGCCTTGGGGCAGCGGGTATGAAAGGGACAGCCTGAAGGCGGTGAGATGGGACTGGGCATATCTCCGGTTATGACCACATCTTCTCTCTGAACAGCCGGATCAGGAACCGGGACAGCATCGAGAAGGATCTGGGTGTATGGGTGCTGGGGGTTGCGGTAAAGCTCTTCGGCAGTGGCAATCTCCATGAGCTGCCCAAGATACATAACCGCCACCCGGTCACTTATGTGGCTGACTACCGAAAGGTCGTGGGAAATGAAAACGTAGCTCAGTTCGAATTCCCGCTGAATGGACTTAAGCAGGTTGAGGACCTGCGCCTGTACGGACACATCCAGCGCGGATACTGGTTCATCACAGATGATTAGGTCCGGGTTCATGGCAATGGCCCGTGCGATTGCCACACGCTGGCGCTGGCCGCCTGAAAATTCGTGGGGGTAGCGTTTGTGGTGCTCAGGTCTTAAACCTACCTGTACCAGCAGTTCTTCGACCCGTTTCTGGATTTCGTCCTTGCTGCCTGATTTATGGATGCGCATGGATTCGGAAATAATTTTTCCGATTCTCTGGCGGGGATTGAGCGAAGAGTACGGGTCCTGAAAGACCATTTGAAGCATGGTGCTGCGCTCAGTTGCGGTCCATTCATCAAGCCTGCGGCCTTTGAAATTTATACTGCCCTGATCCGGCTTTTCCAGTCCGGTGAGTAGTCTGGCAAGAGTTGATTTCCCGCATCCTGATTCGCCTACAAGCCCAAGCGTCTCACCTTTCTTTACTTCAAGGGTAATGCCGTTAACAGCTTTCACCGTAGACTTGGACAGGGAGAAAAGTCCGTTGCTGACGGGATAGTGGCGTTTAATATCTTTTATTTCCAGTATGTTTTCATTCATTATGCTATGTATGCAGCCAGCAGCGCACTTGTCTGCCGTCTTTATTTAAAAGTTGAGGTTCCTGCTCCCGGCAAAGATCAAAAGCCCGGTCACAGCGGGGATGGAAACGGCATCCCTTTGGCAAGTCCAGCAGTGCAGGAACGTTGCCGGGAATGGGAGTCAGGGCAGTGCGGCAGCCAAGCCGGGGTACAGAATTAAGCAGCCCTTGCGTGTATGGATGGAGCGGTTCCTTGAAGGTGTCCGAGATGGACGCAGACTCCACAATCTGTCCCGCATACATGACTGCAACTCTTGTGGCGACCCGTGCCACCACGCCTAGGTCGTGGGTGATGAGCATGAGTGAACCGTTCATTTTATGCTTAAGCTCGTCCAGAAGCCGCAGAATCTGGGATTGAATGGTCACGTCCAGTGCCGTTGTAGGTTCATCGGCAATCAGGATTTCCGGTGAGCAGACCAGTGCCATGGCGATCATGACCCGCTGACGCATACCCCCGCTCAGTTCATGCGGAAAATTGTTGATCCTTTTATGGGGGGTGGGAATTCCGACCAGCTTGAGGGCTTCTATCGCTGCTTCGGCGGCCTGATGTTTATTCATCCCCTTATGCAGTCGTAGAGTTTCACCGATCTGGTTACCGATTTTGAAAACCGGGTTTAGCGAAGTCATGGGTTCCTGAAAAACCATCGAAAGCTTGTTGCCGCGGACTTTTTGCATTTCCTGCTCAGAGAGTAGCACGAGGTCCTGATCACGGTAGAGCACCTGTCCTGCGGTGATCCGTCCCGGAGGATCAGGGATAAGGCCCATTACAGAGAGGGATAGGACGGTTTTTCCGCAGCCTGATTCACCGACAATGGCTAAAGTTTCTCCTTGCCCTAAGTCCAGACTGGCATTATCCACAGCTTTAATGATTCCGCCCGGAGTGGCGAAAGATGTGGTCAGATTCTTGATTTTTAAGATTGGTGCGGTCATAAATGGTGAGTTAGGTATAATTTTGCAGGATCGCGAAACACATCTATCATTTATTAATTGAGATAACTGAAAAATTCAATCGACTTTGGAGTAATATACGTGGATAAAATTGCTGTAATCGGTGGCGGACTGGCTGGGTGTGAATGTGCAATGCAGCTGGCGAAGGCTGAAGTTCCGGTAGTGCTTTTCGAAATGAAGCCCGATAAATATTCCGAGGCCCATCATCTGCCCGGTCTGGCTGAACTTGTCTGTTCCAACTCTTTGCGTTCCGGTGAGCTGAACACTGCTATCGGCGTGCTTAAAAAGGAAATGGAAGCCCTTGATTCTGTCCTCATGAAAGCTGCAATGCAGGCCCGTGTTCCCGCTGGTTCTGCCTTGGCTGTGGATCGTGAGGTTTTCTCCAAACTGGTCACCGAAGAGATTGAGCAGAACGAATTCATCTCCGTTGTCCGCAAGGAAATTATTTCCCTTGATGATCCTGAACTTGCTGATTTTTCTAAGATCGTTGTTTGCGCAGGACCGCTGGCCTCCGAAGGGCTGACCGAAAGCCTGATGTCCAAGATCGGCGAACAGCGTCTATATTTTTATGATGCCATCGCGCCTATCGTGACCCGTGATTCCGTGAACATGGATGTGGCTTTCTACGGTTCCCGTTACAAGCCTGAGGATGATGATTACTTGAACTGTCCCATGACTGAGGAACAGTACAATTCTTTCATCAAGGAACTGAAAGAAGGCGAGCGCGTTGTGCCCCGCGAATTTGAAAAGGAAATCCATTTTGAAGGCTGCCTGCCCATTGAGGAGATGGCAGACCGTGGTGATATGACCCTTGCTTTTGGGCCGCTCAAGCCTGTAGGCTTGATTGATCCTCGCACTGAAGAGCAGGCTTATGCTGTTGTTCAGCTGCGTGCCGAGAACAAGGACAAGACAGCCTTCAACCTTGTCGGTTTTCAGACCAAGCTCAAGTACCCGGAGCAGAAACGTATTTTCCGTATGATTCCCGGCCTTGAAGATGTTGAATTCCTGCGCATGGGTTCCATTCACCGTAACAC
This sequence comes from Maridesulfovibrio sp., assembly GCF_963666665.1. NCBI lineage: Bacteria > Pseudomonadati > Thermodesulfobacteriota > Desulfovibrionia > Desulfovibrionales > Desulfovibrionaceae > Maridesulfovibrio > Maridesulfovibrio sp. The sequence goes on from NZ_OY762999.1 coordinate 926,176, forward strand.
TTACGTTAATGCTCCTGAAGTTCTGGACGAAAAGCTGGCGCTCAAGGCCGACCCGCGCATTCACCTTGCCGGACAGATTACCGGGGTGGAAGGCTACCTTGAATCCGCTGCCTGCGGTCTCTGGGTAGGGCGCATGCTCGCCGAGCAGGCCAAAGGTAACGAATTGCCTGCACCGCCGCCGGAAACTTCCATTGGCGCACTGCTCGGTCATCTGCGTGAAGCTAAGAAAAATTTTCAGCCTTCCAACGTCCAGTTCGGACTAATGCCTGCACTCAAGAAGCGTGCACCTAAGCGCGCCCGCAAAGAACTGTACGGCAAGAGAGCAATGGATTTTTTTGAAGTTTGGTTTGAAGAGAATATTAAATAACGGTCTGAGCATCACAAGATGCGAAGCGTATTAAAAGGGTTTAAGAATCCCGGCAGGGTCGCCGAAGGCATCTTTAATGACAGAAAATAAACAACATCCGTTTGAAATTAATCCGAACCGGACATTGCTGACACTGGCAATTCCGGTTCTTTTCTCTATGGTCGCCGAGCCTTTGACCGGGCTGGTAGATACCGCGTTTGTTGCCAAGCTCGGCCCGGAACCGTTGGCTTCGCTTGGTATCGGGACCATTGTATTCTCGTCTGTGTTCTGGGTTTTCGGATTCCTTGGTATCGGCACCCAGACCGAGGTCTCGCATGCCCTTGGTAAGGGCGATCTGGAAAGGGCTTCTTCTCTCGGCTGGATGGCGGCGGGTATTTCTGCTGTAATCGGTCTGGTGCTGATGTTTGTTGTCTTTCCATTTTTAGGGAGCATTTCCGGATTGATGGGCGGCGAGGGCGCTGTTCGTGATCTGGCAGTGGATTATATGAGTTACCGTTTGCTGGGCGCTCCGGCCGTACTTGTGGTGCTTTCCTGCTTCGGTTCTTTGCGCGGCTATCAGGATATGCGTTCTCCGCTGTGGATTGCGCTGGGTATGAATGCCATCAACGTGGTGCTGGATTGGTGTCTTGTTTTCGGTAAGGGTCCGTTTTCGGTAATGGGAGTCGGCGGTGCCGCGCTGGCAAGTGCCATCAGTCAGTGGATCGGTGCGATCTGGGCTGTGCTGGTAGTGCGTAAGCATTACGGATTTAATACCGGTTTCAGCCTTGCGGATGCCCGCAGGCTCTTTGTTATCGGCGGGGATATGTTCGTGCGTACTGGCTGCGTATGTTTGTTTCTGCTGCTCTGTACCCGTTTTGCCACTAAGGCCGGTGCGGAATCCGGTGCGGCGCATCAGGCTATCCGTCAGTTCTTTGTTTTTTTGGCCCTTTTTCTGGATGCTTTTGCCATCAGCGGACAATCGCTGGTGGGCTATTTTGTAGGTCGTGCAGACCGAATTACAGCTCGTAAAGTAGCTTCACTGGTTTGCAAATGGAGCTTCGGGACCGGTGTTCTTTTGACCATCGGTATGTATTTGGGGCAGGGTCCTGTGGTCTGGATGCTGGTGCCGGAAGAAGCAGCCATGGTGTTTGGGCCGGCATGGCTTGCGGTGACTTTTTTACAGCCCATTAACGCACTTTCCTTTGCTACAGACGGGATTCATCTAGGAACAGGAGATTTTCGCTATCTGCGTAATGCCATGCTTACGGCAGTATTGACGAGTGCGGCTGTCCTTTTTGTGGTAGATTGGATTCATCCGCAGCAGATGTTGTTTTGGATCTGGATAGTGGCCGGATTATGGACCACATTACGCGCTTTGTTTGGAATGATTCGTATTTGGCCCGGAATCGGAGATGGGCCGCTTGCTGCACGCTGAGATTGACAATAGAGGTGAACAATCATATTTAGCCTTTGCCTGAGGCGCTCTCACGAGCTTAATAGGGAATCCCGTTAAAGTCGGGAACGGACCCGCCGCCGTGAGTCCTTAACGGTTTTACCCCGTGTGGCCGGATTAAATCCGGTCCTGCGTGCCACTGAATTAATTTCGGGAAGGCCGGGTGAAATGGGACGAGTCGGAAGACCTGCCTGGGTGCAAATCACGATCATTCTGATGGATAACGGGGCTTTTACCTGTCAGAAATCACTGCGCATAGTTACATGTGCGGTGCCACTATTTTTAAGCCCCCCAAATTTGAGGAGACTGTTATGCAGTACCGTTTTGGGGACAAATTCAAGTTCTTCCCCGCATTTATTCTGGTTTGTTTTCTGTTAATCCCTTCATTCGCCATGGCCGGACACGGTGATGCAAAGCCTGTTAAAAAAGGTATCCTGCTCGCAGCTTTCGGTTCCAGTATGCCTGAAGCACAGCCTTCTTTTGATGCTATCGACAAGGCTGTGAAAGCTGCATTCCCGGGCGTTTCTGTACGTTGGGCGTACTCTTCCGCAATTATCAGGAATATTCTGTCTAAAGAAGGCCGTGGAGTTGATTCCCCGGTAATGGCTATGACCAGAATGATGGATGAAGGTTTTACTCATGTGGCAGTGCAGTCCCTGCACACCATCCCCGGTGAAGAATTCGAAGGTATCTACGACACTGTAAAAAGGTTCGAAGGTATGCCTAAAGGCATGACCAAAGTGACCGTTGGTAAGCCGCTTCTTTATTCTGACGAAGACATGCAGCGTACCGTAAAAGCCATTATCGCCAACATTCCCAAGGACCGTAAGTCCAAGGATGCGGTTGTGCTTATGGGGCATGGAACTCACCATCCTGCCAACATCTATTATCCCGCTTCTCAGGATTACTTCTCCAAAGTTGATCCCAAGATTTTTGTAGGCACAGTTGAAGGTGCTCCTTCTCTTGATGATGTGAAAGTTCTGCTCAAGAAGAGCAAGTCCAAGAAAGTCTATCTCATTCCATACATGTCTGTTGCGGGCGACCATGCCCGTAATGATATGGCTGGCGATGAAGCTGACTCATGGAAATCCGAACTTTCCAAGCTGGGCTATAAGTGCGTTCCCGTACTCAAGGGAACCGCTGAATTTCCCCAGGTTCTGGATATCTGGGTTGACCACCTCAAGGTTGCTTTCAAGCATCTTGGTGACCACTAATTAAATCGGGCGGTGAAGATGGTTTTTACAGGCAATAGAAGAGTACTGGCAGTCAGTGTACTGTCTTTGCTCGTGCCGCTTTCCATCTTTGCCGCCTGTCTTTTCGGGGCTTACGGAACTGAGTCGGCGCAGGTGATGGCGGTATTCAAATCCGCTCTTGGAATCGGCGCACAGAAGGTTGATCAGGCCCTTTCCTTTATTGTTATTGATCTGCGTTTGAGCAGGGTCTGTCTGTCATTTCTGGTGGGCATGTCTTTGGCTGTAGCCGGGACTGTCTATCAGGGAATCCTGCGCAATCCGTTGGCTGACCCGTTTACCCTCGGAGTGAGCAGTGGGGCGGCTTTCGGGGCCAGTCTGGCGATTTTTTCCGGCTCGACCATGCTGGGCGCGGAGCTCTGGGCCAGATTCGGGAATCTCTTCCTGCCGCTGGCTGCTCTTGCCGGAGCAATGGCTGCGCTCGGCGCGGTGCTTATACTTGGGCGTATCGGTGGAAGGCTTCGCCGGGAAACCATGGTCCTTGCCGGGATAGTGGTTGCGACTTTTCTTTCTGCGCTAATTTCATTGCTCAAGTCCCTTGATGAGGAGTCCGTAACCTCCATTGTTTTTTGGATTATGGGCAGTTTTCAGGGGCGCGGCTGGAGTCATTTACAGCTTTTCCTGCCGTACTTTATAGCTGGCATGATTCCGCTGGTTTATTATTCTCGCGAGCTGGATATTCTCTCTCTCGGTGAAACTCAGGCCCGCCATCTGGGTATGGATGTTTCCAAGGTGCGTATGGCCCTGCTGATCGGTTCCGGTCTGTTGACCGGGGCGGCGGTGGCTGTTTCCGGGATTATCGGGTTTGTTGGACTGATTGTTCCCCATCTAGTGCGGATGTTTCAGGGGGCGGAGCACAGGCCTTTGCTGCTTTCATCCTCCCTTTTGGGCGGGTTGTTGCTGGTCTGGTCCGATGTCATAGCCCGTTCGCTGCTTTCCGGTGGTGAAGAACTTCCGGTGGGCGTTGTAACTGCGTTGCTCGGTGGCCCGTTTTTCTGCATTGTACTGCGTTCCGGTTTTAAAGGTGGCAGCACATGATCAGTGTTAAGGATTTGAAAGCCGGATACGCAGGGCGTGAAGTCCTGCACGGAATAAACCTTAGTTTGTCTGCTGGTTCCATGACCGCCATTCTCGGTCCCAACGGTAGCGGAAAGACGACCCTTGTCTCATCTATTTCAGGGGTGCTTTCTCCATTGGAGGGCCGGATTGAGATTGAAGGGCGGGAGGTTAATGCATACCGTCCCCGTGAACTGGCCGGGATTATGGCAGTGCTTCCGCAACGGGTGGACCCCGCTTTCGGGCTGACCGTTAAATCCATGGTTATGATGGGCCGTTATGCCCACGGTTCAGGTTTTTTCGGTTATGATGCAGAAGATGAGAGAATTTGTGCCGAGGCCATAAAGCGGGTCGGGATCAGTCATTTAACTGAGCGTTCGGTTGCCGAGCTTTCTGGAGGAGAATTCCAGCGGGTGCTTATGGCCCGGACTGTGGCCCAGCAGGCCCGGATTATGGTGCTGGATGAAGCTTCGTCAGGCGTGGATGTAGCAGGAAAGATCGAGCTTTTCGATCTGCTGAAAAGTATGAATCGCGACGGCGCAACAATTGCCTGTGTGATCCATGACCTTAATCTTGCAGCTCTGTATTTTGACCGTCTGGTCTTCCTGCGTAAGGGAAATGTGGTGCTGGACGGTTCTCCTGCGGAAGTTATCACAGAGGAAAATATCTCAAATGTTTATGAAACATCTGTTGCGGTTGTTGAGCACCCGCGTCTCGGCGTTCAGCAGGTCCTTTTTTCTCCTGCTGCTGGTTAGTTTAGCAGGAACTGTGTCCGTGGGGCATGCTGCACTTTCCATTACTGATGATTTTGGTAATGAGGTTATCTTGCAGGTTCCGGCAAGGCGTATTGTGGCCCTTTACGGATCATTCAATGAGATTTTGTATGCCATGGACCTTGGAGAAAGGTTGGTGGCCCGGACTGCTGCGGATCATTATCCGGAACAGATTACGTCGCTGCCGTCCATAGGTACGCACATGCGGCCTAACCCGGAACTGATCGTGGCCCTGAAGCCTGATCTTGTTTTGCAAATGGCAGGACGCTCTCAGGCCGCAACAGCCCTTGATCCAATCAAGACAAGGGGCATCCCGTGTGCCATGTTCAAGGTGTCTTCGTTTGAGGACATGTTTTCCATGGTTCGTAGACTGGGTGTGCTTACCGGGGAACCGGAATCAGCAGCTGGTTTAATTGAGTCCATGAATGCGCGGCTTAATGCGGTGTCGCAAAAGTATGTGACTTCATCGGTAATGCCGTCAGTTTTTTTTGAAATACGTTATCCCAATCTGCTGGCTGCTGGTCAGGGTTCAATCGTCGATGATATTATCCGCCATGCCGGTGGAGTTAACTGCATCAGCAACCATAAAAAGATTGTGCGCATGGGCGAGGAAGAGCTGATGAGGCTGAATCCGCGAACTTATGTTTATCAGGCAGGACGTATGAATCCTTCTCCTGTCAGGCCCGATGAACGCAGTCATTTCAAGTTGATTGATGCAGTGCGTAATAAACGAATTTTAAAGGTGGACGAGTCGGTCTTTTCCCGGCCCGGTCCCAGAAATGTGGAAGCCGTGGAGATTCTTGCGGACTTCCTCTTCAACAACAAAGAGAAGTAAATGAGTAATTCTGGAAAAATATATGGTATCGGGGTCGGTCCCGGTGATTCCGATCTGTTGACAGTGAGAGCTGTGCGGGTACTTGAGAAAGTTGATATAGTCTTCGCAGCCTCTTCAACTAAAAACAAGTATTCCCACTCTCTTGAAATCGCTTCTGAATTTGTGCGTGATGATTGTGAGGTGGTTAAGCTTGGTTATCCCATGACCCGCGATAAGGATGTGTTGAGAGAAGCATGGGAAGAAAATTGTCATATTGCCTGTGATATGCTCAAAGGAGGTAAGACAGCGGCCTTTTTGACCCTTGGTGATCCGCTGATTTATTCCACTTTCGGCTACATGATGCAGACCATGAAGATGATGTGTCCTGAAGTTGAATTCGAGGTAGTGCCGGGCATCACTTCCTATCAGGCTGCAGCAGCAAGATCGCAGCAGGTATTGGTAGAATCCGGTCAGAATCTGTTGCTTACTTCCGGTGTTTCCGATCCTGAAAAGTTTGCCAAGTCTTTGGATAACGTAGACAATGCCGTAATCCTAAAAGCCTATCGTAATTTTCCTGAACTGCGCGATAAGGTTAATGAAATGGATAAGATGGATGTAAAATTCTACACCCGTCTGGGGCTGGATGGCGAGGCCATTTATTTGGATATCAATGAGGTTCCTGAAAAAACGAACTATCTTTCACTTATGCTGCTGACTGCCAAGAAGTAGCTCGCGATAGTCTATATAATGTTTAAGCAGGCCGTGAATCCATCGAGATCCACGGCCTGTTTTTTTAGCTCATAATAATCGGTGTTCCTGTTTCCTGCAGGTCTTTTTGCAGCAATTCGCGCATGCGTTTGCAGATGGGACCGGGACGGACATCGTGGATAGGTTTTTTGTTAAAGCGAACAACCCCTACGGCATCAATTGATGTGCCGCAGATGATGACCTCACGGGCCAGCAGGATGTCTTCTTCAGAGATGGCTCTGAAATCAACTTCAATCTCGTCTTCAATGAGCTGAAGGGCGCGGGCAATGGTTGTACCTGCCAGAGAATTGGTAAATTTCGGGGTATACAGCTTACCGTCCTGACCGACAATGCAGACATTTTCAGTTGCACCTTCTGCGAGGAAGCTGAGGTCATCGAAGCAGAAGGGTACGTCAAATCCTTCTTCCTTGGCGTTGATTTTCATCATTACGTTAGGGAGGTAATCGATGGACTTGATTGTAGCCAGATAAGGCTGCTTTGCCGGAACCTTGCTTCTGAAAGCGGTTACGCCTTTTTCATACCATGATTCGGGTTTGGGCTCGAATTTGTAGACGACAATGTACAGGGACGGAACCGGGCATTCATATGGAGTGATTCCGAATCCTCCGGGGCCGCGCCCAAGCATTACCCGGACCATGCCGGAATCAACACCTGCTGCTCCGGCTACTTCCAGAATGATATCCCTAAGTTCATCCCATGAGCAGGGCGGTTCCAGACTGATTGTGCGTGCCGATCGTTTCATGCGGCGCAGGTGCGGTTCAAGCTGGTAAAGTTTGCCGTCTACGAACTTCATGCTTTCAAAGACACCGTCTCCGCGATGGACCAAGTGGTCATCCCAAGGCATGAGCATGAGTTTCGGGTCTGTGCAGACCAACCCGATGCGGTGTTCGTAAAATGCGCAGATCTTTTCGGTTCCCGCACGCATTGCGGAAAGCATGGCATCAATATATTCGTTGCTGTCTACTTTTCTAATCAATTCCGGACTCCGTAAATTTATTTAAACCCCGTCAGGGATCATAACCGCCATAAACTTTGCAGAAATCTTCTTTCGCTAAGCCCATTTACATTACCGTTAAAGGACAGTCTTCCGCAAGTGGGAATACGGAATAAAAAAGCGGTGAAGTTCTTTCCAACTTCACCGCTTTTTAAAATTATAGATAGCTATTGTGCTATTTTACACGAACCAGATCACGTTCGATGAGTGTCTCGGCGATTTGTACAGTGTTCAGTGCAGCACCTTTGCGGATGTTATCGGAAACAATCCACATGTTCAGGCCGTTCTCGATGGTTTCATCTTCGCGGATACGACCAACGAATACATCGTCTTCACCTGCGCAGTCGATAGCCATGGGGTAAAGGTTCTTTTCAGGGTAGTCCACAACGGTGATGCCGGGGAAGCTGGAAAGCATGTTGCGGCATTCCTCAACAGTTACTTTTTCCTCGGTCTCAATGTTCACGGACTCGGAGTGGCTGTAGAAGACAGGCACACGCACTGTGGTAGCGGTGAGCTTGATGGAGTCGTCGCCCATGATCTTTTTGGTCTCGTTGACCATTTTCATTTCTTCTTTGGTGTAGCCGTTATCCATGAAAACATCGATGTGCGGCAGGCAGTTGAAAGCGATCTGGTGAGGGTAGACACTGGGTACGATGTCCTTGCCGTTGAAAAGTCTGCTTACCTGAGTTTCCAGTTCGGTGATGGCTTTCTGTCCGGTGCCGGATACTGCCTGATAGGTGGAAACAATGATACGCTTGATTTTTGCAGCATCGTGAATGGGCTTCAGCGCAACAACCATCTGAATGGTGGAACAGTTGGGGTTGGCGATGATGCCGGGGTGCCAGTCGAGATCTTCGGGGTTAACTTCGGGCACAACGAGAGGGATTTTGGGGTCCATGCGCCACTGGCTGGAGTTGTCCACGACTACGCAGCCCGCTTTAGCAGCAAGGGGTGCGAATTTTTCGGAGGTACCGCCGCCTGCGGAAAAGAGAGCGAGATCAAAACCTTCAAAGGAGTCTTCCTTCAGTTCGATAACAGTCAGTTCTTCACCTTTATAGGGAACCTTGGTTCCTGCGGAACGGGCGGAAGAAAAGGGAACAACTTCGGATGCGGGGAAGTCACGCTGCTCAAGGACTTTGAGCATTTCACGTCCAACCGCGCCTGTGGCCCCGACAACTGCAACTCTGGGATTTTTGGTACTCATAGCTAAACCTCCATATTCTTGACCCGGACCATCGGCAGTCCGGTTTATTTGTTAATTGTTTTCAGCAATATAAAATGCCGTTCTATAGCCGTATTAAAATTTTAATGCCTGACCGATTTCAAGGCAGGCTTTAGCTCTGTTCAAAGTGTAAAGATGGACTCCGGGTGCGCCTCCGTCCAGCAGTTCCTGTGCCTGTCTGGTGGCGAATTCAATGCCCAGCTTGTACACTGCATCATCTCCGCCTTCAGCGTGGGCCTTTTCCAGTGCGCTGAGAAATTTTCCGGGAATGGCAGCTCCGCACAGGGAAAGGATGAACTTTGCAGACTTGAGGCTCATGATGGGAAGCACTCCGGGGAGCACTGGCACATCAATGCCCATACCTTTGAGTCTGTCGCAGAAATCAAAGTAGACCCGGTTATCGAAAAAGAGCTGGGTGATGATGAATTCGCCGCCCTCATCGATTTTATACTTCATCCACTTGAAGTCTTCCTTGATGGAAGGAGATTCAAGATGTGCTTCCGGGTACCCGGCTACAGCAATGCCAACGCCGGGATGTTTATCTTTTACGTATGTTACGAGATCGGAGCCGTGCTTGAAGATCTGGGTGTTGAAATCGAAATCCTTATCATCAGCAGGGGCATCTCCGCGCAGGGCAAGGATGTTTTCAACGTCCGCCTCTTGGAGTGCGGAAACAAATTCACTGATGTTTTCAGGGCTGGCACCGACACAGGTCAGGTGTGCGAGAGGCTCAATGCCTGCATCCTGCTTCATTCTTTTGACAATTTCAAGTGAATTGTCTTGTGTTCCGCCACCTGCACCGTAAGTTACGGAAGCGAAGAGAGGGTTCAGCACTTTAAGCTTATCTACAACTTCAAAAAATTTAGGCCAAGATTCGCGATCCTTGGGAGGGAAGAATTCCAGCGAGATGAACTGTCCGTTTTTATTGATCAAGTCGATAATTTTCATGCTTAACTCCAATTTGATGCGTTTTGCGCTTTTGACGATTTGATTTCGCCTCCGGCGGCTTAAACTCTTTTACAAAAGGGTTTAAGGAGACCAAAACTTTTTTATAGGGCTCCGCCTCTGTTCGGCGGAAGAATGTGCGGGGAGGGATCTTATTTGTTAAGTTCCCGTTCTTTCAGCATTTCTAGGACTTCGTAGTTGACGGGTAGGAATTTTACATCGCGAATGTCGGTTATATCAAACCAGTCAAAACGCTGATCCTCAAGTGACTTCACTTGACCTGAAAAATCCCAGATGTCGAAAAAATTTAAGTGTACTGTATATTCGGGATACTCTACAGTCTTTTCCATCCAGAAGTCAAAGTTTGTAGGAGTTATACCTAGTTCTTCCTGAAGTTCACGCACCAGTGCATCACCAAAGGATTCATTGTATTCGACCTTGCCGCCGGGGAATTCCCACCATCCGGCATAGTCCTTACCTTTGGGGCGCTCAGCAGAAAGAAAAAGTCCGTCTTTCCAGATAACACCGGCAACAACTTCAATTGGTTTCTTATTCATTAACCTTCTTCCAAAAGCTGTTTCTTGCGTTCTTCCAATTCTGCAATTTCTTCTTCAAGTACGGCCATTTTTTCCATCAGCTCGTCAGCCCATGCGCTGGTTTCTGTGTAGCGGGAGTTTAGTTCCACAGCTGCAGCCCCGTCGTTGTACAGTTCCGGATCATTAAGCTGTTCTTCCATGGTCGCCTGATCTTCGAGAGTCTTTTCAAGGTCCTTTTCAAGCTTCTCGTATTCCGCAGTCTTGGGCTTGAGTTCCTTGTACAGGGCATTACGGATTTCAGCCTGTTTGCGCTTATCTTCCTTGCTCAGCTTGCGTTTGGCAGACTTGTAGCTGTCGCCGGAATCATCGGATTCAGTTTTGGCGGTCGGTGCTGCAAGCTTCTCTTTGCGGTAGTTATCGTATTCTTCGAAAGAGAAAAATGTTTCGATACCAGAATCGGTTAAAGCCCATATCTCGTCAGCAACTTCTCCAAGCAGGTAACGGTCGTGCGCTACAAAGAAAAGCGTGCCGTCGTAGTCTTTCAAGGCCCGGATTAAACCTTCACGGCTTTCAAGGTCCAGATGGTTTGTAGGTTCGTCAAGAATGAGCAGGTTGGCCCGCGAAAGGAAAAGTGAAGCGAGGATAAGCCTGTTCTTTTCACCACCGGAAAGAGCGGAAGCCTTGCGTTCAAAATATGTTTCACCAAGCAGAAACAGCCCCAGTACGCTTTTGAGCTGTTCCTCGGTTGTGTCCGGGTCGCAGAGACGGCGGATTTCAGACAGTGCGGTGGCTTCATCGCGCAATATTTCGCTCTGGTGCTGACTGAAGTAGGCCAAGCTTGTATTCTGCCCGATCTTGGCAAAACCAGCGTTTGGTTCAAGTGTGCCCATGATTACCTTGAGCAGGGTGGATTTACCGGCACCGTTGGGCGCGGCAAGGGCTACTTTCTTACCCCGGAAAAGCTGGAAATTGAGCAGGGGCCATATGGATGGCGGTTTGCCGTCATAGGAAAATTCAAGATCAACCACGTTGATGGCTGCTTTGTCCCCGCGTGAAGTAGGCGGGAGGCGGAAGCTCAGGGTTCTGCCGGAACGGTTGAGGTCGGCTTCTTCCTGAATCTTGTTCAGCTCCTTGGACATCTTTTCCACTTTCTTGATCTTGGACTGGGCTTGCGCAGCCTTGCGCGCCTTGACCCGGAAGCGGTTGATGTAGGAGTTCTCAGCCTCGATGCGTGCTGAAAGTTTGGCCACCTCACGGCTGCGCTGCTCAGCGTTTTCAGCTCGCCATTTAAGAAATTCGGTAAAGTTGCCGCGTCTGACCTGAGGACGTCCGGAGCCGAGAAAAAGCACGTGGGTGCCGACTTTATCCAGAAAAATACGGTCGTGAGCCACGTATATGACCGCGCCACGGAAGGAGAGCAGGTAGCTTTCCAGCCATTCCACGGCTTCAAGGTCAAGGTGGTTGGTAGGTTCGTCCAAAAGAAGTAGGTCAGCGCCCTGCAATAGAACACGGCCCAGCTTGGCGCGTTCACGCCAGCCGCCGGAAAGTTCCTTGATCTTGCTGAGCAGGTCGTGCTCCGAAAAGCCAAGTCCGGTCAGGATGGTACGGGCTTTGTGTTCAGGGTTATATCCGAACTGGTGTTCAAGCTCGGCCTGTTTTTCAGAGAGCCTTTCCATGTGGGCCTGATCATTCTTCTGCCCGGCTTCTTCCCACTGTTCCCATAGTTTGTTCCATGAAGGAAGGGCGGAAAGTACCCAGCTGAGCAGGGTGTGTTCAAGGATTTCCCCGGTTAACTCCTGAGCGACATAGCCGAGGCGGGCACCTTTGGAGATAGAGAGTACGCCAGCATCCGGTTCGATCTTTCCGGCAATAAGCTTGAGCAGGGTGGATTTACCGCAACCGTTCGGTCCGGCTACGGCAAGGCGCATTCCGGCGCTCACTTCAAATGAAAGGTCGCTGAAAAGGTCTTCTCCGTTATAGGATTTTTCAAGGGATGAAATAGTAATTCTGGGCATCAGGTCTCCGGTTTAGGGCTATCGGCCCTCTCAAAAAGGCAGAAAATTGAATGAAATTTATAATAAGATACGCGAAACGCAGGAATATTTGCGTTAGGCGGTCATAAACTGGGTAAGCCCGTCAAATTATATGGATGGCGTATAGAAAGCAAGTTAAATCAGGTGGCAGGTAGAATTCTAAAGGTAATCATGCTTAATAATATTTTTCGATAATTTGGTCGAAAGTGCCTTCGCGGCGTATGATGGACATTCCTTCAGCGAAGTTGGAAAGGATATAGTTTGCTTCGGGATTGTTTTTAGAAATCATCAGATGGAGAGTTACTTCGTACATGGGAGTCTTCGTGTGGCTGAATTCATTTGCCTGATCCGGAAAATTATTTTGTATTTCACGTTTGGCCACTAAGTTGTTGATAGGAAAAAGCTGGATTCTGTTTCGTAATAGCATCTGTAGTGCTGTTGTATTGTTTTTTATTACTGTTGCAGGAACTCCGTTTCTTTTAAATAGCTCGTAGTGGACAAATCCATTTAAGGTTCCTATGCGATATTTTCGTAGGTCTTTATATCCGCTAAAATCATACTTGTGCATGTTTTGTTTGGAGTAATAAAGGTAAGTCTTTTCTGTTATCATTGGGACAGAAAAGACAGCAAACTTTTTGCGTTCGTGTGTCTTAACGTACGGAAAAGTAACAACATCCATATTGTGCTGGATCATCTTTTCACATCTGGGCCAAGGATAAAATTCAAGTGCCGTTTCTATTCCCACTGCTTTGAATGCGGCTAGTACTATCTCAGTAGTTATTCCCGGTTCAGCAGGATTTGCACTTACGTAAGGAGCCCAGTTCCCAGATATGAGCTGGAGCTTTTTTGCATAACATGGAACTGATCCTAATATAAAAGAGAGGATGGTTAGTACTGATATAAGTGTGCGCATGATATCACCTACGTTTTTTTAATATTGCCATGTTTGGGTAGTGATGTCGATGCTGCATTGCGTTTTCAATGCTTAGTTTGTGTGCTGAACGGGCAGGCTGTGCTAGAATATGTTCGATCCATTCTAAATTTGATTTTGACCAGATTGTTTAAGGGAGTTATGCACCAATTCATGAGCACATGGTACGTATATCTGCTGCGTTGCAGCGACAATTCCCTTTACTGCGGTGTAACTACTGACCCGGAGCGCAGGCTGGAAGAACACAATTCCGGCAAGGGCGCAAAGTACACCCGTTGCCGGTTGCCTGTTAAGTTCGAAGCATATGAAGCCTTTCCTGACAAACGCGCAGCCTACCGCGCTGAGTATGCTGTTAAGCAGAAGAAGGCAGCGCAGAAGGTTGGTTTTTTGCGAGAGCTGGCAACGCAAGGGTAAATTAAATTTCGTCTTAATGCGCTATTTGCGAAGCATAATAAAAGTTTTGGGAGAGTCCAGAGAACCCTTTTTTAAAAGGGTTCTTTGGTCCCCGAAGGGCCGCCGGAGGCTTCCTACAAATAATCTTCCGGTTCCTTACACATCGCATCAAATTTCTGAAAAAACTCTCCGAAATGCTTGCCGTCCATGAGGCCGTGCAGGGCTTCAACTGCCACTGGCATCATTTTTCTTCCGGATTCATTCTCAGTCACATGACCGAACAGGATTCGGGGTACTGAGTCTGTATTGCAATTTCCCCAAGGGTTGCTGGCAGAGGTGAAGGCCACGCCGTTAACCACGCTGAAATAGAACAGGTTAGGTTTTTCTCCGCCTGCGGGGGTGAGGGTCGGTTTTTCGTCTGTGGCCTGACGGGCAACTTCAATGTTAGCTGCTGTTTCGCTGAAATTTTCATCAAAACGGCAGAGGCAGTTGGCGTGCAGGTTGCGTCCTTTAGGAATGTAGGTGAATGCCGGATGGATTACGTCGTAGATTGCCGGTTTGCCTTCCACAATGCGGGTGCGGAATTCAGGAATATCGTTTGCCGCACGGGTTGCCAGATAATAGAGTATGGATGAGAGGCGAATTTTGACGGAACCATTGTTCTGTTCTTTACGAAAGTTGAAAAGTTCGGTCACATCCTGCTGTACTGTGAAACCGTAGCGGCTGGTGCACAGGGATTGAAAAAAGGTAAAGTGTTCAGCTCGTTCCCATGTTTCCATATCCAGAAATTCCATTTTGCTTTTAGTCAGCAGAGCTTTGTTTATCATGAGTTTTCTCGTATATATTTTTAAGTTTTAAAATCAAATTTGGGCCAGCTATAACGAATGAAAGGGCAGTCCGTAAACAGTTCATTACTTATCTAAAAAAATCACAATCAAGGATTGTCACAGCATGCTGTAATGACATACATATTCAATATGTCGAAACGAGCTTACAATGTAGAACCCGTGATGGATCAGGGTAGTGTTGCCGATGTGCGCATCCATATCGACGGCAAGAAATGGCACCTATGGGGGCGTATGGGTGAGGTACGTGAACGCGGTCTTGCTGAAGCGGTTGCGCCCGGAAAGCTGCCTGTACTTATTGGCGCCGGACTTGGTGTCTGCATAGCAGAATTGTTGAAATCCGGCCCGGTGGCAGTGCTGGATAATGATCCTTTGATAGCTGAAACTTCCGGCGCAGCTGAGTTTCTGGAACACCCTCAGGTTACATGGCTGAGTGGTGATCCGGTTCAGGTTCTGGAACAGGTTCGGCAGTGGCGTTTTGCTAACGGTAACAGCCCGCTGGAACTTGTGAAGATTCCCTTGTACCAGCGACTGGATCGTGACTGGTATCTTGCTATCGGTAATACCCTTGAGGATGAAAAGGATTCCGAGCCAGTAGATTTCTGGTCCGAGGTTGCCTATTCGAAATTTCGAAATGAAAAGCCGAAAGTACTATTCTTCTATCGTAAATATTTCCTGATGGGCGAGATCACTGCCGCGCTTGAGCGTTTGGGTATTGAATTTCGTAGTGTGGATATTGGAACCGGGGACACGGTGCGTGAAGGATTTGTGGAAGATCTGCTGCATACAGTTGTTGATTTCAAGCCTGATTTTGCACTGACCGTGAACCATTTTGGTGTGGACCGGGAAGGCAAGCTCACTGATCTGCTTCTGAAACTAAAACTTCCGCTGGCCTCGTGGTTTGTTGATAATCCGCACCTGATTCTTTACCGCTACTCCGATGTTTTGCCTGATTTGACCGCTATATTTACTTATGATGCGGGTAATTTAGAGATTATGAGTGATAAAGGGTTTGAGAATGTATTCTACCTCCCGCTTGCAACGGATGTAGAGCGTTTTAAGCCGGGGCTTCCGGGACGGGCTGAATGGCGTGCTGATGTTTCTTTTCTCGGTAATTCCATGGTTTATGCGGTGGATGATTATCTGCGGTCCAGTGGACTGGATGCTGAGTTGGAACAGAGAGTGCCGGAGTTGGCAATAGAGTTTGGCGAGCGGGCGGAGCTTTCCGTTGAAGAGTTTTTGCGTAATTCGCATCCAGAGCTTCTGGAGAAGATGGAAAATTTAGCCACTGACGAGAATAAACTCTCCTTTGAGGGTTTGATTACATGGGAAGCAACCCGCCGTTACCGTCTTTCCTGCGTACGAGAATTATTGCCGTTTAATCCCCTTATTGTAGGTGATAATGGCTGGCATGAATTGTTGGAAAAAGGAAACTGGCGTTATCTGCCTTCTTTGGATTATTATAATGACCTGCCCGGATTTTATCCCATGTCCAAGGTTGGATTCAATTGTACCAGCAGGCAGATGAAAGGTGCAGTCAATCAAAGGGTTTTTGATGTTCCGGCCTGCGGCGGATTTGTGCTTACTGATTACCGGGAGCAGATGGAAGCTCTTTTCGAACCGGGCACTGAGATTATTGCCTATAATGAAATTTCGGAAATCGGCCCGCTGTTGGAAAAATGGCTGGCTGATGATGCTGGGCGGGCTAAGGTTACTGCTGCCGCGCGTAAACGGATTATGGCCGAACATACCTACGAACACAGGCTTTCCGTTTTGCTGGAAAAAATGCGTCAAACATTTGGGTAGGAAAGGATTATGTCAGGTAAATTCTGGGGATTTTTGGACACTGCTTCCCGCTACAGGCTTCTGGTTTCCGGGCATGGCAAGCCTCATCTTATGGAAACCGCAAACCGTATCATCAACAGTGCCGAGAGCAGTCGCGAGAAAAGTGCGCTTATTGATCTGGGTGTGGATATGTTTCTTGCTGCATGGGAAGTCAGCCCCTTGGACGGGCAGCTTGCATCCAACCTGCTGGCCATAAATAAGCAGCTGAACTTTCTGCCGGCGCCGTTGGTGGAGAGTATGTCGCTGATTGCCTCAAATAGTGCCATTCCAGAGAATCTGGGCTACCTGCAACGGCTTATCGCTAAAGATGATAAGGATAAGCTGCTCGATTATCTTTCCAAGCAGACTGAGCGCGAGCCGGAAAATTTTTTCTGGCTGTCCCATCTGCTCGATCTGGCATTTTTTCTCGGCAGACATGAGGTTGCCAGTGCCGCCCTTGCCCGTGACTGGCCTACATCAATGAATATGGTGCTTAATAAATATGCCGGGGACATTGCTTTCTGCTCCGGGGATTATGAGCAGGCTGAAGCTATTTATTCCGATGTTTCTGAGGGTGCATTAATTTTGGGCGAGAATTTGTTACGGCTTGCCGAGAGCGTAGATCGTATGGGCAGGCGAGATGAAGCAATGATTCTTTGGCGGGATCGCATGACTGCCCGTCCGTGGCAGGTTAATACATGGTTTAAGGTTTATGATCGATTGTTAGGTAGTGGCGGTTCGAAACTGCTTGATGGTTTGGTTGCAGTTTGTCTGTATACCTTTAACAAAGCGGATGACTTTGACGAGACTCTCAAGTCGCTGGCGCTGTCGCCGCTTGATAATGTGCATATCTTCGCGCTTGATAACGGAAGTTCTGATCATACTTCCGAAGTAATAAGTCGCTGGAAATCGCAACTTGGTGATCGCTTCAGCCGTATAGACCTGCCGGTTAATGTAGGAGCTCCTGCTGCACGTAACTGGCTTAAAAATATGAATGAGCTTAAGCTTTACGACTATGTTGCCTACCTTGATGACGATGCCTTTATTCCGGCGGATTGGCAGGCCCAGTTCAGTGCGGCGGTGGAGTCCTACCCAGAAGCAGGTGTATGGGGCTGCAAGGTGGTGAATGAAGATCAGCAGGAAGTTATCCAGCATGCGGACTTGCATCTTCGGGAGACTCCTGCAGGGTTTGAAGATGTGGTCCGCAGTTTTGAGTTTGCTTATCTTGATCCATACAATCAGGACCTTGATTACGGGCAGTTTGATTATTGCCGTCCCTGCGTTTCCGTTACCGGATGCTTCCATCTTTTCAGACAGAATATTTTGAGCCAGAGTGGTGATTTTGATTTGCGCTATTCTCCTACCCAGTATGATGACCTCGATCATGACTTGATGCTTGCCAAGGCAGGAAAAACTGCGGTGTATCAGGGTAAACTCAAAGTTCAGCATAAACGTAAGTCCGGTTCTGCCGTATCAATCAGCCGGTCCGCCCGCGGCAGCGGGGCAGGTAATGTGTTGAAGCTTGAATCAAAATATGAAGCTAGGGATGTAGCGGCGATTATTAAGCGTGATATTGAGCGGTTGGAAAATGATTTCACCGGGAAGGCCCTCAAAGTAGGGCATGTGATGAAGGAAGTAGAGTAGTTAACTAAGCTCGTTGTTGTACCTGCAATAATCTGTTAGAGTTTTCCAAACCCTAGAAGGAGTGGAAAATGAAAAATATTTTAATTGCGGGCTTATTGTGTGTTGGTCTCTTCGTATTCGTTGGTTGTGGATCAAAACATCATACCATTACCAGAACTGATGGTTCTACTGCGGTAAGTGTAGGTGCGCCTCAATTTGATAAGGACTCAAATACCTATACTTATGAGAATCTTGATGGTCAGCAGACAACAATAAAACGTGAAGATGTGCAGCAGATAGAAGAAAATAAGAAATAGATTTGTTAGCTGAGTAAGCCGGGATCTCACGTTGAATGAGTTCCCGGCTTTATTTTATGCCTCTTGAGTTTGCATCTTGTTCATGAATTCTTCAAGGTCGGTTGCGAGGGACGTCAATTCCGACACTGCACTGGAAACCATGTCCATTGAATCTGAAGTCTGTGTTGCGATATTGTTCACCATATCGATTGCATTTGTAACTTCTTCACTGGCAGCTGACTGCTGTTCTGCTGCCGTTGCTATCCCTTCCACTTGTCCAGCTGTTATTTTCGATATTTCAAGTATCTGTTTGAGTGCTGTGTCAGCTTTGCCGCACATTTCTGTGGCCTGCTGAATACTGTGCAGGGTGTCTTCTGTGGCAGATGTGCTTTTCTGTGAACTGTTCTGAATAGCGCTTATGTATTCACCGACTTCTTTGGTAGCGTGCATGGTGTTTTCAGCCAGTTTTCTGATCTCGTCGGCTACTACAGAAAAACCTCTTCCTGCTTCCCCGGCTCTGGCTGCTTCAATGGCGGCGTTAAGGGCAAGAAGGTTGGTTTGGTCGGCAATGTCGGAGATAACCTGCATGATGGTTGTTATTCCGTTGCTGTGGGTTTTAAGGGTGCCCATTTCCTGTTTGAGGTTGCCGGCTTTCATATTTACTTCTTCCATAACTTCGATGACATTTTCAACAAGACCTGACCCTTCGCTGGCTGTTTCCTGAGTCTGGCGGGCCATGCGTGCTGCATCACTGGAATTTCTGGATACTTCAAGGATTGATGCGTTCATCTGTTCCATGGAAGTTGCCACTTCTTCTGTTCTGGCCCGCTGGTCATGGATTCCCTTGCTGGAGTTTTGGATTTCAGAACTGATTTCATCTGAAGTGCCTGCAAGCTGTTCTGATATTTTCGTGGCGTCGGTCACTCCCTTGGCAATTTTTTTATTTTGGGCAGTGATGAAATCTTCTTTAAGCTTGATGTTTGTGAAGTCCATGATGGTGGTAAAACCGCCGAGGAGATTTCCTCTGGCATCGTAAATTGGTGAGGAAGCGACAGAAATATATTTTGTTGTACCTTTGCGCCCGTCAACTTGGCCTTTTACAAAGAGTTTCTTTTTTTCTTCCATGCATCTTTCGGATACAGTTTCCTGTTTTTTGCCGTAAAAGAAAGTAGAGAAGTCCTGCCCAATGTATTTGTTTGTCTCTCCATCTTCTTCAATTAATTTTATAATGCTTTCATTAATCCAACTGATGTTGCCATTAGGATCAACGACTACCATAGGGGTCATTATATTTTTGAGCATGGATTCGCTCATGCCTACTTTTTCGTTCAGGATGTTATTAAGCCCTTCAATTGCAGTTGACAGGATGCCAATCTCAGCCATGAAGTTGTGATGCGGAATGGGCGTGTAATCTGCTTTGGAAATTCTTTCGACTTCACAGATAAGTATCTTGATAGGTGAGATAATTCTACGTTGTATAATAAAACCAAGGGCGAGCAATGATACAATTGAAACAGAAACAATAATGATTGCTGCTTCATTCTGGATAAAAAAAAGTCCTATGGCAAGTAAGATAGCAATTGTTGCAATGGATGCATACAGGCGTACGGTCATTTAGGCCTCCAGTTCTATGATAGAAATGCTGAAAGAACGAAAGCATGTTTGATGCCATGTGTTTGTTTATATACTGTAACAAGTGATGGAGTGTTTTTGGGTTGGTTTTTGGTAGCTGTAAATGAGTCATATTAGCACAGTGTTGACTGAGAATTAGGATATGAAGAGATTTATTCGAAGTCTTTTTAGTATATTAAGTTGTGTGTCATAATTTCTTAAGCAAAAAAAAAGAGGCCAGAAGGCCTCTTTAAATAAGATCTAAATGTAGAATTTTATTCCATGGCATTGGAAAGCTTTTCAAAATAAGGACGCACAACTTTTACATCCTCAGCAGGTGCTTTGATCATGGCTTTGGCCATCTTCATGGAAGACAGCATGTGTTCTTTCATCATTTTTTTCTGTTCCGGGCTCATGTTCGGATCAGCTTCCATTTGAGCTATTGCAGCTTCAAGCTCGGCCATACCTGCATTCCCTTCCGCTTCCATTGCGATGGAGGCAAACGCCTTAACTACGCGTCCTGCGGTTTCAGGCCATGTCTTGTCGGTGAATCCGTTAGCTTCGATGATCATTTTTGCTTTCGGGGTGTAACCATAAAGCATGGCAAATTCTTTATTAAGCATTTCAGGGTCAAAAGGGTCTACATCGCTTTCGCCGGACTCTTCCTTTTCCTCTTCCATCTGGTCCATGATCGGGTCTAGTTGTTCCAGTGTTTTTACAACCCGTTCTACCTGATCTCCCGTAAGAGGGGACATGGCATTCGCAGTGAATGCGAAAAGGAAGGTCAGTACGGCCAGTAACAGTATTTTTTTAAGCATTATTCCTCCAAGCAGATTATTTACCCCGACTAATTATTAAGGGTATATATTAAATTAAGATTTTGTAAAGAGGGTTGTAGAAAATGAAAGGTCCCCGCTCAATTAAGAGCAGGGACCTTTCTTAGCTTAAGGATATGGCAGTATCTATTTTTTTATTTGATGAACAGCATTTCAGAGTAGCTGGGCAGGCACCAGAGGTCGTCTGCAACAACTTCTTCAAGCTGATCGGCGTACTTGCGGACTTCCAGCATTGCGGGAAGTGCGGTGCAGCAGAGGTATTTTGCTTCTTCTTCTACATCGCCTTCAGGCTTGGCAGCCATGATTTTTTCAAGTTCGATGTTTGCATTCTGCATGCCGCGAAGTTTAGCGGTTACGTCTTCAAGGGTGCCGGTGGTGAATTCCACGCCGATGGCTTTCATTGCAGCGCAGGTTTCAGCCAGTTCTTTCTGGTAGCGAACTGCGCCGGGGAGAATATGAGTCTTGGCGAGTTTGGTTACCAGTGCAGCTTCGGTGACGATAGCCTGATTGTACTGTTCGAGGTAGATTTCTTTACGGCTTTCCAGTTCTTCTTTGGTGAAGACACCGTATTTGGTGAACAGTTCCACGGAGTCTGCAGAAGAGATCTCGGGGATTGCGTCTGCGGAGGTACGCAGGTTAGGCAGGCCGCGTTCTTCTACAGCTTCTTTGTGCCACTTGTCAGAGTAACCGTCGCCGTTGAATACAATCTGGCCGTGCTTATCCATGATGTCTTTGATGACTTTATTTACGGCATCATTGAGTTTGGACTTGTCACCGCCCATGATAGATTCCATTTCATCGGCGATGAAATCGAGAGATTCAGCCATCATGGTGTTCAGGGCAACCTGAGGACCTGCGATGGAGAGGTTTGAACCTACTGCGCGGAACTCGAAACGGTTACCGGTAAAGGCAAACGGGCTGGTACGGTTACGGTCTCCTGCGTCTCTGGGCAGCGGAGGCAGGGTGTCTACGCCGGCTTTAAGGAAACCAGTGGAGGTCGGAGTCGGGGAGTTGCCTTCCTGAATCTTGTTGAAGATTTCAGAGAGCTGGTCGCCGAGGAAGATGGACATGATTGCCGGAGGTGCTTCGTTTGCACCGAGACGGTGGTCGTTGGAAGCTGTGGCAACTACTGCACGCAAAAGTTTGCTGTGAATGTGTACTGCGCGAATTGCTGCAGCGCAGAAGATGAGAAACTGTGCGTTTTCGTGGGGGTTGTCGCCCGGATCGAAAAGGGAACCGTGTCCGTTGCAGCTCAGGGAGTAGTTGAGGTGCTTACCGGAACCGTTGATTCCTGCGAAAGGTTTTTCGTGAAGCAGGCAGACCATACCGTGGCGTTTGGCCACACTTTTCAGGGTGGTCATAACCATCTGGTTGTGGTCGGTAGCAATGTTGGACTGTTCGTAAACAGGAGCGATTTCGAACTGACCGGGAGCTACTTCGTTGTGGCGAGTCTTAACCGGTACACCCAGTTTGTAGAGTTCGTGCTCAACATCCATCATGAAAGAAAGTACGCGGCGGGGAACAGCGCCGAAGTAGTGGTCATCCAGTTCCTGTCCTTTTGCGGGTTTTGCACCGAAAAGGGTCCTGCCGGACATCATGAGGTCGGGGCGTGCGAAGTAGAAGTTACGGTCAATAAGGAAGTATTCCTGCTCAGGACCGGCATTGGAAGCAACGCGGTTACCGGAGTTGTCACCGAAAATATTAAGAATGCGCTGTGCAGAAGTGTTAACCACCTGTGTTGCTTTCAGCAGAGGAGTCTTTTTATCCAGTGCTTCACCTTTCCAGGAGATGAATGCGGTAGGGATGCACAGGAAAGTTCCGTTAGGATTCTCAAGGATATAGGCAGGGCTGGTTACATCCCATGCGGTGTATCCACGAGCTTCAAAGGTGGCGCGCAGACCGCCGTTGGGGAAGCTGGACGCATCGGGTTCACCCTGAATGAGCAGTTTGCCTTCAAATTCAGCAATGCAGTTGCCGTTACCTTCGGGAGAGATGAAGCTGTCATGCTTCTCTGCGGTCAGGCCGGTCAGGGGATAGAAAACGTGAGTGTAATGGGTTGCGCCTTTTTCCATTGCCCATTCTTTCATTGCGTTTGCAACGGTATCAGCGATGGAAGGATCGATTGCAGCACCTTCTTCAATGGTCTTTCTCAGGGATTTGTAGACTTTCTTGGGAAGTCTATCCTTCATTACGCTGTCGTTGAAGACATTGCAGCCGAAGAGTTCGGTGGGTTTAGTGTCGGCAAAGCTGAAGGAAGCTTCAGGGATAGAGTAGTTGGTCACTGCAGTGATCGCACCCTGGCGGGAGGTGTTTGAACTCATTTGAAAAAACTCCTTAAATCTTTTTTATTGGTGATCTTCGCTTGGCGAAGAATTTTGGGCTTTAATCAAATCTGATCCTACATAAGCAGGAGGTGTGCCGTTGTTTTGAAAATCTTATATTACATATGGTTAAGTAGTTTTGCTGGTGTTTTTGTATATGTTGATCTTACAAAAATGTAGAATGAGGTGTTCTGTAGAGATGTGGGTAGTTACAAAATTGTTATTAATTTTATGCAAAGCTCAAAAGAAGGGTAAATTGATTACAAATTTGTATAATTTGATCCGTCAAACTGTTTTTTTAAGAGGATATCCCTTAGTTTGCGTGTACAGAGCGGCTTGGGAAAGATTGCACTTGTACCACGTGTGTTGGTGACTTCCTACATTAATATACTTAGAAAGTCAGTAGTAAACATAAAATCTTATGCTTTTCTCGATACCGGGAGGTTTGCTTGTTATTATTCAAGCAGTTTTTGGAGAAACTGTTTCTGTTTTTGTGTAGTTATTTGAGTATTAATAGATGTGGTATTCGCTAAATAAGACATAACTGATCACAGGTATTTTCCGTTTATCTCTTTACTGGTTGATTGGTTAATCAGGTGAGTGTTTGCTTTTAAAACACATGTATTCTCGAACTGTTAACGTATCTATTGAGTTTGATTGAGTTTCTAATTGACTGGTTGTGCGGTCTACGTCTTGAATTTAGTGTAGAAAGGTGCTAAATTTTCCTACTTCGACAAATTATCGACGGGTAAATTGCTCGTTGATCGGTCTATCTTCATTTTGTTGTGATGAAGATTTTTAAGAAATGATGTTCATTTTTGGAGGATTCATGAAAAAACTGCTTTCAATAATCGTTGCTGCTCTGATTACCGCGACCATGGTCGGAACTGCTTTCGCAGGTAAACTTACTGTTGCTTGTGACACTAGCTTCCCTCCTTTTGAGTTTAAAGATCCTGCTACCGGAAAGCACACCGGCTTTGACGTTGAGCTTTGGGAAGCCATCGCCAAAAAAATCGGTGCTGATTATGATCTGCAGCCCATGGACTTCAACGGCATCATTCCCGGTCTCCAGTCCAACCAGCTTGATGTAGGTATCGCAGGTATCACCATCAAACCCGAGCGTGCTAAAGTTGTCGACTTCTCTGACGGTTACTACAACTCCGGCCTGCTTATCCTTGTTAAAAAAGACGATAACTCCGTTAACGGTATTGAAGATCTTAAAGGTAAGATTATTTCTACCAAATTGAGCACTTCTTCCGCAGATTTCGCTAAAACTGCAGGCGCTAAGGAAGTTAAACTTTACCCCAACAACGACGCTATGTTCATGGAACTCATGACCGGCGGCGCTGATGCGGTTATCTTTGACTCTCCCGTTATCGCAGACTTCATGCGCAAGGCCGGTAAAGGCCAGGTTAAAGTTGTTGGTCCTCTTTACAACGGTCAGCAGTACGGTATTGCTTTCCCCAAAGGAAGCAGCCTCGTTGCTAAAGTTAACGCAGCTCTCAAAGACCTGCGTGAAGACGGCACCTACCGCGAACTGTACGTAAAATGGTTCGGTACTGAGCCTAAATAATTTATTTGTAATAATTACAATATGTTTTGTGGGGCGGCTATTTGGCCGCCCCTAATTATTTTTTAAACAGAGGTCCTAATGGCATTCGCATTTGACACATCAGTTTTCTGGGACACATTTCCCATGCTTATGCGTGGTCTCAAGCTTACAGTTGAGATTACCATCGGCGGTCTAATTTTCGGATTTTTACTTGGAAGCGCAGCAGGTTTGATGAAGCTCTCCCGCAATTTTTTTACCAGGAAGATTGCCGGGGTCTACGTTGAAGCTATCAGGGGTACGCCCATGCTTGTTCAGGCCATGTTCCTTTATTACGGGGTTCCCATGGCAATCGGGATGCGCATTCCCCCAATGACCGCCGGGATTATTATTATAGCAGTCAATTCAGGTGCCTATATTGCCGAGATCGTGCGTGGTGCGGTTCAGTCCATAAACAAAGGTCAGTTTGAGGCCGGACGTTCCATCGGCCTGACCAATGCCCAGACCATGCGTTATATTATCTGGCCTCAGGCTCTTAAGCGCATGATTCCGCCCCTCGGCAACCAGTTCATCATCAGCCTTAAAGATACCTCCCTGCTCATGGTTATCGGTGTCGGTGAGCTTATGAGGACCGGTCAGGAAATCACCTCTGTGAACTTTCGTGCCTTTGAGGTATACCTTGCGGTTGCATGTGTTTACCTCGTTATGACCCTGTCCATCGCATTTGTAATGCGTCGCATTGAGAAAAAGTTGAATACTTCCCGGAGGTAGTGAAATGATTGAGATTAAGAACCTTCATAAAAGTTTCGGGAAGCTTGAAGTTATCAAAGGAATCGACCTTAAAGTTAAGTCCGGCGAAGTTGTCTGTATTATCGGTCCTTCCGGGTCCGGTAAATCAACAGTGCTGCGTTGTATTAATAAGCTTGAAGATCCTACTTCCGGTACTATCATTGTAGACGGTCATGACATTATGTCTCCTTCTACTGATATCAACAAAGTTCGTGCTGAAGCCGGAATGGTTTTTCAGCAGTTTAATCTTTTTCCTCATATGACCATTCTTGAAAACGTGACCCTCGGTCCTGTCAAGGTGCGTCATATGTCAAAGAGTGATGCTGACGAACTCGGCCTTAAGCTTCTGGATAAGGTTGGTCTCAAGGATAAGGCTCGCAACTATCCTGAGCAGCTCTCCGGCGGTCAGAAACAGCGCGTTGCAATTGCCCGTTCTTTGGCTTTGAAGCCTAAGGTTATCCTTTTTGACGAGCCTACTTCCGCTCTTGACCCTGAGTTGGTCGGAGAGGTTCTGGAAGTAATGCAGAAGCTTGCCAAGGAAGGCATGACCATGATCGTAGTTACCCATGAAATGGGTTTCGCAAAGGAAGTTGCCGACCGTCTCATTTTCATCGATCAAGGCATTATTCAGGAAGAAGGCGACCCTGTTGAGGTGTTTGCTAGTCCCAAGAATCCACGCCTTAAGGATTTTCTTGGTAAAGTTGTTTCTCATATATAAATGAAGCAACTCAATAGTTGGAATTATCGGGCAGTCCCTTCGGGGCTGCCTTTTTTTATAATAGTTTGTTTTTGGGAATAGGTTGACGTATCTGCCTCTTTGCTAAATAACAGTAGTATCTTTAATTTTGAAATCTGGGAGGCAGATAAGATGAAAAAGTTTCTGAGTTGCAGCGTTGTTGCTCTTGTTCTGGTCCTGATGAGCTCCTTTGCCTTTGCTGACGGCTGTCCTGAGTTACGCGGTACATGGGTCGGTCTGGTCAAGATGATAGATAAGGATGGAAACGTTAAAGAGAACAAAGCCGTTTTCATAATTAAAAAGCAAGAGGGAAATCTTTTTTCCGGTGAAAAAGCATGGTTTGCCGATAACAAGGAAAATCTTATAACAGAAGGATTCAGCGGAATTATTGGAGCTGACGGTGTGAGTCTCTATTTTGCTGAGCATGAAGACGGGTATACTCTGGGGACTTTGACCGGTAAGGAAAACATGTCTCTTTATTACCTTGAGAATGGGCGTAAAGCTAAAGCCATTTACTATACGATGGAGCGAATCCGTTTTGCCAGAGCTTTTGTTGATATCGATAAAGATGGCAATAAAACCATTATCCGTTCCGAAATTGTTAAGGTTTATCCTCTTAATGCCGAGCGAATTATGCGTGAAGCTGACTTAAATAAAGATGGAAAACTGAGCAAAAAAGAATGGGAAGAATGGAAAAAGAAACAATAAGTTTTCAATTGGAAGTTATAAAAGGCACGGATTTAGGTCCGTGCCTTTTGTTTTTGTGTAGGAGCATATCCCCTTTAATGTTCAGTTTTCGGTCAATGGGGTAATTAATACTTTTGCAATTGAAAAAAGTTTCTGACCGTGAAATAGTTCTGATTAAATTAATCAATAAACGTAAGCTGATGCGGGGGGCTTATGAGTGATGCGTGGGCGGTGTTATTGGCGGGTGTCGGGGGATTTGCTCTGGCTTATGTCCTGATGCAGGCGCGTGAGCAAGGCAAAATTGAAGACAAAGAATTTCAGCAATGGCGTAAAGAGATACGAAAGATGGCTTTGCTGATTACAAACCATACGCCTCGGCAGTACGGTGGCTGCGCGAATGACAAGGCCGCACATATGGCCGTTGCGAAGTTGCGGCAACTGCATACAGGGCTTGCGGTCAGGATTTTACCTGATGATTCTATCGGATTGAAGCTCTTAGGCAGCCTTAACCGATTGATAGCGGATATTAATGCCGGTAAGGTCGGGCAAGAAAGCCATGCGGAAGTGGTCAGCTTGTTTGCTGCTTTGCTGGCAGAGCGAAGTGAATGGGGGCAGACTCCTACCGGTTTTTCATTAAGCGGTATTTTTCGATGGGTGTACCAATTGCCGGATTACCTTACCGAATATGACCGGGAACGTAAGACTAACTGAGAATTTTATTTGAAAGGACCTTCATTTGAACATGAAGGTCCTTTTTTACATATTGGCAAAGAACTTTCGCTCTGCTTCAGTCAGAAGAGTCAAGTTTCCATTTTTCTTAAAATAAAGGTTGAAAACCATCAGGTGCAGCCAATGTCTGTTCGTTAAATCTCCCTTTGTACTCATCGTGGTATGCCATTCATTCTCAGCATATTCTTTTTCAATTTTTATCAGGTATGGATGCTCAATAAGCAGTTTGCGTATGTACTCGAGCAGTAAGTTGAAATTCATTTTTGTCCTATTAAATATTGTTACAGCTATCTTGCATTCGGGGCAGATTTCTTTTTGTAAAAGTGAGTTGAGGGTGTGTATTAACCCTTCAGAGCAACGCCATGTTGAGCATTTGCCTATTAGTGCTGAGCGGTTCGTATGGCTTATGGCAAATCCGTTTTCGCCGCTGCGTTTGAACATGTCTTCATTGTTTGTTCCTGCAAAATGGGTATTCAGGTTTGAGACCAGTATGTTTCTCAGGTCACAATTATTGTGGATGCTGTAGATTGCAGGCGTTCTTTCAAAGCTTCTTCCCGTGTGGCGCAATACACGAATTGTCTTTATGAAATCATCTTCTGAAATGACTGGTGTGCCGACATTGGCAGGCTGCTGAATAATGGAGAGCCTGCTGCGTACCTGTATGGGGTTGAATTCGTTAGAGTCGTGCTTAGGCGCTAGGTGCAGATCAATTGTTTTGCCTTTCTTTCGTCTGTTTTCAATGCCTTTGATGGCAATGTCTCGCAGTCTTTTTTCGGATAGTGATATGTCATGGGCCTGCCATGCGAGATATTTTTTATCTTTTCTAAATTACGTAGAAAGTGGTGCTTGAAAGCTTTCGGGTCAGAATAAAGCGGTTGCACATAATGTTTAATTATGCGGTCATCTTTTATGGTGAAACTGGGGCCTCCATGCCTGTAATGCATGCTCGGTTTGCTGACTAGAAGCCGCTTGTCGCCAGAGTATGGAATTTCTACTTGCGTGATTATTCCATCTTTTAAATTTGGCGGGTCTTGCCCGTTTTCAGGGCGATATAATCTTCCCGCAGATGTGATTCTGCAGAGGATTGGTTTGCGTATACATATTTTTTCTTCATGCAGGGTTATCTGCTTAATGGAATTTTGTGCAATAATGTTTTCCACAAGATCAGCATCGGAAGT
This sequence comes from Maridesulfovibrio sp., assembly GCF_963666665.1. Lineage (NCBI taxonomy): Bacteria > Pseudomonadati > Thermodesulfobacteriota > Desulfovibrionia > Desulfovibrionales > Desulfovibrionaceae > Maridesulfovibrio > Maridesulfovibrio sp. The sequence goes on from NZ_OY762999.1 coordinate 954,714, forward strand.
GGCAAAGAATTCCCTTTCCGCGATAGCTTCTATTTGCGGGATGATGCTGTTGCAAACATTCTCAAGTATTACGCTTAAGTCACAGTCATTAAATAAATTGTTGCGATGTTGTTTAAACATGGGTTGCCTCCTGTGAGGCAATATTTTGACTCTTTTTTGGTTCATTAAAAAATATGCATAAATTATTCCGGAGATAATTAAAAGGCGATCAGAGAATTTGGGTATAAAATCTCATTTGTGATTCTCTTGTTATTCTAGACCTAGTTTAAAATCAGATCATAATGTATGGTCTGATTTCAGATATAGATGCTTTTTAGATTACAAGGGGAAATAATGCGATATCTTGTTTGGTCAGCAATATTTTTTGTCTTGTTCACATCAATAGCGAAAGCGGAAATAGTCAAGGTTGGCGGAACTGGATACTGGTCTCCATATTGTTACACCAGCCCGGATGATCCGTTAACGCTTAAAGGTTTTACTGTTGATTTTCTCAGGGAGGTTTTTTGTCGTCCTGAGGATGAACTGCAGTTTGTGGCACTCCCATGGAAAAGATGCTTGGTTATGCTGGAGAATAACGAGTTGGACCTTGTTTTGGATGGGAGTAAGGATTCCCCGAGGCTCAGGAATTTTTTGTTCTCGCGCAAAATATACCATTTGGACAATGCCTTGTTTTATCTGAAAAGCAGATTTCCAAACGGGCCTCAAATCAAAGCTATAGCAGATATTGATAATTTTTCATTAGGAGGAGTTTTCGGCTTTAATTACAAAGTATACCCGTTTGATGTTTCCAGAGTTCAACAAGGGGCAAAAGATATTGAGACTATGCTTAAGATGCTTGAAAAACGGCGGTTCGAACTCGGGATTGGGTTTAAGCAGATAGTGTGTTCGCGCATGAGGTTAAATGGTCTTGACGGGGGAGACATCTCGTTTATCCGCATGCCGGGTGTTGATTCTTTACGGTTCTATGTTTTTGGCAATCATAATCCTAAAACTAGAAAGCTTATTGAGAGGATAAATTATGCATTACAGGAAATGGCGGCAGATGGTCGGCTTGCTGAACTTAAGCGTCAGTATGGGTTGCAGGGTAGCAAGAAAAAGGTGCTGCCTTTTAAGCGTTAAAAAAATCCCCTCGTCAGCTTGGTTAGGCTGAAGAGGGGATTTTAAGTTCTTCTAAATTATACCATAAAGCGGTCCGCCGGATGCAGCCAGAGCATCAACACGTTTTTCAACTTCCGGATCAGGATCAAGCGGTGGTGCTTGGTAGGTTTTCATTCTGGCGTCTATAATGACGGCTTTTTCTGTTCCCCAATGTTTGGCCTTGGTAAAGGCACCGGCTCCGTAAATATCTGTTGCCGGGTCGGAGCGGGTGAAGGTGACCCAGAGGAAGTTCTCCCAGTTCTTGGCAGTGAAATCAGGATCATCCACAACTACGATCATGGGGAATCCTTCGATTCCTTCGGCTTGTTTAAGCGCTTCGCCTAGTTTTTCCATTTGCGGGTCCTGCTCGCCTCTGGATGTATCGCTTTTGCGTCCTTTGATGAGCATTATTCCGGGAGCGAAAACCTTTGCTTCCCCGAAAGCGTCGGGCAGGGTGGGCAGGTGGGGCAGTTCTTTGGCCAGTTCTCGTTTTTTTGATCCGGCAGCGGCGAAGATCAGCTTGGAACCTTCGTTGAAGCCCATGCCGGAATAATCGAGGGTGTCAATTGTGGTTCTGGTGATGAAGTGCAGGTCACGTTTAAGGTTGGCGCGTTCGAGCATGTGCTTAAAGAAGACCGGGATATTGTGGCAGTTCTTGCCATGCTCCATGTCTTCTTTGGCACCGATAAAAAGGTATTTGGCAAGGGCGGTCTGGGTGTTGCCCAGCAGGGCCATGCCGTTGGTCAGCAGTTCCTGCGGCTGGCGTTCTTCCGCGTAGGGTACGTAGCGTTCGCTGCCAACTGCCAGCAGCAGCGGATGGACCCCGGCGACGTCTACGGCATGAACTTCGTGCACACCGGTAAATACTGACGGAACCAGTTCGGAAGTCAATTCGTGGATGAAATCTCCGAACATGGTGTCTTCCTGCGGCGGGCGTCCTACTGTGGTGAAAGGCCAGATAGCATCGCTGCGGTGGTATACCTTATCAACTTTCAGTACAGGAAAATCGTGGGTCAGGCTGTAGTAGCCGATATGGTCACCGAACGGTCCCTCTGTTTTTTGTTCATTGCTGATAGTTCCGCAGATGCAGAAGTCCGCTTCAGCAGGGACAGGCAAACCATTGGGCCGCATGACCATCGGGATGCGGTGTCCGCCCAGTGCCCCGGCAAAGAATATCTCCGCAAGCCCTTCAGGGAGAGGCATTACAGCGGCGAGAGTCATGGACGGTGCTCCGCCGACAACAATATTCACCTTGAGCCTTTCGCCTTTTTTCAATGCCTGAGCATGATGGTGTCCTATGCCGCGATGAATCTGGTAATGCAGGCCTACTTCTGTATTGTTGTATTCATTGCCGGAAAGTTGAACTCGGTACATGCCTATATTGGACCCTGCGAATCCGGGGTTTTCCGGACTTTCGGAGTAGACCTGCGGGAGGGTTACAAATGCTCCTCCGTCCATCGGCCACGATTTGAGCTGTGGTAGTTGGGCAAGGGTTGTTTCATTGGCGGTTACCGGGCCTTCGGAAAGTTTGCGCGGCAGAGTGTGATATGCAGTGCGCGGAGCGCCGAGGTATTGCCACGGTTTTTTGATGGCTTCCATGGGATACATTTTCAGCTTCATGAGCCGTTCCACGGTTTCGATGGTATCGCGAAAAATGAAATGCAGCCTTTCCTTGGTGCCGAAGATGTTGGCAGCCATGGGAAATTTGCAACCTTTCACGTTGGTGAAGAGTAGGGCAGGGCCGCCTGCCTGAAAGACACGCCTCTGGATAACTCCGGCTTCAATATTGGGGTCTATTTCCTGATCTATGCGTAGCAGGTCGCCTTTGGCTTCGAGTGCATCAAGGCATTCTTTCGTGTTCTTGTATCCCATTATATTTTCCTTGTGGTCATTTTTTATTTGTGCGGCAGAGTGTATGGATTCGAGGGGCGGGAATCAAGTTTAATCGGACACAAAAAGAGCCTGCCGGATGAGGACAGGCTCAGAATGCCGATAAAGTACAAGCTGTAGCGGAATCTTATTTCAGAATCTTATTTGCGAGCAGTTTTTGAATGCCTACAACATCGCTGCCTTTCTTCAGTTCCTTGATGATTGGTTCGCGACGTCCTGAAACCCACATTTTGAGTTCGGAGTCCATGTCAAAATGGCCTGCAGTCTCCACGGAAAAGGTGGAGATGGATTTGTAGGGGATGGACAAATATTCCACTTTTTTTCCGGTCAGGCCTTGTTTATCGATGAGAATCAGTCTGCCGGAAGTAAAAACATACATGTCACGGATGACTTTGAAAGCCCGTTCAACTCTTTCGGTGTCTCCCAGTATCGGGGAGAGTTCTTCCTGTACATCGTCTATGTTTATTTCGGAGGCATTGCCCATTAATCCATCAAGAATTCCCATAATTTCTCCATTGTGTTTTCGGCTTGAAGCCGTTTTTTGGATTTAATTATAGGATAAATTTAAGCAAAATCAATTACTTTTCAATGGGAATAGATTTGATGAGTATTTTTCGTGCAAGCCTATCATCTTTTCGGGAAGGTATTGCTGGTATTTTTTCTTGTATTTTTCTTCATATTGCCCGTTGATAATGTGATTTACTTTGCTGATGATTCTCTTGCCCCACTTATTTTTAGTGCACCCGACATAGCTTAAAATGTACTCGGGCATTTCGCGAATGGGTATAAAAATGAACTTGTCTTCAATGAGTTTTTGAGAAACAAGCCATTGTAATTCATGGGGAAAGCCTATGGCATAGTCTATGGTTCGTTTAGCTTGGATATTTTTTGCCAATGTTTCAAGTAAGTCCATTTTATAGTGGACAATAATTTTTCGGGATTTTTTATTGTTGTCCACAATCTTGTCTACCATGCCCCCGTAGCGGCGTCCTTTGGAAATTCCCATACGCATGTGGGAAGTCTTGAACAGGTCATTTATGGAGATGAAGCCTTGTGCATCTATGAAAGGTTTGAATTCATCTAATTTTGATTTCAGGGTAATTACCCCATTTGAAATATAGGGCATTACCGGCTTGCTGAATTCAATGTATTTTTCCCGCTCCTTAGTCTTCAGCATTGTCACACAACAACCGTTGTTTTCAGAAAGCTGTTTTAGAATACGGCCATAGTTGGCTATGTGTTCCAAGTGTTCGTATTCGGGGAGGGCATTTTGTAGCTTGTCTTCCAGATAATTTTCATGACCCTTGCCTTTCATTTCTCCGCACATGATGCTCGAAGGAGGAAAGTCCGCATGATACCAGTTAATGACGTTTTCAGCCTGAACCGGTGCAGTGATAACCAATGATAAATAAATAATGACTATAAATATGTGCTTCATTATAATTTTATTGGGTATGCAAGGTTAAATTGTGTTATGCAATTAAACCTTATCCGTTTTTTTGTATGAAGTCAGTATTTAATTCTCAAAATTAAGACAGAGATGTCAGAAAGTTCTCCATGTGCCGCGAGGTGAGAGTGTTTTTATTCTTGATGCATAGTTATCGGGAGTGATACTCAGCTGCTATGAAAGAGAACCATACAATGCATAAAGCAGAAGAATTGATCGGCATTGAGTCGAATTTTAAAATATATCCGTTCACCGATGGCACTGGCTGCCCTATAAGTGATGTTAAGGAACCTCATTTACATGATTTTTATGTGCTCCATTACGTTTCAACTGGGAGCGGAAGTTGTGTTATCGATTTTGAGACCTATGATATTCTTCCCGGTTCTTTATATTTTGTTTCTCCAGGACAATTGCACTTATGGAATCCGGAAGGCGAGGTGGACGGTTTTGTGATGGTTTTTACCGATGATTTTCTCAAGTCACCGGAAGCTCCAATTCATTGCGCTTATGAGCTGGAGTTTTTTAACAGCGTGGTAAATTCCCCCATGTTCATGCTTTCCACTGAGCAGAAAGTCGAATTGTCATGGGTTATGTCTAATCTTTGTCGGGAATTCAGTGCTAGAAAGTCCGGATTTGAAACTGTATTGAGGTCATATTTTCATATTCTTATGGTCAGCTTGCAGCGTATGTTTGCTGATCGGCTGCAGCGCCCCGGTGCACGTGTAGAAAATCCTATGGTTCGGGAATTCAAAAAACTTGTCTCCGCTGATCACAGTCCTCAGCTGCGGGTTCAGGATTATGCTGAAAGGATGAATGTGAGTGTAAGCAGGCTTAGCGCTGTAATTAAAGAAGTTACCAGTATGACTCCGGGCCAGATAGTCCGTAACGAGTTGATCCTTACAGCCAAGCGTATGCTGGCAAATTCCGATAAGAATGTTTCTGAAATATGCTATGAGCTTAAATTCGAAGACCCTTCGTACTTCGGTAGGTTCTTCAAACGTGAAACCGGCTTCACTCCGTCTGTTTTCCGGGAGCACGTAAGAGGAAAGTACCAGCAATTGGTATAAATTCACCTTCGTATCAAAGGGATCATGGGCTAAGCTATTTGCAGTTAATTTTTGCAGAAAGGAGATAGTTCATGAATTTAAAAGATATCACTAAAGCAGCTGAGAAAATCGGCTGCTTATCTGTCACTACCCTTGATGGTGGGATAATGCACAGCAGGATAATCAGTCTTTGCGGTGGTGACGATGAAGGGCTTTATTTCCTGACTATGGACGTTAAGCCTTTTTACCGTCAGCTCATAGCTAACCCCCAAGTTTCCATGTGCGGAATCTACCCCACCAGCCGCAAGGAAGGAAAGAACAGTGACGGCCAGCCTTATTTCCCTCCGGGGTATACCTTAAGGATTACCGGGGAAGCCCGTGAAGTTTCCATGGATGAATTGCGTGAAAAGGCTGAGGCCGGAATGCGTATTGATCCCGAAAAATGCATTGCCTGCGGCGAATGTTTTGAGGCCTGTACATTCAAGGCGATTGTTCCGGGAGATGTCTACCGGGTAGACGGTTCCCGGTGCGACGAATGCGGAAGCTGCGTTTTGGCCTGTCCGGTTGAAGCTATTGCTCTCTCACAGACTATATAAATTTTTACATTCCAAATAATAAGGGACGTTGTAATGGCATAGGAATTACTCCTGTGCCTTTTTTTGTGTGTTTAGGCGTACGGTGGCTCTTATGTGATTTCTCCTCCTTGTGAATTGTTGCTTGACACATTGTGCCACTTTAAATATTTAGTTGCGTAACGCAACCAAATTCAATGGAGGGATAGAAAATGGATAATGATCAGGTCCGGCAGGTGAGACAATATTCACGCAGTCTTGCTCGTGAATGGAAGTTGGTCGCAAACCGCGCGTGTTCGGAAGGGCTGAGTGTGTCTGAGGCACATTCACTTATTGAATTGTCAACTGTTGAGTCATTTTCTGTTCAGGAAGTGGCTGACTTGTTGCTTATAGACAAGTCCAATGCGAGCCGGGCTCTCAAGGCGCTGGGAAATCAAGGATTTGTTGAATTTAGAGCAAGTAATGCGGATCGAAGAGCTAAAAAGGTGTTCATTACTGATGCCGGTAGGAAGCAAGTCACACAGGTGCATGCCGAAGCCGATGAGCAGGTTGGGTGTGCTTTGGGAATGCTCGGTGTTCGTGAGCGGGAGATCGTAGAGCTGGGTTTGCAGACTTATGCCAAGGCTCTTCGTTATTGCAGATTACAGGAAGGTTTTTCCATACGTCCTATAGTGGCTGAGGATGATCCTGCTGTTGCGCGTGTTATACGCCTTGTTTCGGAGGAATATGGTTTGCGTGCTGAGGACGGATATGCTGTTGGTGATCCTTCTGTTGATCATATGAGCAGTGCTTATGCAGATAAAGGAGGTTGTTATTGGGTGGTTGAGAGCAAGGGACGCGTTGTTGGTGGAGGCGGAGTTGCGGCTTTACAGGGGGGCGATGGTCATGTTTGTGAGTTGCAGAAAATGTATTATACTTCTGAGTGCCGTGGTAGGGGGCTGGGCAGGAAGTTGGTTCTCATGGCTTTGGAATTTGCTCGAAGTTTTGGTTATGAGGCTTGTTATCTCGAAACTACAGGTGAGCTGCGTGAGGCCATATCGCTCTATGAAGCTTTAGGATTTGAACGTCAGAAAGATTTGTTAGGAGATACCGGACACGAAGTTTGTGAACTCCGCTATCTATATAGGTTTGGTTAATTCCGCGCTTTTTGTGTGTTGGATGAGATTGTGATTCAGGTAAGATCAGGCCGTTCCTTAAAATTCATATTTGACTTGTGGCGGGGCAGTACTTAATTTCTCTGCAAGGAGAAAGTGATGTTTCATGGAAAAGTAAGGGCGGTAGCTTTTGATGCTGATGATACCCTGTGGGTGAATGAACCTTTTTTCGACAGGGCAAAGGCAGAAATTGCTGAAATGATGTCTGTTTATATTGCGCCGGAAAAGTTTACGCAGATTTTGGAAAAGACCCAGTCCCGTAATGTGGCCGTGTTCGGGTACGGGGTAAAGTGTTTTGTTATTTCCATGATTGAGGCGGCAAATGCCGTTGCTCCGGATAGGATAAAAAGCTTTGAAATTGAACGCATCATTGCTCTTGGCCGGTCTATGCTGACTGCTCCTGTGGAACCTATTGCAGGGGTCGAAGAGGTGTTGCGAACTTTGGGCAGTGACTACGAGCTGCTTATGATTACCAAGGGTGATGTGGCTGAACAGCAACGCAAAATCAGTCTTTCCGGTATGTCCGTGTATTTTGATCACATAGAGATTCTTGCCGAGAAAGACAAAGCTGCATATGAGCGGATTCTTCATAAGCACAGCATTCGGCATGATGAATTTCTCATGGTCGGGAATTCCGTGAAATCAGACATTCTTCCGGTTGTGGGGATTGGCGGAAGTGCTGTACATATTCCATTCCATACTACTTGGGTCCATGAAGTTGCCTGTGAAGATGACCTTTGCGGACGTGAGTATGTAGAAATCAGCAAGGCAGGAGAATTATTGCCATTGTTGATGAGTTCATAGCCTGAAGGATTCGTTTCGTAATTTTATACGGCAATTAATCACTTTCATTCTCTTGCAATGAATGTTAATAAGCCGTTGCTTACGCACTAAGGGATGCCGTTTGTGTTTCATAGTGCGTATTTGTATTAAAATATCAATATATAAGGTGATAGCATTGTCTCAGCCTACTGAAAAAAGTGTAAAATTGATCTCCAATTATGTGGAGAAGTATTGTGAACGTACCGGATTGAACCTTCATCCCATGAAGGATGTTTCCGAAGCCGTGACCACCGGTCTGGCCATGCATCTTGATGATCTTAATCGTCCTCTTTGTCCCTGTCGGTTTTACCCCGATAAGCAGCAGGCGGTTGCAGAGCGTGAATGGCTGTGTCCCTGCTCAGATATGAAGAACTACAAGTACTGTCACTGTATGCTTTTTGTTAATGAGGAAGGTATGCCCGTAACTGAGCATCTTCCTGAAGATCATGAAGGCCGACAGACCTATGGCGATATCGCAGACCCCGCTCCGGAAAAGATGCATCGCAAGCTGCCTAACTAGGCAATATAAGTATAAATAGAAAAGGACACATGCTTTATAGCTTGTGTCCTTTTTTTATGGATTTTCACCCTTCTTATTCTGCTTCCGCTTTTCCTTGCCTTTTATATACCACTGCTGGTCCCCATACATTTTATCTGAGCACTCCGGACAGAGTCCGTGGCTGAATGAGGCTTCGGAATATTTTTCGATGAATGACTCAAGATTGTTCCAGTAGCCTTTGTCATCGCGAATTTTTTTACATTTGGCACAGATAGGCATGAGCCCGCTGAGAACTTTCACCTTTTCAAGGGCTTCCGAGAGTTCCTTGATGAGTTTTTCTTTATCCTGTTCAGCTTTTTTCTGGTTGGTTATATCGATGAAACTTTCTATATAGTAGTCTTTACCCTTGAGATTAAGGGTCTTAACTGTTTTGAGAATATTGCGGTTGCCGGATTTTGCAGTGAGCAGAATCCTTTCAGACATATCCACTGTCTGCCCGAGGTCTGCAATAGGACATTTCCCTCGTTCTGCCGGACATACAAAGTTGTGGCACACCTTGCCGATTACTTCATCTTTTTCACGCCCCAGCATTTCAAGGGCAGTGCTGTTGACTTCAACAATCGTGAACTTTTCTGCGTCTACAATGATAATTCCACTGAGGATGGAATCGAAGAGTATGTCCATGACAAGTGAAGATTTTGTGTCGGCATTCATAAAGAAATTAACAGTATTCAGGCATTCGTTTTTCTCTTCACGCCTTTCCAGTTCAGCAATGCGCTGTTCCAGTTCTTCATATGTTGGCTTCTTCGATTTCACGGTGCATCCTTAAATATTGAATGATTTGAGTAAAATTATACGACAATGGTGGATATTGGTCCATTAGAAATGTAAATATAATGATTTATGATTGGATATGATATGTGCTTTGTGAATTTTTGATAACAATTAAGATTTTCTATGATGGGATCTGCTTGTTTTTCTATAATAAATTGTTTCCGTTGATCTGGATCAATGCGTTCCATCTGTCGATGGGTAATCTCTGGCTAATCCAATCCATGACTCAATTAAAGCTGAAAGCGAAAAGGAGATACAGATGAGTTCAAGAAAAATAGTCGTTATCGGCGGTTCTGCTGCCGGACCCAAGGCAGCAGCCCGGTCCAAGCGTCTTGATGCAGAAGCGGAAGTTACCCTGCTTCAGAAAGCCCCGGAATTGTCCATGGCTTCCTGCGGTTATCCTTACTACATCGGCGGGAATTTTGATGAGCGAAATGCTTTGCTTGCCACACCCACTGGGGTAGTTCGCGATGAAGGTTTCTTTGCTGCTGCCAAGGGGGTGAATGCGCGGGTCAACACTGAAGTGACAGTCATAGACCGTAAGAATAAGACAGTGTCCTGCACTGATGTCCTTACCGGAGAATCTTCCTGCGTGGAATATGATAAGTTGGTCATTTGCACCGGAGCGACTCCGCGTCGTCCGCCTATTACGGGAATTGACCTCGAAGGGGTTCGTTCTCTTTCCGAAATGCGCGATGCAGATAAGCTGCGTGAGCTGGTTGATTCCGGCGAGGTCAAAGATGCGGTTATTGTCGGCGGCGGACTGATCGGAATTGAAGTATGCGAAGCTCTGTCCGAATCCGGCATGAATGTGAATGTTGTGGAGATGCTTTCGCAGCTGCTTATGTTTCTGGACTGGGAAATCGCCAAGTTGGTGGAGAAGCATGTGGCCTCCAAAGGGGTAACCGTCCATACCGACAATGGTGTGGCAGAATTTCTGGGCGAGAATGGCAAGCTGACCGGAGTTAAACTTAATGATGGTTCCGTGGTTCCATGCGAACTTGCTGTGGTTGCCATCGGTGTAATCCCCAATTCCAAGCTGGCAGCGGATGCAGGTCTCGAAATCGGCGGATTCGGTGGCATCGCGGTTGACGATTTCATGCGTACTTCCGACCCTGACATCTATGCTGCCGGGGATTGCGTTGAGATTACCCAGCGTATCTCCGGGAAGAAAACCTATGCTCCCTATGGAGATCTTGCTAACCTTGAGGCCCGTGTTGTCGCGGATAATATTGCCCGTGGTGATAAATATAAATTCCCCGGTACTGTTAACAGCGGGATATGCAAGGTCTTTGATCTTAGCGCCGGAGCAACCGGATTTTCCGAACAGCGGGCTAGGGCCGAAGGGTATGATGTTATTACTGCAACCAATGCCAGCCCGGACAAGCCCGGTTTCATGGGGGCCAAGCTGCTGGTCTCAAAGATGGTCGCTGATGCCGCAACCGGACGTATTCTTGGGTTTCAGTGCGTTGGTCCCGGTGAGGTTAACCGCCAATTGGCCGAGGCTGCAATGGCTGTTATGAACGGCAACACCATTTGGGAAGTGGGCATGGCCGACTTGCCGTATGCGCCGCCTTTTTCTTTGGCTATTGATCATTTTATCACCACTGCGCATATACTTGATAACAAGATGGCCGGACAGATGACCGGGATCAGCAATGCAGAGGTGAAAGAGAAATTGGATGCCGGTGAAAAACCGTTTATTCTGGATGTGCGTGCACCCAATGAATTTGAGGAGATGCGTTTGAATGTAGGGGAAAATCTTATTCCCCTTGGCAAGTTGCGCAATGCTCTTGATCAGCTGCCGCAAGACAAGGATGCTGAGATAATCACTTTCTGCAAGATATCCATGCGCGGTTACGAGGCTCAGCGGGTGCTTGAGGCAAACGGATGGACCAACGTTAAAGTCATGGAAGGCGGTATCATGGGCTGGCCGTTCAAGGTCGAGATGTAGCCTTTGTAAGATAGTAAATTTAAAGGGCCGTAGTACTCAGTACTCGGCCTTTTGTTTTTTAGTGTCCCGTCCTGAAATAGGTTTACACCCAAAGGACCTATTTTATGAAAAAGGAAGAAACTCAAAGAGTAAAGCGTACTCAGCGGGACTACACAATGGGCTTTAAATTGTCCGTTGTGGCATTAGTTGAAAAGGGTGAAATGACCTACAAGCAGGCCCAAAGGGCCTATGGAATCCAAGGTCGCAGCACTGTTTTAAAGTGGCTTCGTAAACATGGCAGCCTTGACTGGAGCAAGCCAATGGTACATCAGAAAAGAATGCCAAAATCCAAAGAGACTCCAGCACAAAAGATTAAGCGTCTTGAAAAAGAGCTTCAGGAAGAGAAGATCAAAACTATGCTTCTCAACGAAATGATTGATATTTCTGACAGAGAACTGGGTACTTCCATAAGAAAAAAACTTACCCCCGAGCTGCACGAGGTCTTCAGGAAACAAAGCAAATAAGTTTATCTGCTTGCTGTAGACAGCTCGGGGTGAGTCGGCAATCGATATATCAGGCTGAAAAACGCCATAAGGTACGGGAAAAACAGTTCCAAGAAGTAAAGAAACTTGTTTTGAGTCTGCGGGCCAGAATGCCTCGGCTGGGAACGCGTAAGCTTTATTTTTTATTGCGTGAGAAATTTGTAGCTCGTGGAATCAAGCTTGGGCGGGATGCTTTTTTCGCATTATTGCGCAGAGAGCATTTACTGATAAAAACAAGAAAAAATTACACAAAAACTACAAATTCAAAGCATTGGCTCAAAAAACATCCTAATTTATTGAAGGAGTTTAAGCCTCAGTATTCAGAAGAAGTCTTTGTTAGTGATATAACTTACGTAAAAACGTTAAATAAAACATACTATCTATCACTAATCACAGACTCTTTTAGCAGAAAAATTGTAGGTCACAATTTGAGTTCTGATCTTAGTGCCGAAGGGACCACTAAAGCTTTAGATATGGCTATCAAAAACCGAAAAACGCGAAACAAAACAATCCACCATTCAGATCGTGGATTGCAGTACGCATCGTCCATTTATCAAAACAAACTCAAGAAAGCCGAAATGGTCCCATCTATGACAGATGGGTATGATTGTTACCAAAATGCGTTAGCTGAACGTATAAATGGAATTTTAAAACAAGAATTTTTGGTGGTTAAATGCACTAGCTTTGATGAGTTAAATTCACTCGTAAAAGAGTCTATTGAAATATATAATTCTGAACGTCCTCATCTTAGTTTGAAAATGAAAACACCGAACCAAATACATAAACAGGGCTGTGGGGGTACCCCCACAGCCCTGTAGTAAACCAATTAACCGTCAATCTATTTTAGGACGGCTCATAGAGTGCTGTTTCAAGCATTTTACGGGAAATTTCGGGGGAGACATCGCCGCGCTCGGAAAGCTTGGTCATGCCGTGTTTTTCAAGGCCGGCAACGACTCGGTCAACAATGTCGGGTCCGATTTCATAATCGGAAAGTCTGGTTGCCATGCCGATATTGTTGAAGAATTCTTCAGTCTTGGCAATTGCCTGATCAATACGTGCATCATCGTCGCCTTCACGGATATCCCAGACCCGTTCGGCATACTGGATGAGTTTTTCTCTTTTCTCCGCACGGCGGACCTTCCAGTTGGCAAGCTGCATGACAGCCAGTGTTTTGGCGTGGTCCAATCCGGTGAGGGCAGTCAGTTCATGCCCGATCATATGAGTGGTCCAGTCCTGCGGAACACCTGCACCGATAAGACCGTTGAGTGCCATGGTGGAGCACCAGACAAGGTTGGCGCGGGCATCGTAGTTTTCCGGTTCGTTAACTGTTGTTTCGCCGATTTCGATCAGGGTCTGCAGAATACCTTCAGCTGTGCGGTCCTGAAATCGTCCTTCCGCAGGGTAGGTCAGGTATTGCTCAATAGTGTGGATAAAGGTGTCCACAACGCCGTTAGCCACCTGAGTTTTAGGCAGGGTGAAGGTTAGCTTCGGATCGAGGATGGAGAACTTGGGGAATGTGTGGGTGGAGAAGACCGGAAGTTTGTCTTCGCCGTCACTGATTACAGCACCATTGTTCATTTCCGATCCGGTGGCCGGGAGGGTCAGCACGGTTCCGAAGGGAATGGCAGAATCAACCGGGACAGGGGTGAAACCGAAATGCATCAATTCTTTTTCCTTGCCTTCGTATGCTTGGGCAGGTGCTGCCAGCGCAATGAATTTGGTCCCATCAATAACGGACCCGCCGCCCACTGCAAGAATGAAATCGATCTGTTTATCACGGACAATTTTGATGGCATCCATTAAAACTTCGAATTTCGGGTTTGCAGGAATTCCGCCGAATTCGACTACAGTGCGGCTGCTCTTGGCAAGCTCGGTATTGACTCGGTCTAGAAGGCCGGTCTTCTTGGCGCTGCCGCCACCGTAAGTGATAAGGACTTTGGCATCTTTAGGGACAAGGTTATCCAATTTCTGAAGCTGGCCTTCGCCGAAAACAATATTGGTCGGGTTGTAAAAGCTAAAGTTAAGCATTTTTAACTCCTGTGTTTTTAGGTGATGTTTTGGCTATTTTATGCCCTGTGTGCGATTTTTAATGAATACCTATTTTTGCAAACAGTTTGCCTTATTTTGCAATACGAGCATATTTCGGTAGAATTCATATGCAACATTGGTAAGCATGCTAGCATAAAGTTTCGCTACTTGGAGTATAAAATGAGCACTCAGGATAAAAAACTGCTGGATGAATTGAAAGAAGCCCTTGATGACGGGGCGGTACGGGAAGGAGCTAATGAAACTTTTCTTGAAGAGGTTACACTTGTTCGGGTTTCAGAGCATAAACCCAAGTGCCCGCTAATCTATGAACAATGTTTCTGCATTGCAGTGCATGGGCATAAGATTTGTCATCTGAGCGATGCAACGTTCACTTACGGTGAAGATGAATTTCTGGTGGTTCCTGCCATTGTTCCGCTTGATATTGAAGTTGTTCCTGATGTCGATAATCCGTTACTCAGTATTACGGTGCCATTTGATTTTGAAGTGATTCAGGAACTGGTGGAGTCCATTAATAAATATGACAAGCAGGCGCTGGGAAAAATCTCCAGCTCTTCCGGTATATATTTCGAGCCTTTGACCAACAATGTGATGGAGGCGACAATCCGTTTGCTTAAGGTTTTGAAGTCGCGCAAGGAGGCCAATATTTTCGGCAAGCAGATCATCCGGGAAATTTACTATCATATCCTTATGGGCAAGCACGGTCATTTGTTGGCTTCTGCGGCTTTCGGTGAATCGGATTACGCACTGATCGCTAAAGCTCTGCGTTTTATCCACGATAATTATGATGCCGGAATTGATATTGATGAACTGGCCGAGAGTGCGAATATGTCCGTGCGTTCATTTTACAATCATTTCAAAGCGGTAACCGCATTGACCCCGGTACAGTATCTGAAGCGGATACGCTTGGAGAAAGCCCGCCAGTTTATGGTTGTACAAGGGGAACAGGCCAGTTCTGCCGCACATATGGTGGGGTATGAAAGTCCTTCGCAATTCAGTCGCGAGTTCAAACGGCATTTCGGATATACCCCGCGGGAGGCGGTGCGGAACAGTCAGGGGATGGCGGGGTAGAGCTTATGATGCGCAGGCTTTACTTGCCGAGAGGCAGATTCAGTTCCGTTTTGAGCCATGTTGTGAATATTTTCAGATCTTCAGCCTTTTTTTGATTTTCCAGTGACAGCACTATGTAGTCGATCGATGTTGTTTCAAAACCGTAAGGGGCGATAAGAAGGCCGTGCTTTATGTCTTCACGGACAAGCGGTTCTGGGCCTACAGCCAGACCGAATCCGGTTGATGCTGCCTGCAGGCTGAAGTAGAAGTGATCAAAATATTTTTCTGATTCTGAATCAATCCGCTTGTTTGTAAGGTCGAACCATTCAGACCACGCTTTCGGGCGGGTTCTGGTATGTAGGATTTGCTTCGCGCTGTTACAGTGCTTTTCCCAATATGCCGGGCTGCATACCGGACCGACGGATTCTTTGCCCAGAATTGTGCAGTTGTAATGCGAAGGCCATGTGAAGTCTGAACGTCTTATTGCTAAATGAACTCCTTCTGCCGAGAGGTCTATGGGGCCTCCGCCAACAGAGAGGTGGATGTCGATCTGCGGGTTTAAGGCTCTAAATTCATCCAGCCTTGGCATAAGCCAGCGCATGGCAAGGGATGGTTCGCAGGAAACCGAAAGCCTGCGTTTCGAATCCGGAATGCGTATCGCCTCACTGATCTTTTCCAGCTTTGTCAAAGTTTCCTCAACTCCGGCTGCCAGCTGCTTTCCTTTTGCAGTTAAATAAAGTGTGCGGTTACGCCTTTCAAAAAGTTCAAATCCAAAGAATTCTTCCAATTGTTTAACAGCCCTGCTGACAGCACCATGAGTGAGATTGAGTTCATGCGCTGCCTTGGTAAAGCTGCTGTAACGTGCTGCGGCCCTGAAGCTGACAAGAGGTTTTAATGGAGGAAGGTTGTTCATTTTTATATGTGAGTTTTATTCATGCAAAATGTGATTTCTTTTAGTTTTTATTCTTTATGATAGCAATGTATACCGGGTGATATTAAATGTCCATTGAGGAGGTAAATTGTGACTTTTTTTGAATCAAACATGTTTGTTGTTGGAATTGTGACTATACTGGCTGTAATCAGTCCGGGGCCGGATTTTGCTGTCATTGTAAGGAATGGTTTGCGTTATGGGCGCAAAATGGGATTGGCAACAGCTCTTGGGATTGCTGGCGGGGTGGTTGTACATGTTACATACACCCTTTTGGGACTGAGTTATTTGGTCGCTGAATTTTCGTGGATATTGGAAGCTGTGCGCTATATCGGGGCTGCATATTTAATCTGGCTTGGTGTGTCGGCATTTATCCCAAGCGTGAAGGATGAGGAGATTGAGTGCAACGAAGAGGTTGCCCCGGTTGGTTTTTGGAGTGCATTTCGGAATGGATTTTTGTGCAACGCACTTAATCCTAAAACTATGATGTTTTTTATCGCTTTATTTACTCAGGTCATTTCTCCGGAAACATCCATGATGACCAAGGTTGGGATTGGCGTTTATATTTCATTGTCCCATTTGGTGTGGTTTTCATTTGTCGTGTTTGTATTGACCAATCCACGCACAGTGCAAATCTTTGGGCAATGGCGAAAAGCGATTGAGAATGTTGTGGGATGCTGTCTTTTAGGATTAGGGCTGAAGCTGGCTTTGGATGCTTAGTTTTAATTTATAAAAAAAGGGTTCAGGAAAATCATCCTGAACCCTTTTATTATGCAATCTCAGCATAAATTTTTTGTCTTAACCCGGCACTGTGTTTGAGCACCCCTACTTCAATATCTACAAAGTCATAAAGCCTTGGGCGTTTGCCGTCTGCGGGGCGCAGAATCCTGCCGATTATCTGGACCAGCCTGCCTTTTGATTTAATTGGTGAGCAGAGGAAGAGGGTAGATAGACCCGGACAGTCAAAGCCTTCGCCGATGAGCGATGCAGTACTGGCCAGCACTTTGATCTTGCCTGCGTTAAGGTCATTAATGATTTCTTCGCGCTCTCCGGCTGGTGTCTTTCCAGTCAAAACTGCTACTTCCACGCCCTGGTCGAACAGAAGATCAGAAAGTGCGTCAAGATGGGCAGTGCGGTCCGCTACCATAAGCAGGGTTCCCGGATTCTGCTGTAGTTCCTTGTTTACGCAGGAGGCAATGATCTTGTTGCGCGGGTAATCTTCGGCAATAGCGGTCATCATCAGTGAATATTCTTCAGAGGCATTTCCGGCGAACCTGAACGCGGTTTCTACAGTGAAAATTTCCGGCTTGAGGATTGCTCCGGTGTTGCGCAGCAGGGCCGGGTTAACCTTGTGAACCACTGGTCCGAGAGTAAGGTTAATCATGCGGTCCAGCCCGTCTGCCCGATAGGGGGTGGCAGATAATCCGGTCAGGTACTTGGCATCGAAATTTTTGACCACCTTCTGAAATGTGCTGGCAGGGGTGCGGTGGCATTCATCAACCACGATATGCCCGAAGGTCTTTTTCAGGTCTTTTAGACGGTTGCGGGCTGTCTGAATTGTTGCCACGGTCAGTGGCTGAATCTTGAATTTGCCTCCGCCTATCTGTCCTGCCTCAATGCCAAGAAATTGGTTGATCCTGTCAATCCATTGCAAGAGCAATTCTTTGGTATGAACGATGATCAGGCATGGCTGTTTGCGTTGGGCAATCAGGGCCAGCGCCATGACGGTTTTGCCAGCTCCGGTTCCCGCTTCAAGTAGTCCTTGGGTCTGGTTCGAAAAGGACTGGAGTGCAGCCTGCTGGTAAGGACGCAGTTCGCCTTTGAACGAAAAGTCTACAGGATCAAGTTCCAGTCGCTTATCTTCGTAGGTCGGCTCAATGTCTGCAGCCTTGGCTATCTGATGGAGCTCAATGCCGAATCCGCGCGGGCAATGCAGCCTTTTTTTACGGTCACCGGACCACATCTTAATATATTTAGGGATGCGCTTCCCGACCCGGCCCCGGTACTTGATGGCATTGATGTAATCAGGGTTCATCAGGGTCAAAGCTTCTTTGATCTCTTCAATCAGTTCTTCGGGGGCATCGGTAATGGTCAGGTCTTTTGAAATTTCGATCAGCATTGGCTCTCCTGTTGCTGCCCATTTAGCTTATGGAGCGCAACAAGTCGATCAAATATATCTGTTTGTGATGGGTGATTCTTTGTAGCAGATGATAATGGCTGTTGAAGCATTTTTCCTTGGGTTACAGGATATTATTGACTTTTGATATAGCAATGTTATTGGCGGTCTACACTAAAGGAGTTTGGTAATGAGATATATAAAAAGTTTTGCTGTGTTGCTTGTTCTTATGGCTGTTTCTGGTTGCGGAAAGTTTGATGTGGTCAATCGGCCTATCCCTGATTTATTGCAGGCTGAAAAAGTTTGTATTGTGAACCATCCAGAGACCCGTGAAGGGTTTGAGTCGGCTTTAAAGCAGTGGCTGACTAAGGAAAATATAAACTATCAGGTAATTCCCGCCAGCTCTAGAAGTGATGCTTGTGACTGGGTGTTGCGGTATTATGGTTATTGGTCTTGGGATATGGCTTTGTTTCTTTCGGACGCTGAGATTAGGGCTTATCACGATGGAAATGAAACCGGAGAAGTTAAATTGCGAGTTGGGCAATGGGATTCACACAAGTTTGAATCCGGAGAGAAGAGAATCGGCAAAATGATGGATATGCTTTCTGGTAAGGCCGATCATTATGTTATTGCGAAGCCTAAAAATAGGGTAGAAGCAAAGTAGTTATTTAAAACCAAAGTTATAGCTAGTTTTGGTAAAATAAAGGGATTTAGAAGGTATCTTCTAAATCCTTTTGTTTTTTCTGATGGAGAGTGGTGGTCTTGAGCTTATAGCGGGGGCTCCATCTTATGAGAAAATGAATGAAACAGTTCCTGTTTTTTGCTGTCCGATGAATATTTGATGAATTGATTGAAGTCCTCTAGAGGGTATCCAACTATTCCTCCGCAACGAAGACATTGGTAAACTGTAAATGATACAGCTTTATTTTCAATGATATGAGATTGCATTTTCGATAATTCTATCGGTAATTGCAGGTTTTTTTGGCATGTGCACAGGGGGAATGCATTGAATTGATTTTTGTCTGAGGGAGAAATAAATAGTTTTGGTTGTTTCTTCTTAAACGTGTAAGCGAGAAAAATCGCCACTATGGTGATGCTCAAAATTGTTGCCGGCATATATGGTCCCCTCAAATTTTTAATGCAATGTGACCTTATTATACTACTTGTCAGTGTAGTCAATGCCTTTATTTAATAAACTGAATTAGTCTGGACGTTTTTAAAGCTAAAGTTATCTTAACCAACTGTATTTGTGATCTATGTTTACCTATCTTTTAAAGAGAGGTTATCAATTAGAAGTATTGAATGGATATAAAGGTACTAATGAGGGTGATAACAGAAAAAGGACTTAGAAGATTTCTTCTAAGTCCTTTGTTTTTTCTGGCGGAAAGGGTGGGATTCGAACCCACGTATGGTTTCCCATAACTCGATTTCGAGTCGAGCGCGTTACGGCCGGACTTCGCTACCTTTCCACGTTTATAAGCAAGACCGTTTCCGGCGATTCGATCTTGGAAGGCACGATTTATATGTTTTTTTAATGGGCTTGGCAAGCATAAATGATTGGGATTGAAGGGTGAAATTTAAAATAGACATATAATGCCGCATAGATGCAGGGTGCAACCAAATAGCAGTTTTCTGATTTCAGGGTTGCGTTAAATGTAGTATGCTTAAGCTTGTATTCCATGTGTCCGTTGATGCTGAGGGTAACGAATATTTCATTTCAGGAGGAAGTGGTTATGAGCAAAAGATGTTTAACCTTGATTTTAAGCTTGTTGGTATTTCTTTCTTTTCCATCTCTGGGTTACGGAGCAGGCTACTCCATTCCTGATGATTGTCCGTGCAAGGAATCAATTTCGGAACTTGTGCGATCTTATGAAGGGGATCAGGTTTTTAAACTGCTTATTGATGAAGCTTTCAAGAATATGCAGCCTACCCCGGAAGGCTATCGAGCAGGCGGAAATCCATGGCAGGGCAAAACCTTTGCGGATATGATTCCATTTTTTGTTGAGTGGTGTTCCTTTTTACCGGAAGCAAAGGGGAGCTCTGATAACGGGCTTCTGTACATCGAGCAGATGGACCTTTTTGCTTACAAGAACCCATTTGGAAGGGCTGCATTCCAAACCAGCCCGGGGATTATGATTTTCGATAATTTCGCGAAAGAGCGCGGGGCGTTTCTTAACAGTAAGGCCTCAACTAAGTTTGTGACCCGCTGGCTTGCTGACTCGCGTATTGAAAAAGAAGAGTATGTCCTCCCTGATCCAAAGGCAGCCGACGGGGGATTCAAGTCATATAATGAATTTTTCTCACGTAAATTTAAGGATATCAATAAGGTCAGGCCGCAAACTATGCCCGAGCGGGATTATGTGATCGGAGCGCCTACTGATGCAATTGTTAATACTATTCCGGCAAAGATCGTGGCGGAAAAAGCGACAATTCCCACCAAGGGCATGCAGGTTCTGAATATCAGGCAATTGCTTGCCGGATCAAAACATTGGGAAAAGTTTGTTGGCGGTACTGCCATGTCCTGCATTTTGATGCCCAACACCTATCATCATTACCATTCTCCCGTGAGCGGGAAGGTGATTGAGACTCGGCTTGTCGATGGTGCTTTGCTGGGTATGGAAGACTTTCCTAAGTTCGTACCTACTACCGGAAATGTGGGGTATTTCGGGGCCAGTTTCGGTGCCTTCGAAAGCTACCAGCGCGGATATTTTATTATTGATACCGGAAAATATGGATTGGTAGGTGTTGTTCCGGTTGGGCTGAGTACCGTTGGATCAGTAATATTTGAGGATGAATTTCTTAAGGGTAATAGCCCCGTTGCGGTCAAGAGAGGGGATGAGCTTGGTCATTTTCTTTACGGCGGATCACTGGTTATCCTTATCTTTGAGCCGGGTAAGTATAAATCCGGGGCTATTAAAGTCCGACTGGGGAATCAGATCGGTATTTTTGATACCGGCTCGAATGATTAAATTTAAATTTTTGGACAATATACGTAACAGTCTTTTGTTATTGATGAAATTAAATAAATGGAGAATGGTTATGAAGACAAGATTTACTCGTCGCAGTATCTTTAAACATATTGCCGCTGCATCTGTTCTGGTTTGTGTGGCCAATGATTGGCAGTGCTGCTTTCGCAGCTAAAGGCAAAGGAAAGAAAAAAGATGAGCAGGAAAGCGCGAAGCCCAGCGTGAAAGTGATAAAGACGATCGTCAGCGTGCTAAAGATGAGCGGGAATCCGAGCGTGAGCGTGATAAAGAAGAGCGTGAGCGTTTAAAGGATGAAAGGGAAGATGAACGTGAGACCCGCAAGGAAGAATCAAAGGCAGATAAGACAAAGCGTAAAGAAGATGCTGCGGAGGAACGTGATAAGCTGAAAGAAGAAAAAAAGACTGAGCGCGAAGAACGAAAGAGTGATAAGAAAAAAGATAAAAAGAAGAAAAATAAAAAGAAATAAGAATTGAAGTAGGTTTTTAAAAATAAGTTCCTATGCGAGGAAGTCGCCTAGGGACTTATTTTTTGCGTTTATGCAGAAAAAAACTTTGCAAAATTTCCTTACACTCATTCTCACAAACCCCGCCGATGGTCCAGAATTTGTGGTTGGCGAAGGAGAGTTCTGTTCCTTCCATATTGGAGATTACGGCCCCTGCTTTCGGGTCGGGAGCGCCGAAAACAACTCCTCCTACCCGCGCATGGATGATTGCACCGAGGCACATGATACACGGTTCCAGCGTGACAATAAGAATCGTTCCACGTGGCAAACGATAATTATCCAGTTTTTCGCAGGCATTGCGGATGCAGTTTACTTCTGCATGTCCGGTGGGGTCGTTTTTGGTAAGCGGGGTATTATTTCCAGTGGCGAGTAGTTCGCCTTCAGCCGTGAAAAGAGCCGCGCCGATGGGAACTTCATCGTGCTGGCGGGCTTTAAAGGCTTCACGTATGGCAACATCCATCATGGAGCGCCAAGTCTGGCCCTGTGGCGGTTCGGCGGGTGGGGTCCCTCGGGTAATAATATTTGTCATAATAAAAAAAGGGAGAGCTTAACTCCCCCTTTTTCGTTTAGAGCGATTTAAGGTAATTCACGCCACCTTCGAGCAACGCCAACCCGAGGGTAGGAATGTCGCCACGAGTCCACTTGGGGTGGTTGGTGGGGTGATTGTATGCTTCAGGGTGAGGCATAAGTCCGAGAATGCGGCCGGAAGGATCAGTGAGGCCAGCAATACCCAGCGGGGAGCCGTTGGGGTTGGCAGGGTAGTCCATAGTCACTTCGCCGGACTCGGGATCTATATATTGAACTGCGTGGAGGTTGTTCTCCACGATTTTTTCCAGCATGGCATCATCAGCGGGGATAATTTTCCCTTCGCCGTGACGTACGGGAACGTTAAGGGTATCGATTCCCTTGGTGAAAACGCAGGGAGAATCAGGGTTGGCTTTAAGATGAACCCAGCGATCCTCGTATTTTGCGGAATCGTTGTAGCTGAGTGAAACCTGACGGGTGAAGTATTCTCCACCAACTGCGGGCAGCAGGCCGAGTTTGACCAGCAGCTGGAATCCGTTGCAGATTCCAAGAATCACGCCGCCGTCTTCAAAGAATTTTTTGATCTGGTCCACAAGCGGGGTACCGTCTGCGGTGTGGGCGTGTTTCCAGCGGAGCGCGGCAGCCTGTGCTGCTCCGAGGTCATCTCCATCAAGAAAGCCGCCGGGAAAAATCAGGAAGTTATATCCTTCCAGAGTTTTTTTGCCTGCAGCAAGATCGGAAAAATAAGTGATGTCTACTTCGTCTGCGCCCGCTTTTTTAGCGGCATGAGCAGACTCGTGTTCACAGTTGGTTCCGTAACCGGTGATGACCAAAACTTTTACGAGGGCCATATATTTTTGTCCTCCAGATGTTGACAATAGAAATATTCCAAGACTATCTAATGCGTGTTTGAAGAGAGGAACATAATTGCGGGTAAGCCTCCCGTCAACACTCTATATTCCTCAGGACGTACCGCTAACACATTTTTTTTAAGTGGGATACGCCTGAATATGAGAATGTTAACGGGGCGGGTGCCTTTTTGTGTTTTTTTCATAGCTATCGACTTTATTCGCTGTCCATTTTGTTTTATGTAACAGCGATATTTTAAAATAAATTGTCCGCCACGGGACGGGAGCGTTATGAAAACCAAATTTATATTCATCACCGGGGGCGTGTTGTCCTCACTTGGTAAAGGGCTTGCAGCTGCATCCATCGGCGCACTTCTCAAAGCCAGAGGAATGACCGCAACCATTCAGAAGCTTGATCCTTATATCAATGTTGACCCCGGCACCATGAACCCTTTTCAGCATGGTGAAGTTTATGTAACTGACGACGGTGCAGAAACCGACCTCGACCTTGGCCATTACGAGCGTTATCTTGATGTTGCGCTGAGCCAGAAAAACAACATGACTTCCGGTCGTGTCTACCACAATGTAATCACCAAAGAGCGTCGTGGCGACTACCTCGGCGGTACTGTTCAGGTTATCCCGCACATTACCGATGAGATTAAGAATGCCGTAATAAACGTTCCCAACGGCGAGGATGTGGCCCTCATCGAGATCGGTGGTACTGTTGGTGACATCGAAGGTCTTCCTTTTCTTGAAGCTATCCGTCAGCTGCGTTCCGAGCTGGGCAGCGAGAATGTGCTTTACATTCACCTCACTCTTGTTCCTTATCTTGCAGCAGCAGGTGAAGTTAAGACCAAGCCTACCCAGCACTCCGTTAAGGAACTGCGCAGCATCGGTATCCATCCCGATATCATTCTCTGCCGCAGTGAAGTTGATCTGGATGAAGACATTAAACGCAAGATCGCACTTTTCTGTGACGTTGACCGTGACGCTGTATTCACTGCTGTTGATGTAAAATCCATCTATCAGCTCCCGCTCAGCTTTTATAACGAAGGTTTGGATCAGAAGATTGCTATCATGCTTAAGCTTCCGGCCAAGAATTGTAATCTTGAATCATGGAAAAAGCTTAACTATACTCTTGAGAATCCGAAAGGTGAAACCACCATCGGTATCGTCGGTAAATACGTTGATCTCAAGGAAGCATATAAATCCCTGCATGAAGCGCTGATTCACGGTGGTGTTGCAAACGAGGTCAAGGTTAACCTGCGTTATGTGAACTCTGAAGAGATCACTCATGAAAACGTTAAGGAAAAACTGGCCGGTTGTGACGGCGTACTCGTTCCCGGCGGTTTCGGTAACCGCGGTGTTGAAGGCAAGATTACTGCTATTCAGTATGCTCGTGAAAACAAGGTGCCTTTCTTCGGTATCTGTCTCGGCATGCAGTGTGCTGTTATTGAATATGCCCGTAACGTAATGGGCCTCAAGGGTGCAAACTCCGAAGAGTTCAACCCTGATGGTGATGATAATGTCATCTACCTGATGAAAGAATGGTACGACTACCGTACTAAGAAGACAGAAAACCGTTGCGAAGAAAGTGACAAGGGCGGCACCATGCGTCTTGGTGCATACCCCTGTAAAGTTGTTGAAGGTACTAAAGCGATGGCTGCGTACGGTAAAACTGAAATTCAGGAACGCCACCGTCACCGTTACGAATTCAACAAAGAAAAATTTGCAGATCAGCTTGTTGAAGCAGGTCTGGTGCTGAGTGGTCTCTCTCCGGATGAAGCTCTGGTTGAGATCGTTGAAGTAGCCGACCATCCCTGGTTCCTGGGTTGCCAGTTCCACCCGGAATTCAAGTCTAATCCCATGCATGCACATCCGCTGTTCAGGGATTTCATCAAGGCTTCTTGCGAAAATAAAAATAAATAAGAATTAACTTTGTATTGCCCGGGGATACTGGTATGCAGTGTCTCCGGGCAATCTTATAATTGGAGGGCAGTCCCTTTTGAGCCCCGATGAATTGTATCAAAAAAGTCTGCAGGGACCGTTTATTCTGGCGGGACCTTGCGCACTGGAAACCATAGATGTCGCCCTGCGTGCTGCAGAAGTATTGGCTGACATTGCTTCCCGTCTTGATGTGACGGTAATTTTCAAAAGCTCTTTCGACAAGGCTAACCGGACTTCCATTACTTCTTTCAGGGGACCGGGCTTGGAGGAAGGGCTTAAATGGTTACAGCGGGTGAAGGATGAAACCGGACTTCCCGTTGTTACCGACATCCATACCCCGGATCAGGCCGCATCTGTTGGTGAAGTCGCTGACGTGATCCAAATTCCCGCATTCCTCTGCCGTCAGACTGATCTTCTTGTTGCTGCCGCCAATACTGGGCGGATTATCAACGTTAAGAAGGGACAGTTTCTTGCGCCCCATGACATGCGCCATGTTGTTGGTAAATTGTGTGAAGCTGGTAATAACCGTATCTGGCTGACTGAGCGTGGAGCATCCTTCGGTTACAATAATCTCGTAGTGGATATGCGTTCCATGTCAATTATGAAGGAAATGGGCTGCCCGGTGGTTTTTGATGCCACCCATTCCGTGCAGCTTCCCGGCGGCCTGGGCGGCAAGTCCGGCGGTCAGCGTGAATTCGTGCCTGTTCTTTCCCGTGCTGCTGTTGCTGCGGGGGCTTCCGGTGTTTTTATGGAAACCCATCCTGATCCTGATTGCGCTCTTTGTGATGGCCCCAACAGCTGGCCTCTTGACCGTGCCGAAGACCTGATCAAGGACCTTCTAGCCGCGTGGAGTGTTGATTATGTCTGCTAAGGTTCGTGCCGAAAAAATTAAGATGCTCATCCTTGATGTAGATGGCGTGCTTACTGACGGCGGTCTTTATTACGATAAGGACGGAAACGTAACCAAGCGTTTCAACGTGCAGGACGGCCTTGGTATCAAGTTCGCTCAGCAGGCAGGTATCGAACTGGCGGTAATTACCGGATTGAATCACGGTGCTGTTGAAAAGCGTGTCACCGAGCTTGGAATTACCGAATATTATCCCGGACAGAAGGAAAAACTCCCTTTCTATGAGAAGTTGCTTAAGGAAAAAGGGCTTAAGGACGAAGACGTCGCCTATGTCGGTGATGATTGGATTGATGTCCCGGTAATGCTCCGTGTGGGCTTGCCTATGGCTGTTAAAAATGCCCAGCCCGAGATTTTCGGCATCTCCAAATGGATCGCCAGCCGTGAGGGCGGGCATGGTGCTGTGCGCGAAGCAATTTCTTTTATTCTTGACGCGCAGGGCAAGTTGAATGACATCTGGAAAGAGTGGGCAGGCTAGATGGGCCGTGTCGGCTTAGTTCTATATTTAATTCTGGCCCTATTAATCGGGGTCTGCGCCGGAACCCTGCTTGGTAAGAAGTATGGTGCGTTTCCGCATATGGTCCGTGAGGCCGTGGAGAATCCGCTTCTTTCCAATAAGAACCAGTCCGATATTTCTGCTGAGGAGATCGAGCTGATTCAGGGTACCGGTGGTGATATTGAGTGGATTCTGCGGGCCGGAAGTGCTGATTATGATCAGGAGAAAGGACTGGTCATTGCTGACAAGCCCCGGGTTACATATTATCTTGGCCGGGACCGCAAGGAAGTTTTTGTAAGTGCCTTGCACGGTGAGGTCAGCCAGAAAGGTGAAGGTCTGAAGCTCTGGGATAATGTCAAAGGACATTACGGTGATATGGGGCTTGTGGCTGACCGACTTGATTTTAAACCCAAGGACAACCTGCTTTTCCTCGAAGGCAATGTAAAGGTCCAGAGTCCTACTGTTTACATCACTTCCAAACGGGTCAAGGTGGACCTTGTCACCCGTGAAATTATGATTGAAGATGGAATGGAAGCCCTGATTTCACCGGACATGGTGGTAATGCCTCAATAGAAGCGAGCATTCATTTGATTAATATAGTTGAAAATAGTTCATTGTTACGCGGCAGGTCCATATTTGCGCTGCTTTCCCCCGCCATTGTTTGTGCGGTATTTTTCTTTGTCCTTGTTCTGGCCGGTCCTGCTGCCCATGCCTACGATAAATCCGAATTGAAAATTGCCCGGACCATTGCCAATGTCCGTTCCAAACCGGACCTCAAGGGAGAGGTTGTCTGGGTTCTTTCTCCGGCGGAAAGTTTTGTGGTCGGCAAGGCTCAGGGAGGCTGGTTTCCGGTCTATCCTGCTTCTGCAGATAAGAAGGCCGAGCCTGTGGGGTATGTTTCCAGCAAAGTGGTTGTTCCCGCTGCTGCGGACAGCTCATTGGCGGATTGGGGTGATGTTCGATATGCCGGCAAGGATTTGAAATTCTATCTTGAACGTACAGTAAAATCTTCAACCGGTGGTATGATCAAATCCGGCGATAAAATTAAGGTCGGATTTCTCAAGGACGGTTGGTACGCAATTTTCAAAGCAGATGCTCCGGTTTATTCAGAGGCTGATGCGCTTGGCTATATTAAAAAGGATGATGTGGACATCGTTCTGGATGACGCCCGTATCCGTTATGCCGTTCGTAGAATTAATGTGATTGAAAAGCCTGTTTCCACATCAAAGGCTGTCGGTGTGCTTAGTCCCGGGCACCGTGCGCAGGTTGGGGCTGAGAAGGGGGGCATGTACGCTCTTTACCGCATTGATACCATGGTTAAAGACGACACTCCTGTATGGGGCTATGCATGGGGACCGTTTCTTGCCCCTTATCCAAAGAATTTGGAAAAAGAACAGATGGCCGGGATAGACGCTCGTAAAGCTGAAATCAAAGCTGAAGAAGTGCGTAATGCAAAGGCTGAAGTCAAGAGAGGGAGTGAGTTGGCCGCCATGGAAGAAGCCATGGATGAAATGCTGATGGCTCCGGTCAAAACTAAAACCCTGTATGCTACTGCTGTTCTCAATGTCCGTTCCGAACCCGATGCAAAATCCTTGATTGTGGATAAGCTGGAGCTGGGGGAAGCTGTCAGTGTAGGACAGGAAGAAGGGAAATGGTATCCTGTTTTTAAGCCCGCCGACAATAATGAGCTTAAACGCGTAGGTTACGTTTTCGGTACATATCTCAAAGCTGAAGCTCCGGTTGTGGAAAAGGAAAAGCCGCGCAAGAAGGGCAAGCCCGGCGGTCCGGACGAAGTTCCCATCAAGATTACATCTACCAAGATGACTTTCAGTGAGAATCGCAACCGGATTACTTTTTCCGGTAAAGTCAAGGTGGTACGCCTTGATGTTACTCTTACTTCAGACACCCTGACCGCGCATCTGCGCCCTGAAGGGGATTCCCTTTCCGATACTCAGGACAAGATCAAGAAGATTGTGGCCGGGGGTAATGTAAAAGTAGTCATGAAGAAGCGCAAAGGTCACTGCGACAAGCTTACTTATGTAGTGGGTGATTCAATCATTTACATGAATGGGAATGCAGAATTGCAGGATGGTCCAAACCTTATTCAGGGTGATGAAATTAAATTTTACCTGAAAGAGAACCGTGCTGAGGTTGTTGGCGGTAATAAGCCTATTGAGGCAATTTTCTATACTCCTAAAAATGTTTCCCCTTAGGTTATTAAAGGAATTTTATGTCTGCAATTGTCGCCAAGAAACTGGTCAAGAACTATGGGCCTAAAGAGGTTGTCCGCGGAATCGGGCTGACCGTGCGTGAGGGCGAGGTTGTGGGGTTGCTTGGTCCGAACGGTGCAGGTAAGACCACAACGTTTTATATGCTTGTAGGTGTCGTCAAGCCTACATCCGGTGATGTCTATTTCAATAAACAGCAGATAACCAGGCTGCCATTGCATGAGCGTGCCCGTTTGGGACTTAGTTATCTGCCGCAGGAAAGTTCCATTTTCAAGAAGCTCTCCGTACGTAAGAATCTTGAGATCATTATCGAGCATACCGGGCTTTCCGGTAAGGATGTTCCTAAAAGGGCGGATGAGTTGCTGGACCAACTTGGTATCCTTCGCCTTGCCGACCAGAAGGCAATGTATCTTTCCGGCGGCGAACGCCGCAGGCTTGAGATTGCCCGGGCTATGATCAACAATCCAAAATTCATCCTTCTTGATGAACCGTTTGCGGGTATTGACCCAATTGCGGTAATTGATATTCAAGATATTATTTCTACGCTTAAGGAGATGGGGCTGGGGATTCTGATTTCCGACCATAACGTGCGTGAGACTCTTTCTATTTGTGACCGCGCTTACCTTGTGTACGAGGGTAGGGTTATTCTTAACGGTTCACCTGAGAGTATCGTGAAAAATACCAAGGCCCGCAGGCTCTATCTGGGAGATAGTTTCAGTCTGTAGTCTTTTGTGCTGGGAATTGAACTGTACAAGCCGGAACTTTAATGAGTTTCGGCTTGTTTTTTTGGTACAAAGTTTGATGAATTTTGTCTTTGTAGATTTACAGTCGGGCAGAACATTGGTACACTTTTTTCATATGCACTTCTATTTAATAAAAAATCCTTAAATTTCAGATAAATCAGAGGTCTTTCTTGCATCTTGCAATGGGATGTGGCATAGTTGAATCAAGCTCGGATTAAAAGAATGAAAAAAAAGATTAGTCCAGCATAAATGTAGTAATAAATCTGAATCTGAAAATATACGAATCAATATACAAGGTGGCCTGAATATATGGGGTTGGAACTTAGACAACAATTAAAGCTTACTCAACAGCTGGTGATGACTCCTCAGCTGCAGCAGGCTATCAAGTTGTTGCAGCTTTCCCGATTGGAGCTGATGGATACCGTCCATCAGGAACTCATGGAGAATCCTATCCTTGAAGAGGCAGAAGCTCAGGAGCGTACTGACACTCCCGATGCTGAAGCAGGCACCGCTACTGCCGAAGAAGCACAAATTTCCAGGGAAGCTGAGTGGGAAAACTATCTCGGTGAATTTTCCAGTACATCAAAGCAGTCAGCTTCCCGCGAGTCTGAATCATATGAAGATGGGACTTCTTTTGAAGCCCGTTTGACCAATTCGGTATCCCTTGAAGGGCATCTGCATTGGCAGATGAGCCTTTCCGATTTTACCGAAAAAGATATCGCCATCGGCGAATGTCTTATCGGGAATTTAAGTTCGGGAGGTTTTTTACGGATAGACTTGGAAGATGTTTGCGAAACATGCTATGCTGAAATCGAAGATGTGGAAAAGGTTCTGCATCGCATTCAGAGATTCGATCCGGTGGGCGTGGCGGCAAGGACTCCGCACGAATGTCTGCTTATACAACTGGAAGCATTGAAGCTTGATGATGATCCGATTTTGGTCTCTCTGGTCCGTGATCATCTAGATGACCTTGAAAAGAAGCGCTACAAGCCGCTTGCAAGGAAGTTCAAGCTCAGCATGGAGGATTTAAAGAGTTATCTGGACTTGATGCAGACACTTGATCCTCTTCCTGGTGCAAGTTTTTCAGGTGGAGACTCTTTCTATATCAGCCCGGATGCTTATGTTTATGAATATGATGGTGATTTTGTCATAGTTCTGAACGAAGACGGTCTTCCTAAGTTGCAGATGAATGCATTTTATGTGGAGACTCTTGAATCAACCAAGGGAGATGACAAGGAATATTTTCAGGACAAGATGCGTTCCGCTCAATGGCTGATGAAGAGCCTGTATCAGCGGCAACGTACCTTATATAAAGTTCTTGAATCCATAGTGAGATTTCAGCGCGAATTTTTCGCTCAAGGTGTCACCAAGTTAAAACCGCTTATTCTTAAGGAGGTTGCGGAAGACATCGAGATGCATGAGTCCACTGTGAGCCGAATCACTACGAATAAGTATGTTTCTACTCCGCATGGAATCTATGAACTGAAATTCTTTTTTAATAGTGCGCTTGGTCTGGATGACGGTTCTCAGGTCGGTTCCGAGTCCGTCAAGGCAACGATCAAGAAATTGATCAGTGAAGAAGACGGAAAGAAACCCCTCAGCGATGAAAAGATAGCTGAGATTCTCAAAGAGAAACTGGAAGTCAATATAGCCAGAAGGACCGTAGCTAAGTATAGGACTGCAATGGGGATTCTCTCCTCATCCAAGAGGAAGACAGTATTCTAATGTAGTCCGGAGAAATCAAAGCATATTCACCCTTTACTAAGGAGGCTCTTTATGAACGTAGCATTTACTTTTAAGAACTTCGACGCATCCGAACATCTTAAGGAATATGCAAACAGCCGTTTCTCCAAGTTGGTAAAGTACGTAACCAATCCTGAAAACACTGATATGCAGGTGAATCTGTCAGTGGATAAGTTCAGGCATGTTGCGGAAGTTGTTTTCAGCTCTGATCATATGCATGTCTCTGCTTACGAAGTGTCCGAGGATATGTATTCCACCGTGGATATGGTTCTGGACAAGCTTGAAGCCCAGCTTCGCCGCGCAAACGAAAAGATGAGAAGCCACAGGCGAAAGGAGGCGGCTCCTGCCCGGATGGATGTTCTCAGCTACGGAGAGGAAGAGTACAGGGAACCTGTGATTGTGGAGTCTGACTCCTTTGTTCCCAAGCCGATGAGTGTTGATGAAGCTGCTGAACAGCTTCAGACTCTCGACCACGAATTCCTCGTATTCCGCAATGCGGATAATGAAGCCATAAACGTAATCTACCGCCGTAATAATGGCGACTTCGGTTTAATTGACCCAGGATACTAACTGATGAATATAACTGATAATTTGGCAAAGGACCTTGTTATTTATGAACTGCAGGCCTCTGATAAGAGTAAAGTCCTGGAAGAAATGGTTTCCACCCTCAAGGACGCAGGTCTCGATGTGGATGTGGAAAATGCCTTAAAGGTCCTTAATGATCGTGAAAAACTTGGAACAACCGGAATCGGGGATGGCATAGCCATCCCCCACGGTAAACTGGAATGTCTCGAAGAGATTGTCGTGGTGGTCGGCCGATCCAGTGAGGGTGTCGACTTTGAATCTCTGGACATGCAGCCATGTAAGATATTTTTTATGGTACTGGCCCCCGAGCAGGGGGCCGGTGCTCATTTGAAGGTGCTGGCACAAATTTCCCGGCAACTTAAAGATGAAGCATTCCGACAGGCATTTATAGATACAGAGGACAAGCAGCAGTTGCTGAAACTCCTCGGTCTCAGCTAGAATCGGCATTTTTCAAATTAATAAATCAGATTAGCAATGAACTCGGGTCATTGCTAATTTTGTTTGTAGGCTATTTCGCAAGGAGGATATTGGGGTGGTCGATGTGGATTCCTTTCCTGTGATTGTTGTTAGCGGGCTTTCCGGAGCCGGTAAATCTACTGTTCTGAAGGTTTTTGAGGATCTGCGTTTTTTTTGTGTGGATGGATTGCCCGCGAGCATGCTTCCGCGTCTGGTTGAGCTGTTCAATACCCGCGACAATGCATATCGCGGTCTGGTGCTGGGTATGGATTTGCGTCAGCTTGAATTCAGCGTTGACTGGGAAGCCACCCGTGAAGAACTTACTTCTATGGGCTATCGTCCCAGCATCCTTTACCTCGAAGCCCGTTTGCCCGAGCTTGTTCGCAGATACGCTACAACCCGCCGCCTGCATCCTCTTGAATCCCGAGATATCGGCCTAGAGCAGGCCCTTGAAAAAGAGAAGGAAATTCTCGGTGAAGTGCGCCAGCAGGCTGATCTGGTGATTGATACCACTACCTACTCCATTCATGACCTGCGCCGGCGTATTCAGGAAAAATGGGCTGAACTCAGTGAAAAGACTCGCGGTTTACGCGTACATGTCATGTCTTTCGGCTTTAAGCATGACGTGCCTACCGCTGCCGATATGGTTATGGACCTTCGTTTCCTGCCCAATCCATATTTTGAGGAAGATCTCCGTCCGCTTTCCGGACAGGACAAAGCTATTTCTGATTATGTTTTAGGTACTGAACCGGGCTCAATTTTTATTGAGAAATATCTCGATTTCCTTCAATATGTCCTTCCTCTTTACGAGGAGGAAGGAAGATACAGGCTGACCATTGCTGTAGGTTGTACTGGTGGACGTCATCGCTCCGTTGCGACGGCTGAAAGGATATTTGCAACTCTTAAAGATAATGGTTATTCTGTCTCTCTTGAACATAAGCACATTCATTTGAAATAGTATTTATAGTTGAATATATCGGGAATTTTGATGGGCATAGAATCTAGTAAAAACGGAATTGTTCTCGTTACCCACGGTAACTTCGGACAGGCGCTTATTGAAGCGGGTGAACTTATTGTCGGTCCTCAGGAGGGAGTGCTCTCCCTTAGTGTTGATGTTTCTCAGGGCATTGATGCGGCAGTGGACTCCTTGAAAAGCAATATTGCCGAAGTGAATAACGGTAACGGAGTTCTCATTCTTACTGATATGTTTGGTGGAACACCCACTAACCTAAGCCTTTCCCTGTTGCAGGGAGATGATATTGAGGTTGTGACCGGAGTCAGCCTGCCCATGCTTCTGAAAGCTTTTCAGATGCGTAATGAGTCTTTGCAGAAGATGGCCGAAGAGGTCAGCAAAGCCGCGGCTAAAGGTATTGTAATTGCCGGCGAAATGCTGCGAAAACGAACTTCCAAAGGGTAACGATGATGTGGGTGAGAATTGATAACCGTCTTGTTCATGGGCAGATTATTGAAACATGGCTCCCGTACACCCACGCAAAACATATAATCGTGGCTAACGATGCCGTTGCCAGGGATGATTTGCAGCAGCAGATCATGTCGCTGGCAATTCCGCAGTCGGTGAGCTGCTCCTTTTGTCCGGTAGATGATTTGAATTCTATGATTCCTGCTTTTACCAGTGGTAACGGCAGCACAATCATTTTGTTTTCTTCCTGCGCTGACGTACGCAGGGCTCTGGATTCCGGCTTTATTTTCAGTTCGGTTAATATCGGTAACATTCATTATGGTCCCGGTAAAAAACAGATTTCCCCCAGCGTGGCTTTGAGTTCTGATGATGAATCCTGTCTTCATTATTTCAAAGGGCAGGGCATAGAGCTCGATTTTCGCTGCGTCCCTAATGATCCTGTGCAGGTGAGGTTCTCATGAGTCTGTTTCAAGGACTAGCTTTGTCCTTCCCCGTCTGGGTTGCATTGATCGGTTTTTTTTTGCGATTTTTTCGCTTTTCCGCTTCACAATAAATCCCGGTCTTCTTGAGCGTCCTCTTGTCGTAGGTGCCCTTTGGGGTGCTGTTACGGGAGATGTTGTCACCAGTCTCAAGATTGCCGTGTTTTTCGAACTTTTCTGGCTGGATAATATCCCGGCCGGAACCTACATTCCTCCACATATTCTGGCTCCTACATTTGCCGCGCTTGCTTTGACCACTTCTTTTGCATTTACAGAAGCACGTCAGGTTATGATTATTCTGTTGGCTTGTTTGCCTTTAGCACGCATCGGTGCGTGGATGGATTATTCACTAAGGCAGTGGCATAACAGGGGACACAACAAGCTTATCAGTTGGGCACGCAAGGGAAAGGCAGGCGATCAACTCCCTCAAAAGCTGGTTTTTCGCTCTATTTTAAGAACTTTTGTCACTTCGTGGCTTTTTTTCTGGACAAGCACCATAATCCTTCATTATATCCTTTGTATATTTTTTCACAAGTGGGGGCCGTTGGTCGCCGGTGTGGAGATGAAATGGTCTTTTTTATGGATTGCTGCTAGTCTTGGAGGCCTTTTGGCCCTTAGATTGCGAAAAGCCTATGCCACTTTTGTCTTCGGAGTGGTCTTATTCGGCTTTTTTATCCTTGCCGGGATTATATAAGCTTGGCATAGAAAAAAGATTGTGATAGAAGACACAAGCTCACTTAGCTACCATATTTCTTAGGAGGAAATTATTATGGCTATTATCGCAGTAGGACACAAAAACCCCGATACCGATACCATTGCATCCGCAATCGCTATTGCTGACCTCTGGTCCAAAGCAAAAGAAGAAACCAAAGCTGTTGCTCAGGGTGCTATCGCTCCTGAAACCGCTTTTGTTCTGGAAAAGTTCGGTTGTGCTGCTCCCGAGATCGTAACTGACGCTACCGATCAGAAAATTATCCTCGTTGACCACTCCGACATCGCTCAGAGCCTGGACAACCTTGATAAAGGTGAAATCGTTGCAGTAGTTGACCACCACAAACTCGGTGATGTTACTACCCCCAACCCCCTCGAAATGTGGGTATGGCCTGTAGGCTGCACCGGTACCGTCATCAACGCAATGTACAAGTTCTACAACGTAGAAGTTCCCAAGAACATTGCTGGCGTACTTCTCTGTGCTATCCTCTCCGACACCGTTATGTTCAAGTCCGTTACCTGCACCGACGCTGACAAAGCTGCTGTAGAAGAACTGGCTAAGATTGCTGGTGTTGAAGATGTTATGGCTCTCGGAATGGAAATGTTCAACGTTAAGTCCGCAGTTGCTGGCGCAACCATGAGCGAACTTATCTTCCGTGACTACAAAGATTTCGATATGTCCGGCAACAAAGTCGGTATCGGCCAGCTCGAAGTTGTTGATCTGTCCGTATTCGACGGCATCAAAGATGACCTCTATGCTGAACTTGAAAAAGTTAAAGCTGAAGGCCGTCACAGCTGCTTCCTGCTGCTTACCGACATCATGAAAGAAGGTTCTGAAATGCTTATCGTTTCTGACGATCCTTCTGTTGTTGAAAAAGCATTCGGCGTTGCTCCCGAAGGTACCAAAGTATACCTTGAAGGCGTAATGTCCCGCAAAAAGCAGGTTGTACCTAACTTCGAGAAAGCTTTCTCCGCATAAGTTAAGTATATATAGCTTCTGTAAGTCCGGCAGGTTTAGTCCTGCCGGACTTTTTTGTTGTGTTGTATTAGCCTTGTTAAGGTTGATTTATTGGATTAATTTTTTTAAGTTTTCTTGTATTATCCAACTGCCTGTGGGCACTAAATATGGGGATTTATGAAAATAACTTTGCTTTGTTATGCAACTTTTGCTGTAAAAAGCCCTGAAAATTCTGAGGCATACCCTATTTCCGAAGGGGAAACGGTATCCGATGTTCTTGAGAGGGTAGGGATTCCAATTGAAGAGGTAAAAATCGTTTTTATCAACGGCAAGTCTTCTAAGTTTGACATAGCGCTTCAAGATGGAGACCGGGTTGGTGTTTTTCCTGCAGTCGGTGGTGGCTGATTTGTTCGCAATGGGGAGGTGATGTATGAAATTTATTGCACGAACATTGATTCTAAGTCTTTTGCTGATTTTTGTTTTGGCCTCAGTCGTTGGTGCGGCAACAATTAACGGTCAAAATTGGTATAACGAATCTCCCGGTGTGCATACAATGCAGATCTGGGTGGTTGAGCCGGATGTTTCTATTAAGAGTGTGAAATTTAAGAACGGTGAAAGCTCGTTATGGTCATGGAAATATGTGGATGACACAAAGTCATCCGTGATCATGACCGGTCCCAAGGCTTCCGGGGTTAATGCTATAAGGCCTGATTTTCAGTTTACTTCTCCATATAAAAAGTACAATTTTTCAGTTGAGTGGGCCGAATTAAGTCAGGGTAACACCCTTACAGGGACCAATTTTTACATTGATAAGAAATGGAAATATACCAAAGGTGATATTTCCCACACGCCTACTCCTATTCCCGGAGCAGTTCTGTTGTTTGCAGGAGGACTTTCTGTGTTAGCTTTTATTCGGCGCAAGTTTTTCCGCTAATCGAGTTTACTTGCAATATTTTAAAGGCCGGACTTAATCCGGTCTTTTTGTTTTCAGTGATTATGTTCTAATCAAAATCAAGGTAAAATTTATTGTATTGATAATCGATTGGGCTCATGGTATCGGCATATCCGTTCAGGAGAATTAAATAGTCCTGAAGGAGGAAACTATGGGCAGCAGATGCCTTTTAAATTCGAAAATTCACAGAGCAACCATCACCGATGCCAATGTCGATTATGAAGGTTCTATTTCTATTGATGTGGATCTGCTTGAGAAAGCAGGAATCCTTCCCTATGAACGCGTCGATGTTCTAAACGTAGACAACGGGGAAAGGCTTACCACCTATGCCATTGAAGGCGGTCCGGGTGAATTTTGTCTGAACGGCGCAGCCGCTCACAAGGGTGAAGCTGGGCAGAAGATTATTATTTGTACCTATACGTGGCTTGATGAAGATGAATTAGGGCTGCACAAGCCTAAGGTTGTTCTTCTCGGTGACGGGAATAAGGTCAAAAAAGTTTAGTAGTTCTAGTAAAAAGGCGCGGTTACCGCGCCTTTTTTTATTTTTATATATTATGTACAGAAAAGGCATCAGAATGGAGAATCTAATGAAAAAAGATTGTTAGCAATATTTTGCGGTTTAGTTCTGGTGTCTGGCAGTGCTCCGGTGATTAGAATTTAGTATATACCTGTTTCGACAGCATGAAGTTATTATCAAACGTGTTTACCAGCAGGAAGAGGTCGTGAGGGAGGCGTCTTTCAAGGGATGCAGTCTTATTACATGACAGTTGGTAGCGGAGGGGTAGAACTGCATGGGGTGTGATGCAAGGTATAAATTCGATTGATTCTCAGGAGGAGAGCTGGGATGCTTATGTGTTGGTTCCTTCGGCTGTATCTGTGCGCCTTGTTTCATTAACTGTTCAAGCTCAGCATGATCTGACCGGATCAACTGTTCCTGACATTCAGAGCTTCACAACGATAGACAGAGTCCAGATCAGTTATATATATAGGAAGGTATGACGTCTGGGCAGACGTTAGTTGAACCGTTTTATTGCAGATATACTTAAATGCAGCGTAAGCCTACCATTAAGCCATCTTTGTAAGTAAATCGTTGGGTATAGCATAAATAATTTAAAAACATGTTGACGCAGAACTAAGTTTTTCATAGATACATTCTTCTCGACGCAGCAACGGCTGGGAGTCACAAGCGCGTCGAGATTTTTTTTTGACTGACCGGACATTTGCGGTTGACTTTCGGAACGGGATTACATAGTTTCCCAATCCGCGCTGATCAAAAGCAAGGCGCTG